>JAXEBI010000185.1:0-7665 GCA_034094155.1 Phocaeicola sp.
AGTATCTTTCCTGGGCATCACCGTAAATGGCGGAAAAAGTCCTTCCGTTTTCTTCACCCCAAGGATTGCAGGCAATGGCCCGGGAAGTTATCTTCCATATCAGCAAACGACCGTCTGCCGAGTCACGTTTCATGAAATACGTACCGGAAGCAAACAGCAAACCGAGTATAAACACGCCCAATACGGCATATCTGTTTTCCGATACAAAAGATTTTACTTTTACATGGTAAACCCTGAGAACCACATATCCGCACGAAAGCAGGGAAGCAAACCATGCCGCACGGCTCATGCCCGCTGGAAGCACACAGCATATCAGCAACAGTACGCACATCGATAGATAATACTGCACAACCGAAAGGCGGTCTTTCTTTCCGTTCAATACCAACATCCGGTACAGGGCTATCGGAAGAACAGCTGCCAGATAGCCTGAATATGGCCCCGGGTTATAGAATGTTCCCGTAAGGACAAAAAGCGAATGGTTTGACGGATATATACCTGCAATCTGCCCCAGTCCATGCAGAGCTTCCACTGCACCGAATCCCATCAGCACCCATTGCACTGTCTCCGACACGATACGGACAGTCCGCTGTGGATTCACAATATATCCGGCAAGCCACAAAGGCAATACTACAGTCATCACGGCAGAAAGCCACAGCCATTGCTCTCCCTGCAGATTGGACGGCAAACTTCCGTCTGTTACCAGCACGGTTCCACCCACAAGTCCGGTAAGGAGTACCCCTGCTAACCACGGCATGACTCTATATAACCATTTCCTTAGTTCAACATTCATTTTATGCATATTTCATACGACTAAATATTCTTTCAAACTCTGTTCTAATCATATAATATCCTATAACTTTCATCTCTTCGAAGCAACACCAAATATGTACATTTCCTATTAAAACTGTTCACAATAATAGAATTTCTATAAGTATTTCAACATAAAATGACAAATTCTATTAAAACAACATACTGACATTCAGAACTAATATGAACCCATTATAAATACAAGACAGAAAAAAATCAACCATAAACTATCCTAATAAAATAACATCTCCTAAAGTTAGTCAACACTATTCATATATAGTATTCCTTTATGGATAGATTTTTTACTTACTAATCCTATATAATAATTTTATATTATACATCACTTGTCCCTTGTTATTCGGATTGCGAAGGGGATAAGGCCAAATCATTACACCATATCTCAATCTTTCTTAACATCGCATAATATATTAAGGTAAATTTTAATACTTAAATCGATGAAAAATCAAATTTAAACTTTATCAATAAAGGATTATCATCATCTGATATATTGTATTTTCTAATCAAATTAGATATGTTGTTATCTTCAATAAATAATGCAGGATACAATATACCATAAAAAGAAGAATCATCCGAACCTATGACAACCACTGGAGTATCTACATTCTGATTACCACAAAAAATGTTAGATGTATCCTTTTTAACAGCTATGCAGTACATATTTCTATTGGGAGTAGCAGTAGTTACATACAATACATCTTTTGTTTCATAAGCAGAAAGTAGACTCTTGAAGTAAGGTTTATTATCAATACTTTCCCATTCAGTCACAGTCTTAATATTCTTATCATAAGGAAATGCAAAACTTCCAAAATCAAAAGAATACTTTGTAATAAGACTATCACCTATAATAGTCTCTATTGAATATTTTCCACAATCTGAGATTAAATTCAATTTATTATTTTCGTCTCTATAAAATTTCTGACAAATGAAAGGAAATCCATTACGCTCTTTAATAGGATATAAATTCCCATTATCTAAAACATACAAACTACTGTCAGAATCAGTAGACCAAAAATAAAATCTGTCATTACCAGCATCAGCAAATTGATAAAATGATGAAGCAAACTTTTTATCCAAAGAAATTCTATCAACATACGTACCGTCAGCCAAATCATAAACAAGAATTGATGTATTATCTAATATCATTATATTGAGTTTATTTTGACTAACTATTACATCTTTAATCATAGTATATTCTAAATCTCCTACTCCTAAGGCATCTATCGCATATATGAATTTTCCTTTTCTATCAAAGACATATAAAGCTCTTTGTTTGCTATCACTATAAACAATTCTATTATCACCGACAATACATTTATTAGCGTAACTTAATAAACAGGAGTCATTTGTTTCCAATGGTATAACCTCTTCAATATCAATAATATCCTCCCATTTAAAAATTGTATTATCATTATAGTCAATCACAAAAGTACCTTCTTTAACATTCTGTTCATAAGAACATGAGTGCAATATTAACATTGCACTCAATATACAAATAAATCTTATCATAATATCAACAATCAGATGGATAACATTCTTCAGTTCCTCCTTTTTCACAACTTACCCAACGTTTATAAGAAATAGGGTCAGGACATTGACCTGTATATTTAGTATATCCCCCACCTGATTCGCTCTGTGCCAATGCTTCCACATTAGCCAAGGCCAGTTCTGACATTTCCGTTTCTTGTTGTGATACACATACACCATAACCTGCAATCAAAGCAAAAATCGCTACTATAATAGCTTTGTATTTTTTATTCTTTTCCTTAATTAATATTAATTTAATACACACCAAAAAATCAACTTCCCTAAGGTGGCAAATTATTTTTTGCCAAAAATTAAAAGAACGTTTAACCTTACATTAATCACACCTCCTTATATAGGTTTAACACAAATAAAATATATTAGATGTTTTATTAACTAAATTCACTCAAAAAAAGTTCTGTATTCCTTTTTATTCAATCTTCTTCCATACCCTGTCCCAGCAAATATCGCCGGTATAGCTGTCCTCAGATCTCCATATCCTCGAAGCCACTCCAACTATATACTCCTCCGGAAGCAGGCCCCAGTAACGTGAGTCCTGTGAGTTCTCCCCATGGTCTCCCGCTACGAAATAATAGTTTTTTCGGAATCGGTAAGAAGTTATCACACTGTCGTTCAGCAGTACTGTATCTCCCTTTATACACATCTTCTTTCCCTGTTCCCATTCAATGAGCTTGCGGTACAATACTCCACCCGTACGGTTCATCTTCACCACATCCCCCTCTCCGGGAACAAACAGAGGCCCGAACTCCTTTATGTTCCAGTCCAGCAGGGAGTCGTATGGGAAGCACCTGTATACACCATCAGGAAAATCCTCAGAACGCATCAATCCTATGCGCTCCTGCGAGGCCACATTCCCCAAAGTTATGTCTACACCTTTCACCTTGAACATCCCTTTCCTTATGGAAACCGTATCTCCAGGTAATCCTATACAACGCTTGATATAATACTTCATTATGTGCATCTCTATATGGCTCCAGTCGTTTGGATGCGGGAAATTGAACACAACCACATCGTTGCGCTTTATCTTCCTGAATCCCGGTAAGCGGTAAATGTCTGTCTGTTCCAGATTAAGTGATTTGTTCAGGTTAAACAGACGTGCCCCAACGACAGGTTTCCACACAAGCACGAAATCTCCCTTACGTAGTTCCGGTGACATGGAATCACTTGGTATTCGGAAGGATGCAAACACAAATACAAGTGCAAGAATCCACAGCAGAAACAGGCATGTACCCACAAAGGCAATATTCATTATTATTTCAAACCATCTCTTCATTATATCGTATTTATTTGCAATCTCATCACAAATATCTTGTAGTCAATAATTTAATATTATTTTTTATATTATGTATATAATTCAAGAATTAAATTCTATCCTTTCTTACTTCAAGTTTTATAATAAGGAGATTTCCCTTCCTGACAACTTATCTTTTGATACTTGTGCAATGTTTCCGATTCAGGATTTTGGTTTAATCGTTTCAGAACACTGTGCTTTGATAAAATTGCAATCAACCAACATTTCAGATTGACATCAACTCCTACATAAATATTTAGTCAACTAAAATCTAAATTATTACCTTGTACAGGTTTCATAAGCTATTTCGTTATAGGTTAATATTGTTTTCGTTATACACAAAGTTACTTCTTCAAACAATTACTTTTCACTAGTTCTATCATTTGAAACTCTAGTATATCATCACTGTAATTGGGATTCATAATATGACTGGTGCTAATGTATAATTTACCTCCCGTTATAAAACATAATCTTGGATTATACATATACGGTGGGAATAAATGCTCTCCAATTACATTGAACTGCTCATCAAGAATTATTATAGAAAACTGTTTTCGCCCACTACGAATTAAGGAGATAGGATTTATGTCCCTGTCTATATCCTGGGGAACATATACCACACGATAATAAACCTTGTTATATGAATCATACATTATATTTCCATAAGCTGGATATTCACAAATTTTCCTTTGTAAAGTTTCATTATCAATATCTTGAAAAGAAGGGGAAGCTATGTGCCCTGCATATTGACTTTTAGCTGATTTGTACTCAACTTCTGACGTCAAAGGATTTACCACCATCAATTTATCCATATACGCAAATGAATAGACAAAGTGACGGCCATCATAACAGTATTTATACTCTGAATTAATGGATGCAGATGTCCCTCTAATTATAGATTTATCATCCAAAGGAAATTTAAAGGGAAGTATATTTACATCTCCTGCAAGCGTATCTATACAACAAAGTAGCACGCTTTCCCTAGTTACATCCTCTCCCAATTGCCAATTAAGACTTTGCGGCAAGTACAGTTTCCCATCTATAAACTGAAAGGTACCATTATCTTTAAAACAGCATACAGGTTTATATCCTTCAACAGTCTCTGCATAACTTCTTATCTGTTTGATATAGCCTGTTGTATCTGTTTCATAAAGTTCACGACTGGCCAAACCTGCAATATATATCTGATTAAAATCAGTTATCATAAAACCATTCAAGAAACCACCCTTTATGGCATGTTGACCTTCCACCTCAAAAACAGTTCTTTTCACCAAATTCTCATTCTGTATATCATATATTAACAGTTCTGGGGAAACCCCATTCTGAAAATATAAATATTCCTTACCTTCATTATCCATAAAGCTACGTATAGACAAAGGAATCTTTACATCCGAATCCAAATTATAGCTCAAAAATGAATCCACTGCTTGTAACGTATATGGATAACTTCTATCTTTTTTGCTACATGAGTAAAGCATGACTATACAAAAAATCCATACCCAGTTTTTTATCATAACAAAATTTCTTATTATTAATGTTAAATTACTGACAAATAATATTTAGAGTAAATGTCAATATAAATCTGAAAATTGAATAGTTGAAGAAAATGCAATAAGAAAACTTAAAATAAATATCCTAAGAGCTTATTCAATTTATAGTTTAATATATTTAAATATAGTCATAAGAATAATTTTACTTTTCTATTCCCAAACTGCAGTTAACATACCTCATAAAGATAGAGCCGTATCATTATATAATATAAAACAACATTTGATACGGCTCTTCTTTATATAGAAAGTAAAATTATGAATTTTAACTTCCTGTGCTTTAAGTATTGATGGATTATCTAACGAAATGAGCAATTATCATTATAAATCACAATAGTAAATTATATTATTTTAGAAATAATACTAATAGCTACCATTCATGACTACCGCAAGGACATCCTAACCAATCTCCTCCTACATAACAAATTCTACACTCCACACTATCCCACCAGCAATTAAAACTTCCACTTTCTCCATTTGCTAACGCTTCTACATTAGCCAAAGCCAAATCAGACATATCAGCATTCTGCAGTGAAGCATATACGCTATATCCAGCTGCCAAAACAAATGCTGATGAAAAAACTAATTTAAATATACTCTTTTTCATATAAATTTAAATTTTATTCGTTAATTACTTTTGTTTATTCACACATTAAGCGACCAATCTCGATTTGCATCACTCAAAAATTATCTTTATTTTTGTATCCGTTATACCTCCTTTTTTAAATGGTTTAACATGGAGTGGAATATGAAAACAAACATTTTGCACATATAGGTTTCATATCTCCGCTATTTTTTTATATCTCACTTTCTGACGCTTCTCTAGAAAACTGGTATAACAGGCTTATCTACAATGCTTTTCGATTGTCTTTGTCGTAAATCCGTACAAGAACTTTGCTAAGGTTGTAATTCCTATATAGAGAATATTACAATAAATCATGTAAATTCAAATACCCAAACTGAGTCTCATCGTCTAAAGAAAATATCAACCTATTATTCTCAGAATCGTAGCACATAGAAAAAATAGGATAACCTATATCCAATCTTTTCACATAGTTGCCTTCCATATCAAAAAACAAAAGTTTGTCAGGGTAATTAGATGTAATCTCTCCATTATCTTTTGTCAATCTTTTTCCACCTAGATAACTAGCTACTATCCTGTTTTTACAAAATAATATGTCTTTATAATAACGATAATCATTTGATGTTTTTGTATTCCAATGCTCCCCATACAAATTATATTTCAGATTACCTTCAAGGTCACATATACTTAGTAAATCGTGATGCCAATATGCCTCTACATAAATACCATTTTCTACAGAAGCAAAAAAACTAGTACGTTTACGCTGAATATCAGGATGCCCTGTATAATTCATAAAAACAACCTCACCTGTCTTCATGTTCCATTTAGCGGGAACCGGTCTATAGTCATTCTTTGATGGTTGCAATTGTATAAATAAGGCATAAGACAAAGTGTCATTAACATATTGGAAATCATTTGGAAATTGATGCTTTTCTATTATGAAATCACGATTAGGAGCATAGTTAGGGGTGGACAATACACTATCAATAGGGTATTTTAAAATTGACTGTTGCCCATAATCTATCACATAAAATGTATTAGTTCGTTCATCTGTAGCAATTCGTCCCATATTAGCTATTTCTTTTGGACCCATACCTCTGTCACCAACACTAGTGATATATTTGAATGTATTTTTATTGAAGATATGAATCAGCTTATCTGGAGATTTATAATCGCTCATTATCAGATAATCATTAAGGATATAAGGAGTACCAAATATGGATATATCTTTATCTTTTGTTAATATATTTAGATTTTGTATTTTGTCTTTTACATTGATGACTTTTAAATCAGCATCATAATATTTAATATTTTCCGAGCTATACTTGCAGCTACATAATTGCAAAATAGTTAATAATGCTAAAAACAAATTAGTGCATTTCATTCTTATCAATTTATATTCTTGCATAAAATTAAAACACGAATGAGTTATATAACTGATGTTTCGTAAACTTATTTAATGAAGGTCTGTTTTATGTTCTTCTATCTTTTGTAGACTTATTTTGTTAATAAACATAAAACAGACTTCAATGTGATTTGATTTTACTTTAACTCATTTCCATTGCTTTTCTTCATAAGGATAGGGACCATAGCAAAAACAGCTACCAGGTTTTGACAAACATCCATTAGGACATAAAGGGTTTTCTTCTCCACTAGCCAACGCTTCCACATTTGCCAATGCAAGATCCGACATTGTTTTTTCCTGTTGTGATGTATATACACTATAACCAGCCATTAAAGCGAATGCTGCAACGAATGCAGTTCTAATAATATTCTTTTTCATAAGATTCTAAATCTTGTTTATAATATTAAATCTTTTATTCACACACAAAGCAACAAATACACGATTTGTAGTGCTTCAAAATAATCATTAC
>JAXEBI010000186.1:0-38422 GCA_034094155.1 Phocaeicola sp.
TGTCTTTCTGCAAGGAATAACAGTGCTTTTTTCTCCACTCCGTTAAGTATGGAGGTCTGTATCCTCACGGAGTTTTCTTTATTTTTTTCCACACCAGTATTATTTTAAATTATACACTTTATTTCTTAAGAATACCCCAAAATCATTTATATTTTCATATCTGTCCTGTTCTTCAGGAAGAATTATATTTCCAAGAGCCAACTCCTGTGTCTTGTTTCTTTTGTTCAAAACTTCGGCAGGCAGCCTCAGGATGCGCACCCTCCAATCTATCAGTCCAAGACTATAAAAGAAAGGCGAGTTTCCTCCCAGAAATTTTACCGGAAGTATCGGAACACGAAGTCTTTTAATCATTCTTATAATTGGTTCCTGCCACTGGCGGTCACGGACACAACCATCTCTCAGGCTGAAGTCTGAAACAGCTCCGGACGGGAAAATGCCTAATGGATGTCCGTTTTTCACATGACTTACTGCCTCCCGGATGCCGAAAATGCTGTCTTTAGTGGGACGTGCTGTCATTTCGTTTCCCTTAGGGGTGACATTTATAAAATTTCTGTCCAATGCCCTTATCCTTGACAGGATTTTGTTTACAATGACTTTATAGTCATTTCTGAGATGACCGAACATGTCAACCAGTATAACTCCGTCAATGCTTCCATACGGGTGATTACTTATTGTGATAAAAGCTCCTTCGGGCATATTCGCCAGAACATCGCTATTCTTTATGGAATATTTTATATTAAGCTCATTAAGAATTGCCCTTGCGAAATCTTCACCCTGAAACGAACAGTTTCTGTCATAAAGGTCATTCAGACTGTTGACGGAAAATATTCTCATCAGTAGTCTGGCCAGTATGTTGCCTGCATTTCCTCTGAAAATAGGGGAAATATCGGCTAATTCTTTATCTGTTAATAACGGCATATCATTTATTATTTTAATAAATAATCTTCAACAATTAGAATATAATCACTAAATGTCTATCTTACATCACATGTTGTTATTTGGGAGTATTTAAGAATCCTTATATTGCTTTGGCGACATACCTGTTATCCTTTTGAAATATTTACCAAAAAATGTCTGAGTCGGGAATTTCAGTTTATAAGCAATTTCTTGAATACTCAAATCCGTATGTTTCAGCATCGTCTTGGCTTCAAGAATAACAGAATCTTCAATCCACTCCATTGCTGTCCGTCCGCTGTATTCCTTAACTCTTGCAGAAAGATAGTTAGGTGTCAGATTAAGTCGATCAGCGAAAAATGAGAGAGAATGTTCGGTTCCGTTAAAAAGATTTACTTCTTTAATAAAGTCATCAAAAACAATTTCGCATCTCTCTGGAATTTTTCGTTTATGTTCATTCTCTTTAAGCTTGTTTACCAGTACTTCATATATTTTATACATAAAGGAAGTCACTATACCTATCGTAATCTTGGACTTATAATTTGTATTTGTCTGCAAAATACTTTCCAACAGATAATAATATTTTTCCAATATATGAATATCTGAATATTCTAAAGAAAAAACAGGTGATGTCTTTGCTGCCATATAAAGATTTATAAGGTCTTTAGTTTCAAAATGTATTTTCTGTATGTAATTAGATGAAATAATAAAAGGATATATAATAAGATTGTCGCTGGATTTAATTTGAATAATATTTTCAGGAACATGTAAAGCTATAGTTCCACTCTTAAGAATATATTTTTTTAGGTTGATTTGAACTTCAGCTTCTCCGCTGACACAGAATATAACTGCAAATGCGTCCAATCT
Organism: Phocaeicola sp.; assembly: GCA_034094155.1. Classification (GTDB taxonomy): domain Bacteria; phylum Bacteroidota; class Bacteroidia; order Bacteroidales; family Bacteroidaceae; genus Phocaeicola. The sequence goes on from JAXEBI010000186.1 coordinate 1,762, forward strand.
GCTGGGATGTCTGAACATTGATTCATCGAATCTCATATTTGCAGAAAGCAATATGTCGGACTTTAGACTGTTTTGTGACAAAACTTTATTCTCTAACTGTTTGATTGAGATTGATTCTATATTTTTCATACTATACATTTATTTTTTAGAACAAAAATATTTGAAAAAAAACTATTCTGCAAATAAATCCTTTAATAAGAACAATATCGTGTTCTATATGACCTTTTTTCGTGTCTGTATATGTCCGACATTTGCAATCGCAAAAGAATAATAAATCATTTAGAAAAATAATCAGTAAAATGGACAAAAAGTATTTAGTTGCAGCTATGGCTGCTCCTCTTATTCTGACTGCATGTCAGGATAAAGTCAGAGAAGATTCGGCAGACAGTAAGGTAACAAAGGTTAAAATCATGCAAGTACAAAGCAGTCCCCAGACTTTAAGCAGAAAGTATTCGGGAACAGTAGAAGAATCAACCGGTACATCACTGAGTTTTTCTGTGCCGGGAACCGTCAATAAGGTATATATAAAGAACGGTGACCGTGTGGCAAAAGGACAGATTATAGCATCGGTTGACACCACTGTAATCAAAAGCAGTTATAATGCGGCAAAAGCTGCATTGGATCAGGCTCAGGATGCATACAACAGATTAAAGTTGCTCCATGATGAAAAAAGTCTTGCAGATATAAAATGGGTTGACATACAAAGTAAGCTACAGCAGGCAAAAGCTATGGAGCGCATGGCAGAGAAGAATCTTAGAGACTGTTATTTAAGAGCGCCGTTTGGTGGAGTTATAGCGGAAAAGAAAATGGAAACAGGTCAGAACGTAATGCCGGGAATTCCTGTTGCTAAGATTGTGGCTATGCAGCAGGTGAAAGTAAAGGTCTCTGTACCGGAAGATGATATTAAAGACATAAAAATAGGAGACAAGGCCATGCTGAGCGTACTGTCTGCCGGAGAAGGCTTCATTGAAGGAAGTGTGGTGGAAAAATCCGTTGTGGCAAACCCTCTGTCACGCTCATACGAGGTGAAAGTTGCTGTTGACAACAAAGATGACATGCTTCTTCCGGGAATGGTTACTGATACATACATAATTGGCGGTGAAGGGGCGGAGTGTATTATTCTCCCGGCAAATGTGGTACAAATAGACGAGAACAACAACAGTTTTGTTTGGGTTAACGAAGGAGGAAAAGCGGGAAAAAGGGTAATAACCTGCGGAGAATATTCAGCCGGTGGCGTAATGATAGACAAAGGCCTGTCAGGCGGTGATGAGATTATCATATCCGGGCAACAGAAAGTTTCTGAAGGTTCGGCTATTACATTCTAATATACATTCAATTTAAACAGACACTAAAATGAGTCAGAAAAAAAGAAATGCCGTAGAGTGGGCTATGCATTACCGTCAGATTGTCATCCTGGTGGTTTGCTGTCTAGTAGCATTGGGTATTTACAGTCTTCCGAAGATGAGGAAGAATGAATTCCCCGATTTTACAGTCCGTCAGGGACTTGTTGTAGCGGTCGCACCGGGAAACACTCCTGAAGAAATGATAGATCAGGTGACAAAGCCTCTTGAAGACTATATATTCAGTTATAAGGAAGTAAAGAAAGAAAAGAGTTTCTCGACAAACCGTGACGGAATAACCTATATTCAGGTTGAACTGAACGATGATGTGAACAACAAGGATGAGTTTTGGAGCAAATTCAAACATGGAATCTCAAATTTTAAGATGCAGCTTCCGTCCAATGTGCTTGCATTGCAGGTTCTTGACGATTTCGGAGACACCTCGGCTCTGCTGATTACAATGGAGAGCAATGACAAGACATATCGTGAACTGAAAGAATACATGGATGACCTGCAGGACAGACTCCGTACAGTTAAGAGTGTAGGGCGTATGAGCGTATATGGAATGCAGAAAGAACAGGTGTCGGTCGTACTGAACCATGAAAAGCTGTCAAAATATGCTTTGAATGACCAGATTATTGCAGGTAAGCTTTTTACAAAGGGATTTACCACAACCGGAGGCAGGATTAAAAATGACTCGTACAGCCATCCGGTTTATGTAGCTGAATCTTTTAATACTGTATATGATATTCAGCAGATGATTGTCTATACGGATCCGTCAGGAAATAATATCCGTCTCAAAGATATTGCGGAAGTCAAAAAGGAATATGCTCCATTTGACAGTTATATCACAAACAACGGTAAGAAATGTATTCTTCTGAGTGTGGAAATGAAGAAGGGACAGAACATTGTAAAAATGGGACAGGATGTCAATGAGGTTCTTAATGATTACAGTAAGTTATTGCCTGCAGGCGTTGACATTTTCAGAATTACGGATCAGAGCGTTGTTGTGGATGACAGTGTCCAGAATTTCCTTCATGAACTTGTAATAGCCATTATAGCAGTGGTTATAGTTGTAATGCTGCTGATGCCTATGAAGGTTGCACTTGTTGCCGCATCAACCATTCCTATTACGATATTCATTTCACTTGGGTTATTCCACACTTTTGGTATAGAATTGAATACCGTAACGCTTGCCGCACTGATTGTGACATTGGGAATGATAGTCGACAACTCCATTGTCATCATTGACAATTATCTCGAAAAAATAGCTGAAGGTCAGTCACGCTGGCATGCGTCTATAGAAAGTACAACTCATTTCTTTAAATCAATACTTTCTGCAACACTTGCCATAAGTATAACTTTCTTCCCGTTTCTTCTCATAACAGAAGGGTTGGTTCATGACTTTCTCTTGAGTTTCCCATGGGCTATTACCCTGATACTTGCCGTTTCATTGCTGGTAGCTGTGCTGCTGGTTCCATTTATGCAGTTCTTCTTCATACGTGAGCCTATAAAGGAAGAAACAGGAGGAAAAAAGAAATTTTCTTTCCTTGATGTACTGCAGTCTTTCTATGACAAAGTCTTAGGATGGTGTTTTAAGAATCCCAAAACAGTGATGTCTGTAGGTATAGGATCTATTATAATAGGAGGATATATGCTTGCAACACATCCGCAGACCATGTTGCCAACAGCCGACCGTAACCAGTTTGCTGTAGAAATATATCTGCCTACAGGAACATCAGTGGAAAAGACTGCGATGGTGGCAGACAGCCTGGAACACATGATGAGAAAAGATCCGAGAATCGTTTCAATCACATCTTTCAAAGGTACCAATTCTCCGAGATTCCATGCCTCATATGCACCTCAGATACCTGGAAGCAACTTTGCACAGTTTATTGTAAATACAACCGGAATAGATGAGACTGTAGAAGTCCTGGACGAAATGGCTCCTAAATATACCAATTATTTCCCGGAGGCAACTATTAAGTTCAAACAGCTGATATACAGTCTTGCCAATTATCCTATAGAAGTAAGGCTGTATGGAGAAAACCTGGATTCTCTGAAATGGAATGCACAGCAAGTTGCCCAAATGATGAGAAGTATGCCGGAGATTCAGCATGTACGTACTGACAGGAATGAGCCTATAGCCGGAACAGAAATCAGACTGAAGGAAGACGAGGCTTCACGACTTGGTATAAATAACATGTCTCTTGAGACTACTCTTGCCATGAGATACGGAAAAGGTCTGCCGTTTGCCAATGTATGGGAAGGTGATTATAATATACCCGTGGTAGTGAAAAGTACCAAATCAGACGAGGCGGACAACAACGACCTTATGAATGAACTCATTCCTGCATACGGTGGAATAAGCAATGTTCCTTTAAGACAGGTAGCCGATGTGGTTCCTGTATGGAAGGAAGGGCAGATTGTGAGAAGAAACGGAGTATATATCATAACCGTTCAGGGTGAGCCCAAAAGAGGTCTGAACACAATAGAGGTAAACAAAAGGGTAGATGAGGAAATCAGAAAGTTGAAACTTACATCGGATGTTGATATAGTTTATGGCGGAGAACTTGAGGAGAATGTCGAGAATATGCCTAAGAGTATGACCGGACTTCAGATTGCGGCTGTCATGATTTTCTTTATTCTTCTGGCTCATTTCCGCAGGATAAACATCGCGCTGCTTATCTTCGGAAGTATGGGACTGTGTGTATTTGGTACAGTCTTGGGACTGAAAGTTATGGGGCTCGACTATGGAGTGACCTGCGTTTTGGGAATCACCAGTCTTATGGGTATAATCGTGAGAAACGGTATAATAATGGTGGACTATGCGGAAGAGCTGAGAGCTACAGAAAAATTGCATGTTAAGGAAGCCATATTCCAGTCCGCTTCACGACGCATGCGTCCTATATTCCTTACATCTGCCGCAGCTTCAATGGGTGTCATACCTATGATTCTTGGAGGTAGCGGACTCTGGATGCCTATGGGTACGGTGATATTCTTCGGTACACTGATAACTATGATATTCCTTCTTACAGTGCTTCCTGTTAGTTACTGGATGATATTCAGGGGCAGCAGCAGTAAGAGAGAAAAGGTTTTACAATTAGAAAGACAATAAAAAAGGATTGATAATATGAACATTAAATACTTATTCTCAGGTCTCTTTCTGATAGGAGCAACAGTTGTTGCTCCGGCTCAGGAAAAGAGAATTCTGACACTGGAAGAATGCAAGGATATGGCATTGAAATACAATGCCGACATACAGACAGGGAAGATAGATGTAGAGGCGGCCAGACAAACCAGAAAGGAAGCGTTCACAAAATATTTCCCGCAAATCTCGGCAGGAGCCACTACATATAAGGCTGATGACGACCTTGTAAAAGCAAACATACCGGATTTGACACAGATGGGACTTCCTATTCAGGCCATGGAAGTTGGTATGCTTGAAAAGGGGAATCTCGTTACAGTATCTGCCTTGCAGCCGGTGTTTGCCGGAGGTCAGATTGTCAATTCAAATAAACTCGCAAAAACAGCTCTTGATGCTTCTATACTGCAGTTGGATATGACTACAGACAAAGTAGAGTTGGAAACTGAAAATTACTATTGGAAAATAGTCTCGTTGAAAGAAGCTGAAAAGACAATAAACATTCTTGATACACTCCTGCAGAGCCTTCACAAAGATGTAAGTCTGGCAGTAAAGGCCGGTATTACTACACAGAATGACCTGCTTACCGTACAGCTGAAGCAGAATGAACTTCAGAGTACAAGACTTCAGGTGGAAAACGGTATCAGGCTATCGTGTATGGCTCTGAGCCAGTATATCGGTTTACCTTTGGACTCGGCTGAATATATAGACGTACCGGAATTCTCCTCAGGTATAAAAAGTCCTGGGGATTATCTTGTGGATCATCAGAGTGCCCTGCCTTCCCTTTCAACTTACAAGCTTTTGGAGAAAAATGTAGAGGCACACAAACTAAAACGGAAAATCAGCCTCGGAGAACAGTTGCCTACTGTAGGAGTCGGTGTTTCTTACGCATACGAAGACCTCATGTTTGACAAGAGCCGGAATCATTTTATAATGATGGCAACAGTAAGTGTGCCGATATCTGACTGGTGGGGTGGCAGCCATAAGGTAAAACGTGCAAGGCTTGAAGAAAAAAAAGCTATACGTCAACAACAGGACGGTAACGAAAAGCTGCAACTGAAGATGCAGCAAAGCTGGAATCTGCTGACAGAATCCTATAAACAGATAACGCTTGCCGAGTCTGCGGTGAGAGAATCACGGGAGAATCTGAGAATGCAGACAAATAACTATAAGACCGGTGTAAGTTCACTCTCCGAACTGCTGGATGCGCAAAGTCTGTTCCAGACAAGCCGTAACAGATACACGGATGCCTGTATTGATTATCAGATTAAAGTGACACAATATCTGCAAGACACAGGAAGATAAAAACGGCTGTTACTGTTATTATATATATTTCAAAACTGCCGGACGGCGTCCTTATTTTAAGGATTGCTGTCTGACAGTTTTATTTTATACAAACATCTGTTAATCAAGATATATATGCCGAGAAAAGTTTTTCTGTTTTTTACAATATGTGCTTTAACTATTTATCCTTTCGGAGTAACAGTGTCAGGAAAGGATAGGAATAAAGGAGATGCAGTTAAGGATGATGCCAGGGATATGGTAATGAAATGCCTGTCCGGACTGTATCAATACCGTAACAGAATTGATTCAATCGATGCCGAAACATATATGTATGGTACTACCAAAATAGTTAAAAAGAATATTTTTATCAGTCCGCTCAGAAGATTCATATTTGTAGGGAATAAGCCCCAAGACGGATTTTTCGAAACATCCGGAAAAATCCAGTACTTCTTTCCCGGATATTATACTTTCAAGCCTGAAGCATTTAACGGAAATGTAAACCTGTATTCAACAGGGGTGCCCAAGTGCGTCTATAACGATTTGTTTTCTTCAGGGGCAACAGATGGCAATCACATCTCGCCAATATCTCCGGGGGCAGAAAAATACTATACATATAAAATGGAAGAACAAGACGACAATACGCTTTCCGTCATTAGCTTCAAACCTAAAAACAACAGTAGCCGACTTACATGGGGAAGCATGACAATAGACAGGAAAAAACTTGTGTTAAAGAATATTGTCATATACGGTACCACTTCATTTGCTTCATTCCGTATGGAGCAGCACTATCAAGGGAACAGAGAGACAAATTTCCTGCCCACAAGGATTATTCTTGAGATAAACCACAGTCTGTTGGGGAATAAAATAGTCCAGAAGATAGAAAGTGATTTATCGTATAAGAAAATCATAACAAAAAAGGAAGATACGTCTATAAAGGAAACGCACAGAACCAGATATCTTTCTATGACACCGGACAGTGTAAAGGTAGTAACCGATTCTGTTTATTGGAACAATATAAGAAGCCAGAACAGTTACTCATATATAATTCAGGAAAAAGATTCAGTGAAATCATCAAGAATAACAATAATACCGGAGAAGATAAAGCAAGAATTCAAAAAAGGATATTCGGTATTCCACAAAACCCTTGGCTCGCCACAGAAATGGAACATGGGGAATACCAGCTTTCACTATTCAGGACTTATTATACCTTCCTTATTCAGTTATTCCGGAACAAACGGATTCGTTTATAAGCAAAGGGTAAACATGTCCCATATATTCAGGAATAGTGACGTTCTGTATATCAATCCTGAGATAGAGTATCAAAGCAAATATAAACATCTTCTGTATAAGATTTCCTGTGGTTACGAGTATAATCCTATGCGTCTGGGAACATTCAGCGTGAATTTAGGAAAAGACAATGCACGCTACGATTTTCCCCGACCGGAAGAAACGGACGCAAACCGGAAGTTCGGTCTTGACTATATAGAGCTGAAGAACAGTATTGAGCTTTTCAACGGTTTTCTTTTAAAAAACATGGTGATGTTTCAGAAATGGGATAATGGAGAACATACTGCAAAGGATTTTATACCCGGACTTACTCTTTACTATACACCGGAACAGTATTATTGGATAAACGGTAAGCAGAAAGAATATCTTTATTCGCCGTTTCCTACAATAGGTATCATGCTGTCTTATTCGGTACCTGGAAGAGATAAGCTCTCCAGTGAATACCTGCAGGTTGAGACAGAGGTATTTCAATCAATACAGACTGGTATCTCACACCAGTTGAGTTATTATGTCAGTATAGGAAAAAGGTGGAACAAAGGATACTATCGTCCTGCTAATTTCAGTGCTTTCAGCCTGAGGAATCCCTCAAGTGTTTGGATAGAAAGAAACGGAAATCTGTTTTACAATCTTCCACATTCGTTTTATACCGTTCCGGACGGGTATATTCAGGCTCAGGTAAGAATCAGGGGAGATCTCCTGTTGTTGAGCAAAATCAATAATCCGTTTAAGAGATATATCTTTTCCGAACAGTTATTGGTAAACCGGCTGGTTACTGAAAAATTGAAAAGCTATACCGAAATTGGCTATGGAGTAATGAACGAACTGTTTGAGTTTACATTTATAGCCGGTTTTGAAAAGATGAAATATAAGAATTTCGGTGTAAAATTCAGAGTGAATTTCATGTATTAAAGACGTGAATTTGGACATAAAACCGGCTAAAAAGAAGATGAATTGTTGAATATCCTTTATATAGAACAATAGAATGGTTAATATGACCTTTTTACTATATATGTTTTGTGCGAAATTTGCAAACGTAAAAAACAAATGTATTAATAAGACCATATAGTAAGTAAAGATGAATGAAATCATTGTAAAGGAAGTGGAAACTAAAAACGAAATAAGAGACTTTCTGGATATAACAAGAAAAATATATAAGGATTGTCCTTACTATGTACCCGATCTTGAATTTGATGTCAGGAATATCCTTGCAAGGAAAGATTGTTATGGTCATTTTTCAGATATTCAGCCATTTGTGGCTTATAAGAATGGTGCTGTAGCAGGTAGGATAGTCGGTATTATAAATCACCGTGCAAACAGTAAATGGAATACGAGAAATGTCCGTTTCGGAATGTTGGAATTTATAGATGATTTTAAAGTATCTGAGGCTCTTTTGAACAAGGTAGCCCAATGGGGTATGGAAAAAGGGATGAACCGTATTCAGGGACCGATGGGTATGACCGACTTCGATAAGGAAGGAATGCTGATAGAGGATTTTGACCAAACGGGTTCTATAATATCCAGTTATAATCTTCCTTATTACCCGTCGCATCTTGAAAGAATGGGATTCACAAAAGAAGTTGATTGGATTCAGGTAAAGATAGATATACCGGATGAGCTTCCTGAAAGATACAGAAGAGTGGCGGAAACCAGTATGGAAATGTTTGGTCTGAAAATAAAGAAACTGACGAAAACTGATATCACAAAACGGAATTATGGGATAAAGATTTTCGAGCTCCTTAATGCTGCATACTCCCCACTTTTCGGATTTACAGAGTTTTCAGTCACGCAAATAGACGAATATGTAAAACATTATCTGCCGTTGATAGACTTGAGTCTTGTGCCTGTGATAGAAAATGAGGCAGGTGAAGTGATAGGCGTTGCCGTGACAATGGCAAGTTTGTCGCAGGCAATGATAAAGGCAGACGGTAAGCTTTTCCCTTTCGGGTGGTTTCATATAGTTAAATCTCTGAAATGGAAAAGAGAAAACAAGGTAGAGTTATTGCTTATTGCTGTACGCCCAGATTATCAGGGTATCGGTGTAAACTCCCTGTTCTTTTATGACCTTATCAATGTATATAAGAAAATGAATTTCAAATGTGCCGAAACGGGTCCGCAACTTGAATACAACGTGAAGGAGTTATCGCAATGGAAATCACTTAATCCCCAATTCACTAAAAGAAGGAGATGCTATACAAAACAATTATAAAATAAAATCGGAATTATGGATAAAAGAGTAGTAATAACAGGAATGGGTATATGGTCATGCCTTGGTCATACATTGGAGGATGTGAGACAGTCTTTATACTCAGGGAAAAGTGGAATTGTCTTCAGTCAGGAAAGAAAGGACGCCGGGTTCAGGTCATGTCTGTGCGCTCATATAGAAAAACCGGATCTTAAACCTTTCATACCACGCAACCAAAGACAGTTCATGGCAGAAGAAACACAGTATGCTTATATGGCAACACGTGCGGCTCTTGAACATGCAAAGATTGACATGGACTATCTTGATAAAAATGAGGTTGGTATCATTTATGGGAACGACTCTGCTGTAGAATCGACCATGATAGCTCTGGATAAATTCAGACAGATGAAAGATACGGCTGCGGCAGGAAGCGGAGCTGTCTTTCAGTCAATGAACTCTACAGTCTCTATGAATCTTGCATGTCTGTTTAAGCTTAAAGGAATAAACATGACAGCATCGGCTGCATGTGCATCAAGTTCTCAGGCCATAGGTCTTGCAGCCTTGCTTATAAAGAATGGTCTTCAGGAATGTGTGGTATGTGGCGGTGCGCAGGAAGCCAATATGTATGGAGTAGCCTCATTTGACGGGATCCAGTCTTTCTCGGTCAAAGACAGTAATCCCACTAAGGCGAGCCGTCCGTTCGACCGTGACCGCGATGGACTTGTACCTGGTGGTGGGGCCGCTACAATAGTTCTTGAAAGCTACGAGCATGCTGTAAGAAGAGGTGCACCCATTTTAGCAGAGGTTATTGGTTGGGGATTCTCAAGTAACGGAGACCATATATCTACACCGAATGTTGACGGACCTGTAAGATCTTTGGAAAAATGTCTGAAAAACTCTGGAGTCTCACCCGAGGAGATAGGATATATCAATGCCCATGCTACATCGACAAGAATAGGAGACAGCCGCGAGGCGCAGGCCATTTCACGAATCTTTGCCGGATACCGTGTTCCGGTCACATCAACCAAGAGCCAGACTGGTCATGAGATGTGGATGGCTGGAGCAAGTGAAGTTATCTATTCCGTTTTAATGATGAAAAGCGGCTTCATTGCGGGTAATATCAATTTTCATAATCCGGACGAAGATTCGGCGAGACTGAACATCATCCCCGAAACAAGAGAATTACATTTTGATACTTTCCTGTCCAACTCATTCGGATTCGGAGGAACAAACTCAACACTGATAATAAGAAATCTATAATAGTATAAACATTAAAAAAAGAGAAAAGAAAATGACACGTAATGAAATTATCGAACAGGTAAATGCCTTATTGGCAGAAGAATTTGAGGTTGAAGAAGCTGTACTTACAGAGGATGCTGATATTAAGGACGCGCTTGCTTTGGACAGTCTGAGTCTTGTAGATCTTGTAGCGCTTATCCAGCAGACATACGGAGTAAAAATACCTGCAGCTGACCTACATGGTATAAAGACACTTGGCAATCTGTACGACTATATTGAAAAACATCTGCCGGAAAAATGATACAGGAATATGAAATAACGGAGCTTATACCTCAAAGAGCTCCAATAATAATGGTAGACCGGATTCTGGAGGTAACCGGTAATGAAGCGGTTACCAGTTTCACTATAATGGAGGATAATATCTTTTTGGATGACAACGGAATCCTGAAAGAATCCGGTATCATTGAAAATATAGCACAGTCCGCCTCTGCAATGTACGGATATGAGCATCGCTGCCATGGCGGCAGGAAAGCACCTGTTGGCTATATAGGAGAAATAAGGAACTTTACATGTAACCGTTGTCCGTCAACAGGCGAAAAGCTTATTACCACTATAGCAAGAGGGATTGAAATTGGCGGTGTGACAGAGGTTACAGGTATTGTCAGTGTGGAAAATGAGATTGTCGCACAGACACGGTTAAAGATTTTTATGAAGAAATAAGGTTATGGATTTTGAGAATTATTATTACCGGATTACTGATTGTACCGTTACGGAAGGAGAAGTAACTTTTGGAATAGAATATATACCTCAATGCAAGGTCTTTGAAGGTCACTTTCCTGGAGATGCGGTATGTCCCGGTGCGATGAATATTGAGATTGTAAAGGAATGTACCGGAAAGATACTTGGAACTTCAGAACCGCATATAACAGAGATAAAACAATGCAGGTTTGTGGAACTGATGAGACCCCAAGAGAAGGAAAGGACAATACTGCACATTGATGTTGAAAAGGAAAAAGATACATATAAAGTTACAGCATCCATAAAGGAGGGCAACAGGAACTGTATGATATTTAAAGGGAGAATGACTGTATGACAGAGTTTTGCATAAATATATACCGGTATTTTAAAAACAATAGATTTGTTTTTTGGACAATCCTTATTGCGGTTTTTTTATTCACCGGATATTTCTCGTCGAAAATTCATCTGGAAGAAGATATAAACAAACTTATGCCTTCTACAATGAATGATGACGGGACAGTGAAGCTTGCATTCGCAAATCTTAAAATCAAGGACAAAACGTTTCTGTTGTTCGAAAGCAGGAATGGAAATAATACGGTGGAAAGTCTGTCGGCTGTATGTGATGAATTTATAGATTCACTTAGCTGCGTACCGGGAGTATGTGACAGCGAATGTGCATTGATAGACAATGTATTCTATCAGGTACAGGAAGAAATATTTCTTGATGCGTCCGACTATTTTCTTGAACATTATCCGGCATATATCGGGGATGATATTTATGCAAAGTTGGACAGTCTCATGAATCCTGACAACATGAAGATGCAGATGTTGCAGAACCGTCAAGACCTTCTGAGTGAGGTGGGCAGTATATTCCCGGAACTGATAGGAACAGATCCTATAGGTCTTAGGAATGTCCTTGCTGAAAGTTATGGAATCAAGAAATCAGAAAAGTCGGCCATCGCAGAAAATGAAAATTCTTCTGATAGTGTAAAGTCAACTGGAAAAGGAGGATATACCGTGATGAACAATCATTTCTTTGTGAAAGATTCTACGGTATGTGTCGCTTTTATAACTCCAAGGTATTCTTCCTCCAATACTGGGCAGGGAGGAATGCTGTTTGAGACCATTAACAAAAAAATAGACGAGTTCTCAGAGTTATATCCGGATGTCAGAATCTGTTATCACGGAACTCCGGCAAGCGGTTACTACAACTCTACTCAAATAAAGAATGATCTGCTTTATACAGTGGGAGGAGCCCTTCTTCTGGTAGTCTTATTCATATCCTTATGTCTCAAAAGTAGTAATACATTGCCGTTCCTTTTGCTGCCGATAGTATTCGGTATATTGTGCGGACTTTCTTCCATGTACTTTATAAATGGGAGTTTCTCACTCTTGGCTTTGGGTATAGGCTCTGTCATACTTGGTGTGGCTCTGAGTTATGTACTGCATGTAATGACACACAGCAAATATGTCAATGACATGGAAGAAATGTTGAGACATCAGGTAAAGCCGGTATGTTTGGGATGTATTACTACCATAGGCTCTTTTATAGGTCTGTTGTTTGTTGAGAATGCACTTCTGAAAGATTTCGGACTGTTTGCGTCATTTGTTATAGCCGGAACAGTTCTGTTCAGTCTGATATTCCTGCCGCAACTGATAAGTATGACGGTGAATAGGAAAAATGAAAAAGCCTTTGCCTTAATTGACAAAATTACGGCATATCCTTTTCACAGAAATAAATGGATTGTGGGAAGCATAGCTGTTATTGTCGTGGGAAGCATAAGCGTATTCTTTTCAGAAGGAACAAGGTTCGATTCAAACATGCATAACCTTGGATACAAGGCGAAAATGACGACCTATTCTGAAGAACTCTTGAGAGCTAAGACATACACAGGAGAAAAGCAGAAAAACTTTGCCAGTTCCGGAAAGACAGCCGAAGAAGCGTTGGAAAATTTTGCAATTCTTGCTGCCAAGCTTGATTCCTTGAAAGCGGAAGGACTTGTAAAAGACTATATGCCTGTAAACAGATTGTTTGTTCCTCCGAAAACACAGGAAGCAAGAATCAGAAAATGGAAAGAATATTGGACGGAGGAGAGAATACTTAATCTGAGGAAGACAGTAAATGAGACTGCCGGATATGCCGGCCTGAGGAGTGAAGTTTTCGAGCCGTTCTTTGAATCACTGGATAAAGATTTTGAAGCCGATCCGCTATATGAAGCCGGAATAGTTCCTGACGGGGCACAATCAAGTTTGTTGGAAGAAACATATAACGGAGAGTACATCTGCTACACTACAGTGAGATTCAGCGATGATATAACAGAAGGAAAGGACAGTGAATACAGCCGTATATGTGATGTCATATCTTCAGAGAAACCTCTTGTTGTTTTGGATACCTATTACTATACAATAGATTATCTGATACAGCTGAATGAGGATTTCAATATACTGCAATGGGTCTCTATGCTTTTTGTCTTCATAGTTCTGCTGATAAGTTTCCGTTTTAACATCAGGAATACTATGCTCGGTTTTCTTCCCATACTTATAAGCTGGTTGGTTGTTTTGGGATTCATGGCGATATTCGGAAAGAGCTTCAATCTTGTCAATATAATAATATCAACTTTCATTTTCGGGATTGGTGTAGATTACAGCATTTTTGTAATGAACGGGCTTGTTGAAGGCAATAATGATTATAATGACAATACTCTTTTAGGGTATCATAAGAGTGCTATTTTCTTCAGTGCCGTAACACTAATTGCCACAGTGGGAGCAATGCTTTTCGCCAGACATCCGGCAATTAGCTCCGTGGGATTCTCAACTTTGGTTGGAATGTTGTCGGCGGTGATACTTACGTGGGTGATACAGCCTGCCATTTATGAACTGATAATTAAAAGGAAAAGATGAAATATGATGTAATAGTGATCGGAGGAGGATTGAGCGGTCTTGAGAATGCCTATATACTCTCAAAGGCAGGAATGAAAGTACTTGTACTTGAACGTGGCACAACCGTGGGAGGGTGTATTCAGACTTACAGGCGGGGGAACCTTACACACGATACAGGATTCCATTATGTAGGAGGTCTTGAAGAGGGACAATCCATGTATCAGACATTCCGTTATATGGGGCTTCTTGACCTCCCATGGAAGAAATTGGATAAGGATTTTGACAGAGTACGCATAAAGGATAAGGATTTTTCCTTCTGTCATGGAGAAGGAGAGTTCCTTTACAGATTATGCAACGAATATCCGAATGACAAGGAAACTCTGAAAGAGATTTTCAGACTTATGAAGATGACAGAAAGTACTCAGTTTTCGTTCTTTGACCCTGTTTTTGATATGTCTGAATTTCCGTTTTATCTCACGGATACAGGAGCATGGGAATATCTGAAGGAGAAACTGCATTCGGATGAGCTCATTGAACTGCTTGGAGCCACATCAATGAAAATGGAGTTGAGAAAAGAGTCTCTTCCATTGTTTTCTTTTCTGCACGGTAACAGCAGTTTTCTTGAAAGCAGTTGGCGTCTGCAAGGAGACGCATCACTTCTCACAGGACATCTGGAGAAAGGGATTACTGACATGGGGGGCGAGATAATCTGCAGATCAGAAGTAACTGAGTTTGTGGAACATGACGGTAGAATAATTTGTGCGAAATGCAGTGACGGACGAATATATGAAGCTTCTGCATTCATTAGCAGTTGTCATCCGGCGATAACATGCGGTATGCTTGAAAAAAGCAATGCTGTAAGAAGAACTTACAGGAACAGGATTGTCAACCTTGAAAATACATACGGCTTTTTTACCGCATCGGTATGTGTAAAACCGGGCAGTATGAAATACTTTAATTTCAACCAGTATATCTATACGGATGGTAATGTCTGGGATTTTAATGAAGACGGTGACAAAGTGGACAGAATATTCATCAGCAGCAGGATACCGGAACATGGAGAATATGTAAACCAGATAGACATTCTCACTCCTGTTAGCAGTAAAAAGATGGAAAAATGGAAAAGTACAAAAGTAGGTAAAAGAGGCATTGATTACGAAAACTTAAAGAATGAACTCGCAATGGAATGTATCAGTATTGCCGAAAAGGTTACAGGTCCTATATGTGCGGACAGTATTTATACTAGCACGCCACTTACCTACAGGGATTATACCGGAACACCGGACGGCTCGGCCTACGGATTGAGAAAGGATTACAGGAATCTCCCCATGACAGTACTCTCGGCACGCACCCCCTTACAGAATCTCTATCTCACCGGACAGAGCCTGATGTTGCATGGCATTCACGGGGTTACGGTGACATCAATGGTAACATGTGCTGAACTGCTTGGCAAGGATTGGATATGGAACAATATATTGAACAAATAAAAACAGACGAAAATGGATAGAAAATATGCGCTTGTAACCGGAGGAAGCAGAGGAATAGGACGTGCCGTCTGTATCAGACTGGCAAAAATGGGATATTATGTACTCGTAAACTATGTCAGTAACGAAAAGGAAGCACTTACAACACTCGAAATGGTCAGAGAATCAGGCAGTGAAGGTGAAATCATCATGTTTGATGTCAGCGACAGGAACCAGACATTCACAGCAATAGGACAGTGGCAGGAGTTACATCCGGATTGCTATATAGAAGTGTTGGTGAATAATGCAGGAATATGCAGGGACAATCTGATGGTATTCATGCCGGAAGAAGACTGGAACAAAGTAACAGGCATTTCATTGAACGGTTTTTTTAATGCCACACAGGCTGTATTGCAGTCCATGCTTGTAAAGAAATATGGCAGAATCATAAATGTGGCAAGCATAAGCGGTCTAAAAGGACAACCCGGACAGACGAATTATTCCGCAGCAAAAGGTGGTCTCATAGCAGCGACCAAAGCACTTGCCCAGGAAGTGGCACGAAAAAACGTAACTGTAAATGCTGTTGCACCCGGTTTTATACGTACCGACATGGTAGAAGGACTTGATGAAGCAACCCTGAAAAAGAGTATCCCGATGAACAGGTTCGGTACACCGGAAGAAGTTGCGGAAGTTGTAGGATTTCTCGCTTCACAGTCCGCATCTTACATCACAGGGGAAACAGTTTCCATAAATGGAGGATTATACTGATTAACTTTAACAAATGATTGACATGAAAAAAATATGCTCTATAATAATGATGGTATATCTGTCCGTAACCGGTATATCTGCCGGTACATTGGAGGAAATCCGTAATATACTCAACAAATATGACGGCAACCGGTATAACACGGCACAAGTCTTGCGTACCGAGCATAACACAGCCATATCTGATGATATAAACGAAGTCGGGACTCTCTATATACAGAATTCTGATATAATATCCATGATTTTCAGAACCGGCTATGATGCCATGCTTTATGACAACGGCTCATTCACAATGTATCAGAAAGGCAAGAAGAGAGTGGCAGGCGGGACAATCTCAGAACAGTTAGGACTTATATTTGAAGTGATGGATCATATAAAGTATTTTAATGATGTCTCACCTCTTGAACAGAAAGCCCGAATATCTGTCAGCGAATCTGACAAAATACATAAAATTACAGTTGAACCTATTGCAGAAGGAAAAAAGAACAGACGAAGAATGCTCTATACCTCATGCGAAATTGAGTTTGACGTTACCGGGCAAAGCCTGAAATCATTGAAAGTCTGTAGACGTGGAGGAAACTATACTCTTTATACTTTCAGAGATTTTGAGAAAACAGCCGTACTTCCTGACAATGTATTCAAATTCTGATGAGATGGAAGAACTTGAGGATATTTGCCGGATAAAGGTAAGATTCAGCGAAATAGATTCTATGAAACGGGTATGGCATGGTTCTTATCTAAAGTATTTTGAAGACGGAAGAGAATCATTCGGATTGCATTATCCGGGTATTGGCTATCAGGATATGCAGACAGCCGGAATTTATGCGGCACTGTACGATTTCCATATCAGATATTATGCCCCTCTCTGTATAAATGAAACAGCGGTAGTACATACCAGATATATCTATAAAAGAGGGGCCCGTATAGACTTCAGATATAAGATTTACCGTGAAAGAGACAATGTGCTGTGTGCGGAAGGTGACTCTGTGCAGCTGTTCACAGACCCGGACGGAAACCTTCTCAGTCTGAAACCGGATTTCTATGCTACGTGGCAGGACAGGTTTGTATTTATGACTGCCCATCAAGATTAATGAGTTATTGTATGTGGAAAAAAATCAACAATATATTATTTTTCGTCGGGATAGTTGCAATTATTGTGATGTTTTATTCTCTGGATGTAAGTTTCGACAAGATAATGGAATATATACATCAAATGGGGTACTGGTTTGCCGTTATCATCCTGCTTTGGGGACTGCTATACGTGATGAATACATTTGCCTGGGAAGTAATCATATCAAGCGGCAGCAGCAGGAAGATACCCTTCCATAAGCTGTTGAAACTTACAGTAACCGGATTCGCACTAAACTATACTACACCAGGAGGACTTATGGGCGGAGAGGCATACAGAATAATGGAATTGTCCAGATATGTCAGCACCTCCCAAGCCACTTCGTCTGTTGTCTTGTTTTCTATGATGCATGTATTCAGTCATTTCTGGTTCTGGATAACAGGCATAGCGGCATACATCATATATATATTAGTATATGGAGTTGAAATAAGTGTTCATGTACAGCTGATACTTCTACTTTCTCTCATGTTTTGTTCCGGAGGCATATATCTTTTTCTGAAAGGCTACAGGAACGGGATGATACTCAAGTTTATGCGATTGATGTGCGGAATACCGGGTTTTAAGAGACGTGGAAAACGCCTTACAGCACGTTACCGAAAAAAGATAGAGAAAATAGACTCGCAGATTGCAGCCCTTCACAACAGTAACAGAAAGGATTTCATGCGCAGTTTTCTGTTAGAGTACTTCGGCAGGATGCTCCAATGTCTTGAAATATTGGTAATCCTGCATCTTTCAGGTGTGGATGCCGGAGAAGGTATCGGACATTTTATGTATCTGTATCTCTGTTCTTTGCTTATCCTTGCGTTCACTTCTCTCTTCGCGAATCTGCTGGGCTTCCTTCCTCTTCAGTTGGGAGGTCGCGAAGGCGGTTTTGTCATGTCCGTAACTCAAATAGGTATGACAGCTGATGTAGGACTGTTCATAAGCATGATATGCAGGCTCAGGGAATTGTGCTGGACTACAATAGGACTTCTGTTAATGAAGATATGCAGAAAAGAAACCTTATACACAGAAGCCGGAAAAGTTAGAGAAACTGAATCTGAATAATATATTAAAGTGTAACAATATGAAAGAAAGCATCAAATCTACATATAAATCAAATGATACCGAAGAATGGCTCGATAAAGTATTCACACGCCCAATAGGATATATGTGGGCTGTATTGTTCCGGAAACTCAATATACATCCCAATACGGTGACCATACTTTCAATAATCATAGGAGGTGCCTCTGCCTGGTTCTTCATGCATGGTTCGTACCGTACGGAAGGAACAGTCGGGCTTGTATATAATATTATAGGAGTGATACTTCTGATGTGGGCTAATTTTTATGACAGTGCGGACGGACAGTTGGCAAGAATGACCGGTAAGAAAACACGTCTGGGACGCATCCTTGACGGTGCAGCCGGTGAGATATGGTTTATTCTTATATATATAGCTATAGTCTGGCGTTTCTATAATCATCATGAGCTTGAATTCGGACTTTTAGGTATTGACAACACATTCACCAATACAGTTATCGTTACGTTAATGTTCACCGCTCTGGTCTGTTATTCAGGTTTCGGATGTCATGGTCCTCAGTGTGGAATGGCTGATTACTATCGGCAGATACATCTTTATTTTATTAAAGGTGAGAGCGGAAGTGAACTCTCGAACTCAATACAACTGACAAAAGAATACAATTCCATATCATGGAAGGGTAATTTTCTTTGGAAAGTCTTTCTGAAAAACTATATATCATACACAAAAAAACAAGAAAAAAAGACGCCGGACTTTCAAAGACTTATGCAACATCTCAACTGTAAATACCATGAGACAGGTCTTGTTCCAATGGAATTCAGAGAGAGATTCAGAGAAAAATCACTTCCTATGATGAAATGGACAAATATTCTGACTTTCAATACGCGTGCCATTATGCTTTATTTATTCTGCATCATCGATCTGCCATGGATGTATTTCCTTTTCGAAATATTTGTCATGGGAGCAATTTGCAGATACATGAGATACAGACACGAACAGTTCTGCAAGGAACTCATTGAAACCATTTAATCGGAGGTTGGTCAGGATGAACAGAAATATAATAGCTTTACTTATTTTCATACTATTCAGTCATACCTGTATAGTTGCGCAGAATGTTGTTTTCAAAGGAAAAGTCACGGATTCCGTAAACGGAGATCCGTTGCCATACGCTTCAGTTATTGTAAAGGGAACCACTGTAGGGACATCAACCGATATGGATGGAAACTTTGAATTGGACATTCCCATGCAGGAGGAGACTGTGGAAATCTCATACCTGGGATATGACACCTACAGCATTGCCATATCGGATAAACTGGCCGGATTTTATACGGTAAAACTTGTTCCAAGCGGTATCAGTCTCAGCGAAGTGGTTGTAAAGCCTGGCAAAGAGAAATACAGAAACAAGGATAATCCGGCTGTAGTTTTTGTAAAAAAAGTAATAGAAAACCGTGATGCCGCATCTCCTCTTAATCATGACTACTTTCAGTATGATCGTTATGAGAAGATGCTTTTTGCCATGGACGAATACCAGCCAAAGGAAAATAAGAAAGGCAAGAAAGACAAGTTTGAGTTCGTCAACGAATTCGTGGATACCCTTGATGCAGGAACCACCATATTGCCCGTGTGTGAAAAGGAAAGGATAGAAAAGGTTTTCTACAGAAAGTCCCCACACAGTCTCAAGCATTTGGTAAAGGCATCGAAAACAGCCGGGGTTGATGAAGTTTTCTCACGTGATGGAGTACAGCAGTTTTTAGGGGAAGTATTCAAGGAAATAGATATATTCCAAAACAATATACCATTGTTCCTTCAACGTTTTGTAAGTCCTCTTTCCAAAATAGGACCGAGCTTCTATAAGTATTATCTGCTTGATACTCTTGACATAGACAATAGCAGATATATAGACTTGGGATTTGTTCCACGAAGTTCGGAATCTTTCGGATTTACAGGACACATGCTTGTAAGGATGGATTCCACATATTTTATAAGGAAAATCCACATGAATGTACCGCATGACATAAATCTGAACTTTGTGTCAAAAATGACCATTGAACAGGAATTCACAGAGATGGAAGGCAATACCAGAATCATAACAAAAGATGATATTCAGGTAAATTTCAAGCTTACGGAAAATTCAAAAGGCATGTATGCACGAAGGCTTAACATATATACAGACCATTCATTTGATATGCCGGGAGAAGAATATGCAGGTATATTCAGCGAAAGTGCAAATGTAATAGCACAGGATGATGCCTATAACCGTTCTGATATATATTGGAAAGACAACCGTCCGGATGAAGGCAAACGCAGAAATCCAAATACAGTAGAGAAACTTATGACGAGACTTCGTTCGGTACCTCTGTTTTACTACACGGAGAAAGTTGTTTCAGTGTTGGTCTCAGGCTATATACCGACAAACAAAGATCCGCGTGAGAACAAGTTTGAATTCGGTCCTATGAACACTACAATAAGTGGAAATGCCATAGAAGGAGCTAGAATGCGAATAGGTGGTACCACGACTCCTGTATTCAATGACAGGCTTTTTCTTGACGGATACATGGCATACGGAACACGTGATGAAAAACTGAAATATGACGCACTGGTTGAATACTCATTCAACGACAAGAAAGAATACAGGAAGGAATTCCCTGTTCATTCACTGCGTTTTGAGTATATGTATGACATCAACAAGCTCGGACAACAGTATATGTACACAAACAAGGATAATATTCTGTTGTCAATACGCCGTCAACAGGACACTCGTGCCACCTATTTAAGAAAGGCAGAGCTGACTTACTATCGTGAACATTACAATGGCATAGGTTATGGAGCAATAGTAAGAAACCGTAGAGAATATGCTACAGAATACTCGCAGTTCCATCGCTTTGAGAGCGACGGAAGCATTACCCCGGTAGGAAGTTATGATATGACAGAGATGGAACTTAAATTCCGTTACGGTAAGGATGAGAAGTTCTACCAGACCAGAAACCAGAGAGTGCCGATTACTTACGATGCTCTGATTTTCAACCTCAGCCATGTAATGGCAAAGAAAGGATTCCTAGGTTCTTCCTACAACTACCACCGTACGGATATAGGCATCCAGAAACGCTTCTGGTTTTCGGCTTTCGGTTACGCGGATCTCATAACAAAGGCCGGTAAGGTGTGGACGAAAGTACCATATCCCATGCTTATACTGCCCAATGCGAACCTTACATATACCATTCAGCCAGAAGCATACACCAACATGAATGCGATGGAGTTCATAAATGATGAATATATTTCATGGGACTTGACCTATTATATGAACGGACTTATAATGAACAGGATTCCTCTTGTAAAGAAACTCAAGCTCAGGGAAGTTGTCTGCTTCAGAGGTTTGTGGGGTAATCTTACTGATAAGAACAATCCATATAAGAGTATTGACAAGGAAGGTCTTTATGCTTTTCCCGATTGCACACGCGAAATGGGTAAGGCTCCTTATATGGAGTTAAGTTTCGGCATAGAAAATATATTCAAGTTCATGCGTCTTGATTATGTATGGCGACTGAATTATCTGGACAACCCCGGCATACAGACGCACGGAGTGAGGTGTACCATGAAAATGTCATTTTAAACTTCTTCTTGAACAAAAGAAAACCCACACTGATAATCCTTTAAAAAAGAATTTTCAATGTGGGTTTTGTTCTATTTTACTATATATCCTTTATATAGAACAATACTGTCTTGATAATGACTATTCTTAACTGTTGTAATATTATTATGTAAATAATGAAAAAAGTAATTTTGTAATCGAAAAAATAAAATATTTGAGATATGAAAACAAACATCAAAGAAGCTTCAGGAAAACTTGGAGTAATGATTGTAGGTATGGGTGGAGCCGTATCCACTACTTTAATAACAGGAGTATTGTCTGCAAGAAAAGGACTTGCAAAACCTATTGGTTCCATTACCCAAATGGCGTCGATAAAGATGCAGGATGGAAAAGAACATTTGATAAAGGATATTGTTCCAATTACCGACTTAGAAGATATAAAATTCGGCGGATGGGATATCTTTGAAGACAATGCATACGATGCAGCCATGTATGCGGAAGTATTGAAAGAAAAAGACCTGAATAAAGTAAAGGATGAACTCATTGAAATAAAACCTATACCTGCCGTATTCGACCATAACTTTGCAAAAAGGTTGAATGGAACATACATAAAAAAGGCAGAGACAAGATGGGATATGGTTGCACTATTGCGTCAGGACATCAGAAAATTCAAGGAAGAGAATGGATGTGACAGAATAGTGGTTCTTTGGGCGGCAAGTACAGAGATATACATACCGCTTGCAGAAGAGCACAAGACATTGGAAAGTCTTGAAAAGGCAATGAAGGACAACCGTACAGATATAATAGCTCCAAGCATGTGTTATGCATACGCAGCTTTATCTGAGGGAGCGCCTTTTGTAATGGGTGCACCTAACCTTTGTGTGGATATACCAGCCATGTGGGAACTTTCAGAAAAGAAACAAGTTCCGATTGCAGGAAAAGACTTTAAGAGCGGACAGACATTGATGAAGACCGTTCTGGCACCTATGTTCAAGACAAGAATGCTTGGTGTTAGCGGATGGTTCTCTACCAATATACTTGGAAACAGAGACGGTGAGGTTCTTGACCAGCCGGAAAACTTCAAGACCAAGGAAGTGAGCAAGCTCTCGGTAATAGACAATATACTTGAACCTGAAAAATATCCTGAACTTTACGGTAATGTCTATCATAAGGTCCGTATCAATTATTACCCTCCACGCAAGGACAATAAGGAAGCATGGGATAATATTGACATATTCGGCTGGATGGGATATCCTATGGAAATAAAAGTGAACTTCTTGTGCCGCGATTCAATTCTTGCCGCACCTATAGCACTCGACCTCGTTTTGTTCAGTGATCTGGCATTAAGAGCCGGTATGTACGGAATACAGACCTGGCTTTCGTTCTTCTGTAAAAGTCCTATGCACGACAATGAGCATGAACCTGTACATGACTTGTTCCAGCAATGGAGAATTGTAAAACAGACCATAAGGAAAATGGCAGGAGAAAATGAATCTGATTACTTGGACTAAACGGTTTGATTTACCATGAAATTTGGAATAATAGCAGCCGGAGAAGGCTCCAGGCTGCTAAACGAAGGAATACACATACCTAAACCGCTTGTTCCCGTAAACGGTACTTCGATGGTCAGACGTCTGATTAATGTCTTTACCAATTGTGGAGCTGATGAAATATCTGTTATAATTAACAGTACATCAGGGTTTACATCCAACTATCTGCATGAACTGATGAAAACGGTGAATGTACCCTTAAGAATAATTGAAAAGACTACAGAAAGTTCGCTACATAGTTTTTATGAAATAGTCCGTACTATTAACGACGATAGATTCTGTGTAACCACAGTCGATACGATATTCAAAGAAGAAGAATTTTATTGTATGATAAATTCGTTTATCAGAGGCTGCGAGGATGGAGTTATGGGTGTCACCTCTTATGTGGACGACGAGAAACCGCTTTTTATTTCCACAGACAAGAATATGTACATCAACGGTTTTCTTGATTCTCCAACCGACAATACGGAATTTGTGTCAGGAGGTATATACTGTCTTACACGAAAATCACTTCCTACCCTTGAAAGATGTATCGGGGGCGGCGTGTCACGTATGCGTAATTTTCAGAGATACCTTGTTGAGGACGGTCTTCACTTGAAAGCATATCCGTTTACAAAGATACTGGATGTAGATCATGCCGGAGACATTGAAAAAGCAGAATTATTTTTAAAAGGAGAATGTACAGATGATTGACAATAAAGACATTACAATAACAGGCGTAAGCCGTAGCAGGGAGTTCTCTCCAAACCATGAGGATAACGACATGGCTATATTCTCTTCTGTAGCTGATGAACTAAGAAACAGAAAATTCAAGGTTGAGACATATACGGAGGAGGAATTTATCAAGAGTAAAAAATACAGCAATGTAATTTTCAATATGGTACGTTCCACCGACTCTATAAGACTCTTGAAAGGTATCGAAATATCAGGCACCAAAGTAATTAACTCGGCATTTGGGATTGAGAACTGCTACAGAAAGGTTCTGACAAGGCTTTTTGAAGCAAATGACATACCTTCTCCTAAGAGTATCATTGTTTCCACACAAAAAGAATTTCCTACGGTCACTTTCCCTTGCTGGATAAAGAGAGGAAGTTCTCACACAATGGTAAAGAAAGATGTGGTCTATGTGGAATGCAGGGAAGAAGCCGAAAAGGTTTTCGAAGATTTCAGGAGAAGGAACATAAATGAAGCAGTAATCAATGAACACATTGTGGGGGATCTGATAAAATTCTATGGAGTATATGATACCGGATTCTTTTATTCATTCTATCCCACGGAACAGTCTCACAGTAAATTTGGGCTGGAACTGATTAACGGTAAAGCACGTGGTTTCAGTTTTAATAAAGAACAGCTTAAGGAATATTGCGAAAAAGCTTCAAAAATTCTGAATGTCCCCATATACGGAGGCGACTGTGTCATTACCCCAAAAGGAGAAATCAAGATAATCGATTTTAATGACTGGCCAAGTTTTGCAAGGTGCAGGGATATCGCAGTATCTTACATTGCAGACTATATACAGAAAGAGGCCGAAGAAACATTTGAATTTTAAGATAAAATTAATACTGATTATGGATAGCAAAGGCATTAAAGGAATAATATTTGATTATGGAGGAACAATAGATACCAATGGCATACACTGGATGGAACTTATATGGGAAAGCTATCTTCATCACGACATACCAGTGAGTTTGGGTGACTTCAGGGAGATTTATATATTTGTCGAAAAACAGCTTGAAGTCAGAAAGTTTATCCAACAAGACTACAATTTTTACGATGTACTGAAGACTAAAATAGGTATTCAGCTAAGATGTCTTTGTAACAGATTCTCCCATGATGTTGATGAAAGCCAGCTATTGCTATATTCGGAGGACATAGCCGATGAATGTTACGGATATGTCCTGGATGTTCTGAAAGATAATGCACTGGTTATAAAGCGATTATCGGAGAATTACAGGCTGGGGGTCGTATCCAACTTTTATGGAAATATAGAGACCGTATTGAAAGACTTCGGCCTATATGACTACTTTAATGTAATAGTCGATTCTGGTCTGGAAGGAATAAGGAAACCGAATCCTGACATATACAGAACAGGTATAGAAAGATTAGGGTTACAACCTGAAGAAACAATAGTCGTAGGCGATTCGTTTACAAATGACATAGTTCCTGCGAAAGCAGTCGGATGCAAGGCTGTATGGTTGAATAGCAAGGATAAAATCCAACATAAAAGCATGGGACGTAAACCGGATGCCATCATCAGCAGCCTTGTCGAACTTGAGCATTTGCTGTAAGATATTTCTCCAGACGGATTATTTCTTCATTCCCTACTGATTGCCATTTCATGGTTTTGCGGATTCCGAGGATATATAGTGTACGAACCACATTATATGTATTGTCTCCGTTACTGAATATTTCATAGCAAATTGAACCAACCGACAACTTGAGTTCTATTTTTTTACAATTCTCTTCCATAAACAATAATTTTATACAGTCAAATATAATGCGGATAAAGCCTTAAATAAAGGTCATTTTCATTTATAGAGTGTTCTTTTTGACGGATGTATTTTAATCCCCATAAACAATAGACATATATGCAAAGAAAAAAAATACTTATTACCGGAGCCAGTGGATTCATAGGTGGTTTCCTTGTAGATGAAGCTTTAAACAGGGGTTATGAAGTCTGGGCGGGAATAAGAATCGGAAGCAATAAATGCAATCTTCTCGGAAAAGGAGTGAATTTTATATACCTGCCATACGAGGACGAGCAGGAACTTTCAGAATGTGTTAGAAAACATTCTGAGATTTGGGGAGCCTGGGATTATGTAATTCATAATGCAGGAGTAACAAAAACAAGGAAGAAAGAGGAGTTTCACGAAGTAAACGCAGAATACACAAAGCGTCTGCTTAAGGCTCTTGACATGTATGCCGTACCCGAGAAGTTCATATTGATGAGCAGTCTTAGCAGTTATGGCTGTAAAGATGATAAACAATATACACCGATAAAGATTGATGACATACAGAACCCCAATACCGAATACGGTAAGAGTAAACTGAAAGCAGAAAGATATGTCAAGCAACAATCTGAAATATCATATGTTATTCTTAAGCCTACAGGTGTTTACGGACCGGGAGAGAAAGACTATCTAAATGAGATAAAAAGTATAAATTCAGGCATAGACTGCAGCATTGGGTATAAGCCCCAACAACTCACATTCATCTATGTAAAAGACCTTGCGCGAATATGTTTTGATGCAATGGAAAATCAGAATATAAGAAACAGGGAATATCTTCTGTCAGACGGTGATGTATATACAGATAGGGAGTTTGCCGAAGACATACAGGAACTTACAGGCAGGAAATCCGTGGTGCATTTAAGATTACCGGGCTTTATGGTATATATTGCATGTCTGTTATCGGAGATTATAAGCCGTCTGTTCCGATTTGATACCATGTTCAATACCGACAAATATAAGATACTAAAACAAAGGAATTGGAAATGTGACATAACACCCGTATGCGAAGACTTGGGCTTTGTACCCCGATATAAACTTAAAGAAGGATTGAAGGAAAGCATTGAATGGTATAAAGACAAGAAATGGTTATAACTGAATCTATATTTTTAATGTAATGAAAGTATCTGAATATATAAAAGGACGTACGGTAAGTATAATATTACTTGCTGTTTCTATCATCTTTTCCGGTCGGACAGAAATCAACGCATCGGAGACTGAAGAGTGTAGTCGTCCCAAAATAGGGCTTGTACTTAGCGGTGGAGGAGCTAAAGGTGTGGCACATATCGGTGTCCTGAAGGTTCTTGAAGAAGCGGAAATTCCGATAGACTATATAAGTGGAACAAGTATGGGAGCAATCATTGGAGGCCTCTATTCAATAGGATACACAGCTGCCGAACTCGACAGTATGGTAAGGGAACAGGACTGGATGTTTCTGCTCACAGACCAAATACAAAGACCCTACCGTTCTTTTGACTCAAAATTCAATAAAGAACATTATCTGGTGAATATTCCGCTTGGCAAAGATCGTAAGCTGTCCACACCCTCCGGGGTAGTGAAAGGACAAAGCATATTGAACAAGTTTACAAGTCTTACAACAGGTTTTCATCACCACTCCTCCTTCGACAGTCTGCCCATACCCTTTGCATGTGTGGCCGGTGACCTTGTAGAAGGTAAGGAAGTTGTAATCAGAAGTGGAAACTTGCCTTTGGCCATGCGGACAAGTATGTCCGTACCCGGTGTATTCGAACCGGTTTATCGTGACGGTATGGCACTTATTGACGGAGGTGTTTTCAATAATTTCCCCGTAGATATATGTAAAGAAATGGGAGCAGACATCACAATAGGTGTTGACCTTAGTACAGAGGCTATTGAAAAACCCGATTATAAAGGTTTCATGGATATAGCAAACAGGGTCACTTTTCTTCTCGGAGAGGAGAAATATAGGAAAAACAAGCAGAAAGTTACATTATACATGAACCCAGGCTTGAAGGGATATACCTCGGCAGACTTTAAACCTGTGGCAATAGATACCATGATTGCAATGGGAGAAAGGGTTGCCCGTAGGAACTGGAATCAGATATTGAAACTTAAGAAATCTTTAGGAGAATATACATATACAAAAAATAATGGAAAGACCATAAATAAGAAAGATAATAGAATAGATGAAATCAAGTTTGACGGCTTGGAAACAATTGATGAAAAGAGCCTTTACAGATTGATGAAAATCAGACCTAACAAAAATCTACTGTTTTCTGAGGCAGAAGAACTTTCATTTATCCTCCAGGGATTGGGACTGTTTGATTCAGTTTCGTATTCAATAATCGGAAACGAAGAAGGGAAACAAGTCCTAGTATTTTATGTTCATGAAAAGAATAAGGGTAATATAGGTATCGGAGTACACCTGAACACTGAAGACATAGCGTCTGTACTGTTAAACGCAGAGGGGACTATAGGAGAAAGAAAGAAACATAATATCAGTGCTACAGCCAAGATTAACAAGAATGCCTGGCTGAATTTGGACTACAATCTCAGGGTAAAAGATATGAACAGAGTTGGGTTGGCATATAATATTTCGTATACGGATTTCAAGGTGAGGAATCACAGCGAAGATATGGGATATCTTTCATACTTGAACAATCATTTGGAAATGTATATCCGCAATGATTCATACAGGAATCTGAGATATAAAATAGGTGTGCAATACGACTGGTTTAATAATATATCCTCATGGTACACCACAGATTATACCAATCTTGAAATAGGGAAAGATCATTTTCTTTCCTGTCGTATGGATCTGGAATATGATAAAATGGATAATAGAGAAATACCTACCAGTGGAGTAAATGTCAGGTTCACACCGGAAATATATGTTAATGGACTGTTCGGTAACGATTGTTATATGTTTGCGCCATTTACTTTCAGAGTAAAGGCTGCATATAGTGTGAACAGTAGAATATGTATTCTACCGGAAGTATTTGGAAGATTTGTCATGGGAGACAAGACATCCCCCATTTTCAACAATTTAGTCGGAGGGGAATGTTATGACAGATACATCCTTGGTCAGCAGGCATTCTATGGAATACATAATACAGAAATTCTGGAAAAAATGGCATTAGGATACAGAGTGGATTTCAGATTCAGATTATTCGACAGACACTATGTATCATGTATAGGAAACTATATGCTTCATGACGATAAGATGAAAGATCTGTTTAAAGGGAAAGACTTTTGGGGAGCAGGATTGAAGTATTCATACAACAGCGTTCTTGGTCCAATCAGTGCTACCATTGACTACTCAAGCCGCACAAAAGAAGTCGGATTTTATGCAAGTGCAGGATTTTATTTTTAAAAAATAACCATATATGAAAGTAGAAAGTACAGGACTTATATTGGAAGGAGGAGGACTACGAGGAGCCTTTACTACTGGTGTCCTTGATGCTTTTATGAAGCATGAAATCCAGTTTCCATATACTATCGGAGTTTCTGCCGGAGCAAATAATGGAATGTCATATATAGCAAAACAATATAGTCGTTCTTTTTATTGTAATATTTTCTTATTGAGGAAGTATAATTATGTTGGCCTGAGACATTTCTTAAATGGTAAAGGTTATATAAATCTTCAATATCTCATAAAAGATTATCCTGAGAAATATATGCCTTTGGATTTTGAAGCAATCAAGAATTCTAAAGACAGATTTGTTATAGTAACCAGTAATTGTATTACCAGTGAACCTGAGTATTTTGAAGAACGGACAAATAAAGAACGCCTATTGGATATATGTCAGGCATCCTGTTCACTCCCCATTTTATGTCCTGAAAAATACATAGACGGTATCCCTATGTTGGACGGAGGCGTATGCGATTCTATACCGGTATGTCGTGCCCAGGAAGATGGTTTTTTTAATAATGTGGTAATTCTTACAAAGACAAAAGAGTATAGGAAACCAAACAAGAAATTCTATTTGCCAAAGTTCCTTTTACATAAGTATCCTAAACTGAGACACCAGCTGGTGATGCGTTATATCAGCTATAATGAAATATTGGATTATATCGATGAACTGGAGAATAAAGGATATGTTTATGTTATTCGTCCTAAAGGCGACATGAAAGTGACAAGAACTACAACAAACTATCATTTGCTAAAAGAACTTTATGACGAGGGTAGAATTGAGGGAGAGAAATTTATACGTGATATGTGGGGTATTTAATATTTATTCTATATTTACCGTAATATCGGCATTCTTTGATATGTGTTGTTTCTTTTATCTCGGCAAGTTCATTACCTTGAGTTCTTGTCTGATGGACAAGCATACATGCTATGAGTCGTGTAATAATCATTTTATTGAGTAATCCGAGAAATGCACCATTGTGTATTTTCAAATTCCTACTATCTGAAAGAAAACTCTTTGATACTATCGGCAACCAATGAAGATACATTTATATATTTATATGGTTTGTCTTGTTAATTAAATAACTTAAATTTGTGGTTCTTAAAAGCTTCTTTTCTAACCAACTGTTTTATTTATGATTAAAGAAAATATGAAACCGAAAGGATATTGGAATGACAAGGATAATTGCTCTAGAGTAGCAGCTTTATGTTCATCGCGTTATGAGTTTAGCAAGAAATATTCTTCAGCCTATAATAGCTGTCTAAGAAATGGTTGGATTGATGAAATTTGTAAACATATGCTTGGTCGTTCTATTCCGTGTGGATATTGGAATAAAGAAAGATGTAGATTAGAAGCATTGAAATATTCTAACCGTTCAGAATTTTCTAAGCAAAGTAATGGTGCTTATACTGCTGCCTTGAAAAAAGGATGGTTAGATGAAATTTGCAAACATATGGTTGTAAAATGGCAGCATAAATGGGATAAAGAAAGTTGTAGGAAAGAAGCTTTAAAATACAATAATAGAAGTGATTTTGCTAAATATGCGGTTGGAGCATGGACTGCTGCATGTAAAAAAGGCTGGCTGGATGAAATTTGTTCACATATGGAAATACGAAGGAAATATAATATATGGAATAAAGAAACCTGTCATCAAGAAGCTCTTAAATACACTAATCGAAAAGACTTTCAGGATTTTGCTTCTGGTGCTTGGGCTGCCGCAAGCAAGAATAATTGGTTGGATGAGATATGTTCTCATATGGAGGTGATTGGAAATCTTTTCAAGCGATGTATATATGCTTTCGAATTCTCAGATAATTATGTGTATGTAGGATTGACAGATAACTTTAGTCGTAGGAAGAAAGACCATTTAAGTAGTAGTAAATCTCCGGTATTTCGACATATACAAGACAGTAATTTACAGCCAATAGCAATGATATTAAACGAATATACAGATAAGGCTGTTGCACAGAAATTAGAAAATTCATTTTTACAATCCTATATAGACAAAGGTTGGAATATTCTAAATAAGGCAAAAACGGGCGCGTTAGGTGGTAAAATTCTATTTTGGACAAAAGAACGTTGCTTAGAGGCTGGAAAAAAATGTCAGACAAGAAGTGAGTTTATAACGAGGTATTATGGTGCTTATAGTAGTTCTGTAAAAAATGGTTGGTATGATGAGGTTTCTGCACACATGACTTCACCTGTTAAGCCTATAAAATGGACAAAAGAACAATGTCTAGAAGCTGGAAAGAGATGTAAAACAAAAGCTGAGTTTATAAAAAAATATAGTGGAGCATATGCAAGTGCTGTAAGAAATGGTTGGTATGATGAGGTCTCAGCTCATATGGTTTCTAAAATAACAGAACCAATACAATGGACTCTCGAAAAGGTAAAAACTGAGGCTTTGAAATATAACACAAGAAAGGAGTTTGCTCAAAACTGTTATTCTGCTTATAATTATGCACGAAAGAATAAATTGCTTGATACAGTTTGTTTACATATGCTTTCCTCAATGCCGATAAAGAAAGAACTGAAAAGAACTAAATCTATACGAAGGAAATGGACTTTTGAATCTTTACAAGCAGAAGCATTAAAGTATAAAAGCAGGAGTGAATTTTGTAATAATAGTAAGGCTGCTTATAGTGCCGCTAAACAAGCAAAACTATTAGATAAAATATGCTCACACATGAAATTTAAGCATAAGAGTAATAATTATTGGACAAAAGAAAAATGTCAAGAGAGAGCCTTATTGTATAAAACTAAATCAGATTTTAAAAAGAATGATGGAAGTGCATACACGACGGCTGTTAGGGAAAAATGGCTTAATGAAATATGTATTCATATGTGTAAACCACCGATTAAGCGCAAATGGACAATTGAAAAACTATATGCTGAAGCACAAAAATATGTAACCATTAAAGAGTTTAAAATGAAATCATATAGTGCATACGTTACAGTTCAAAACCTAGGAATTGGCTGGCAAATCTGTTCCCATATGTATAAAGGAAAGAGAAGATTAAGAGTTTTAGAGGAGATTAAACGACAAAAGTTAAGTAGGAATATTGAAGATAATTTGCAATTATCTTTCAATATAGATGAAATAGAGATATAGTTTTATCATTAGTTCCGGTAAATATAACATAATCTGCTCTGTTCTACCATATTACACAGAAAAACAAAATAATTATTATTTGTACCAAAAAATATTGAATACATTTGCGTCATCAGGTAATATTGCCTGTTCTAACAATACAAATAAATAAAAAATATGATTGAACAAATAACATTTAAACTAAATGAAGCTGAGTACGAGTTATATATGCAAATAGAAAATAATTATATAATAGATGCTCAAGAACGATTTAATAGAGTGAGAATGTATCATGAAATTGTAAATCAACTATCTTCTATATGTAAAGATAAACAATATGAGGAACCACGATTAATGGTCTCAAAATTTCAAGATATTTTAAAGATTAATGATTTATTATCGATTACATTTCTTGATACAATAACTAATTGTCGCGATTGTATATTGTCACATGATAATGAATGGTACAATAAATTTCACGGGAAACAGTCATATTTATTGATATATGAGTTCTTTATTACTTATAATAAACATAATACTTGCATAAACAATATAATTAGTAACGATTTTATGAATTTGTTAGATGACGAACGTCAGTCTTTGTCTGAGAAAATAAGATTATTTAAGAAAAAACATAAAATCGAAAATATAGGAAAAAAGATTAGAAATGATATTGCTGCACATTTTAATCCTGACTTCAATTCATACAATAAAACCTTAAACTATCTGGATAGAGACGAAATTATTGAAATGTTATCAGATTTTTTAGAAATAATCCAAGAAATGCAAACTTTCTTTTTTAAACTACTTGATTTATACTCTAAAAATCTAGATAATAAAAGAACAAATCTCAGAAATAATATTACCACCTTTAAATATAGAAAATTATAAAGGTGTTATTACTATAGAAGAGAATTCAATATTGGATTCTACGTCAGAACAACTGTAGCATTATAAGATGATTAAATAAGCCTGTTCATTCTTTAAGTCATCCAGTCCCATGTTAATTGACTTGAAAAAGAAACAGGCTTATATTTGTTATTGATATTAGATGGCTATTAACTAAATCCACCTTCTCCATCTTCTCCAGTACCACTGCCCCCGGTACTGCTTCCACCGCTGTCATCACTTCCACCGGAAGTAATGCCTTTTGCTTTTTTATAATCTGAAAGGCTGGCATAGCTGATGCCTTCGTCCAATACTCCGGCATTTTGGAATTGAATACCTTGGAGTACACTTTCACGGAATTCCTTGCTTGGAGTGAATATGATACGTGGATTCTTAATCATTGCTCCAGCATTGAAATCGGTAATGTCTTCTACGCCGTCACTTTTAAATGAAACACGTATAGTACCTAAATCACCAACTCTTACTGTGTGTCCCTGCTGCAATTGCTGACGTGCGTGTCTTCCAAGTAATTCAAGAGCGGCTTCCATTTCTATGGGAGCGGTTGTTGTGTTTTCCGTAGCTGCACGTGTCATGGCTTTTACAGTCTGTGGAACTTCGCTGATAGGAATTGCATACCATTTCTTTGGTGCTGCTTTATCCTGCGGATTGATTTTCTTTACGAGCTTGTACTTGTACATACTGACCTCCTTTTTTTATTAATGGGGACTGTAACGGCAAAGTTACAATTTTATTTGAAATGACAAAGTTTTATTGCAGATTATTAGATACGTTAGTCGTTGGTTAACACTAACGTATCTAATGATTGATTACTAACGTATGTAATATGTGGCTACATACGTTAGTCGCTAAAGACATAATAAGTATATAATTGAAAATACAGAAATACTCTATCTTCCATGTTCCTTTTCATGACATTTAGAGCATAAACATTGAAGTGTATGAAAAGCAAGAAACTCTATACCTTTAAATTCGTAAGACGTATGATGTACAACAAGATTTTTGTTAGAACCACATTTTTCACAACGATAATTGGCATTCCATTTTACTTTTGATGATATGATTTTCCAAAGAGGTGATTGAAGATATTCTTTATATAGTTTACTATTGTGTTTTTGAATGACTTCATAATTCACTCCTTCAGGTGAAAGTGCTTCTCTATGGTTTTCCTCGTCTGTTATATCAATGTTGGAATGTTTATTACAGAACCTGTCAATATATCTCTGAGTTGGAGTATTTGACTGATGACATGCAAGAAATAATTCATTTGCTTTTTTTGTCCTCTCGCGTTCTGCTTCTTCGTCAAGCTTTTGTTGACGGCGTATTTCTTCGAGTTTTCTTTGATGATTTCGTTCCTCTTGTTCACGTTTTTCACGTTCATTATACTTTTCATCAGTCCAAACCTCTCCATTAGCAGCACGAATTTTTTTCCCATCTTCAATTTCGTTTCCATTTTCTAATCTGAAATGAGCTATTTCTATTCTAAATAATTTTCTTTTCCAATCACCCAAACTTTCTTCTGAAAGAAACCAATCAAACTTATCCTTTCTTTCTAAAAAATCAGCTGCATTTTGCATTGAATCGGAAATAAATTTGTCAATACAAGATTCGCAAACATACATATTATATGAGTTGCCAAATTTAATACTATATAATTCTTTAAATGCAGGTCGAAATAAATAATATCTATCAGGGTATCTTGATAAAATATTAGTAAAATGAATGTTGGTACTATTACTTATTTTAAACCTTCTATCAATGATTTGGCTTTTTGTGATATAAATAGAAAACTCTTTGCCACATGACTTACATTTTGCGCTATAATATACTTTCTCAAATTCAAATTCCTTTTTAAGATTTTTAGTACGTTCTTTTAATTCAGCACACAAAATATTTCTATCACTTTTGGGAATAAGAGTTCTCAAAGCTTTTTTCCCGTTGGGCAAATCTTTCAGTATTGGTTGAGCATAAAACAAATCATATAGAACATCATCATCAATGTAATCTCCATCATGAAAAAGTGGCACTTTATCTTCTAATGCCTTATTTAAAATGTCGCGTGTTATAAGCATATTTATATTTAATAATCAGTTTAATACAATAAATATAATTGGTACCAATGCAGCAAATATACGAAAAAATCGTATGCCTCTTCATAGAGTTTTCCATATTGTTGGAACGGATGCATTCCTCCTGAATGTCTTCATGCTCATCAAGGTCATCCCGGTAGTCCACGTAGTAGAGGCTTACATACTGTGGAATATAGTCTGTAAGTTGTAATGTCTGGTTCATGATTCCTGATTTTAAGAGTTATACAAACGAAAAAGCCCTGCTTGTCGTGCAGGGCCTGATTCTTGTGGAACTGAAACCTTTGGAATGTCTGTTTGTATGGTATCTCCATGTCTCAAGCAGATAATCCTTGGTTCCCTTGATACTTCCGTGTACCATACATCCTTTTTCATCATACAGGTAGCAGGTGTTAAGGAGAACCGGTATGCCGTCATGCACCTTGTACATGTGCAGCTCAATATCATTCTTTATGGCGACAGACTTTTCCTTTTCCACTTTTCTGTGTATGGCTTTTCTGACCTCGCCGATATGAGGAGAGGTATAGCCGATTATTTCCGAATGGAATGCAAACTGATATTTTTCCATAACACTTTATCCGTATTAAAATTCTGATATAATTTCATCTTCATATACCTCCAGTTCAAGACCGCTCTCGACAATCCTGACCAGCCAGCGGCATTCCAGTCTTTCCATCAGTTCGACGGCACGGTATCCCTTATAGGGACGTCTCAGAAATACAATGTCTCCGGTTTTCATATTTGTTCCTCCTTTTTATTGTGCGTAGATTGTTTCTATCAGTTCTGCATCCGTAAGATAGCGCAGTTCCTGTGTGGAGCAGAACAGGCAGATGCCATCCAGCAGTTCATTTGCCGCAGCATCCAGGTTCCGTACTCCTTCGATCAGAGATTCTTCCAGTTCCTTGCTTGAAACAAGATATATTCCGTGAATGTCTTGAACAGTTCTCAAAGGGAAACGTCTTTCCTGATAGATGATGTCCTTTATCATGTCATCCTGTGGTGGCAGTTTGGCGCTGATTGTCTTGAACTGTTCGGGTGCGAGTTCCTTCAACCTGTCAGGATTGAAGCG
>JAXEBI010000187.1:0-6600 GCA_034094155.1 Phocaeicola sp.
GGAGCGGACAGACAAGCCTGTCGCCAGAAAGCCCAGATTCGGCTCTGACAGATTTTTTGTGGCCTGTTGTACGGGAAATCGTAAAGACCTGCGTTGAAAACGGACAGAACCTGATTGTAGAGGGATGTTATATACCGTTCGGCTGGGAAAAAGACTTTGCGGATGATTATCTGTGTGATATAAAATACATTTGTTTGATATTCAGTAAAGAATATATAAAACAGCACTTTGCGGACATTGTAAAAAACGAAAGCGTAATAGAGAAAAGGTTGTCTACAGATATTGTTGCCGATGAGATGATTAAATCCAACAGATATAATCTGGAACAATGCAAATTGAGAGGCTACGACTATATCCTTATTGACAACGTATATCAAATAACCACAGATATAAAATAAAGAGGCTGTCTCAAAAAAAAGAATTGCAAAAGTAAAAATCTTATAGATTGAAACTTAGAAGTAAAAAACTCCTGCTTTAGCCCTTGTTTATTGCAATTATAGGACTAAAAGCAGGAGATTTTATGTTGTAGCTTACAGATTGTAAGTAAGCCTATCTCTAAATTTTATTTTGTGACAACCTCTTTTATATCGTTTCTATTAAAGTTTGAATCCGTTGTTTTTTTCTTCTCCTGTTGTTGCGATAGTCTTATTCCATATCTGAGCCTATGCCATTCTTCTTTGAACCAGTCGGCAATCGGCTTTCTGTTTATTGTCAGGTTCAGCTTGTTTTCATTATCAGGGTCATTTTTCACTATTAAAATATGGTTATCGTTGTCTGAAACATTTCTATTTGGAAAAGATCTGCAAACATATGCGTCATCTCTTTCCAAAAGTTGTCTCATATAACCGCTTTGTGGAACTGGAAAAAGAAGTGGCTATCCCGCTAGCTATGTTCATTAAAAAGGTACTTTTGGGCAAGTGCACAGGCATCAGCTTCATTAACAGTACCCCCTTAAGTGTATGCAAGAATCAGAGAATCCATATCCACAAGATATTCAAAGGAATAGCACAAAGAGGCAAATGTTCTATGGGCTGGTTCTTCGGATTTAAGTTGCATCTGACATGCAACGAGCGTGGAGAATTACTGAACTTCATGATTACTCCCGGTGATATTGACGACCATAAACCTCTTGAGTACAAGTTTTTTGTGGAGTTTGTCTATAGGAAGCTTGTAGGTGATAAAGGATACATAAGCAAGAACCTGTTTGAGAGAGTGTTCGTTGACGGAATACAACTTATAACCAAGTTGAAAAGCAATATGAAAGGAGCTTTGAAGTCCGTTTCAGACAAGCCGCTTCTCAGGAAAAGAGCCATTATCGAAACTATCAATGACGAACTTAAAAATATAGCACAGGTGGAACACTCAAGGCACAGGACATTTGATAATTTCATTGTTAACCTATTGGGTGCATTAGCTGCATATTGTTGCTTTCCAAAGAAACCGTGTATCAATGTTTCACGAACGATTGACACACAGCTTACTTTGTTCTGAATTCGTCGAACTTACGTTATTTACTACCCCATAATCAATCGGCCCAACTTCCCTGTTCTTCTGACAATATATACAAATGTACAAGTTATGGATAATAATAACACTGTACAGATAAGCAATTTTACCATGGTATGTACAGATAGTGATTCAATAAACATATAACAAGGTCCAAGAAACAGATAATGAGACACCCAGATTCCCAATGTACATTTTGAAACAATAACAACAAAATGCTTTACAATATCGGAGTTAACTCTAATCTTCTGAAATAACATAAATATAGGAAGTGTCATCATAAGAACATTAGGAGTACAATATGTAAAGAACAATTCAACTAACTCTACTGATTGCCCAGGTACAGCTGTCATTGACTTGAATCCAAAGAATGTAATACAATATCCGACTACAAATAATGGTACACCAATCCAAAACAGTTTTTTCCAGCTTACAGTAATTCTATTGTGAATAATATAATATCCCAGTAAAAGATATCCATTAAAACCCGAGAAGTAGTAAAATAATCCAAACTCATTCCATGAACATGTACCCCATAGATCTTTTGTAAGATATTCACGTAAATATGGAACAAAAAGAGAGATAAACCAAATTACAATAAAAAACCTCTGTTCGTTAACAGAAGCTTGCCTTATCCAGACAGAAAAAACAGGCATGTAAAGATAAAGGCCTATCAAAAGATATACATACCACATCTGTACAGCATACATTGAAAAATTAAACGGAATCATTAGTATATTATGCAGAGATGATGTAAAAGACTGGTCCGGAACTGCCCATACAAAAAAATCATTTATTACCGATGGAGAAAAACCAAGCAAACCTGTAATCCATGGAAACAAATTATATAATACTGACCATACAAGAAATGGGACAACAAGTCGGGACAATCGTTTGGCATAGAAATCTGACAAACTTTGTTTTACAGGTAGAAGCAATGCTCCTGTTACCATTACAAATAAAGGTATGGCGGGACGCATAAACGAACCATAAAAACTACCCCATAAATTATACCACGGTTGTGATCTTTCGACCGGACTCACGTTATCTGTACAATGAACTGCTATCATCATAAAGATTGCTATAAATTTTACAACATCAAGTCCTACATTACGTTTTTCATTTTCAATTACAGACAAATCTTTCATGGCTTTTTTTGACCACAAAATTAGAATTGGTAAAACAACTTTTTTTTGATGTAGGTCAAAATATATTTCCAACATTTATCTTTCCGCTCTAATCCTGCTCAATGTAGATAACGATATACCTAAAAATGAAGCTATATATCCTAAATTAACTCTACTACATATATCAGGGAATGTACGAAGAAGTGCCTGATATCTTTCTTTTGCAGTCATAGTAAGATTATCTATTCTGACACACTGTAATGAAAGCAAACATTCCTGATGGACCACCCTACCCCAATTTGCAATTTCAATATTTCTGTCATATAGTTCATTAAGTACATTAACAGATATTGAATAAGCAAGCGTTGGCTCAACAGTTTCTACAAACTCAAATCCTGCAACATTATGATAAAGACAAAGCAAACCGAATGTTATGTCGCCTTCTTTGGAAAACCATGTGGTATGTTCTACACCATCTACCAGACAATAAGAACGGGTCAATCCTTTCTCAATAAAATAGACATTTCTGTCTATAATTCCACCTCTTATTATAATATGTTTTGCCGGGAAATGGTGTATCTTAAAATGTCTAGACAATTGCTCTATTGATTCATCTGTCACTGGATAGTATTTTTTTATGCTGTTCCTTATATTATTTATATCCATAAATATTACAAACAATACAATGTTCCATATACAAGAATTCATAATAATGCAAACTTAAATAAAATTCAATACATTGTCAATTAACAACAAGAAAACATATAGGAAACATTTTAGTAGATGACAAAAATTAGAATTCTATTGTTAGATATCTAATTATTAATAGATTTTTTTTTGTAAAAGTCCATTAAAATCAGTAACTTTAAAGAAAAGTTCGCCGTTTTTTCTATGAAGACTACTGATTCAAAGGACTTGGTCAAAGATAACCACATCCTCCCGATTATGCAAGAGTATTTTGGAAATTCTATGAATATGGCCCGCATTAAGCTTATGGCTTATATGCTCCATGCACTTTGTGTGGTACAGATTGTGAGCCTTCACAAACTGCTTCGGCAATGCCTACGTCGGTTGAGCGTGATTCCAATATGCGTCGCATTCAACGATTCATCGCCAACTATGCCTTGGACCTTGATCTGGTAGCAAGGATGATCTTTTCGTTGCTTCCTATTAAGGATGGTTTGGTTCTGAGTATGGACCGCACCAACTGGAAGTTCGGAGAGTTCAACATCAATATACTCACCCTTGGCATCACTTACAAAGGCATTGCCTTTCCATTGCTGTTCAACCTTTTGGACAAACGAGGCAATTCCAATTGGGAGGAACGCAAGGCTATCATGGAACGGTTCATCCGACTTTTTGGACATAATCGCATAGACTGCCTTGTGGCCGACCGCGAGTTTATCGGCAAGGAGTAGATAGGATGGCTTAACGACAACAGGATTCGATACTATATCCGTACCCGGCAGGATATTGGGGTTGTCAAGCCCTCCACAGGAGAAAGAATCAGAGTGTGGCGGCTCTTCAATTCTCTTAAAGTCGGATAGGAGAAATTCTACTACAAGCTCTTTTTGCATAAAGGGCAGTATGTCTATCTCGCCGGAAGTCGAATCAAGAACTCTGACGGGATACCGGAACTTCAGATTCTGATCTGTTTCAACCGACCTGAAGATGGAGTAGCTACCTATAAAAAACGCTGGGAGATTGAAACGGCATTCCGTGCCATGAAATCTTCGGGCTTCAACATCGAGGATACACACCTGCGTGACAGAGGGCGTATCGCACGTCTGGTAGCGATGGTATGCATTGCTCTTGTATGGGCGTATCTCGTTGGTGAACATAAAGATATATACGTTAAACCGATAAAAATTCTGAAGCATGGGCGAAGGGCTA
This sequence comes from Phocaeicola sp., assembly GCA_034094155.1. Taxonomy (GTDB): domain Bacteria; phylum Bacteroidota; class Bacteroidia; order Bacteroidales; family Bacteroidaceae; genus Phocaeicola. The sequence goes on from JAXEBI010000187.1 coordinate 4,527, forward strand.
AGTCATTGGTCAAGTATGGTCTTGAGGAAATCTCAGACGTGCTGTTACGACCAACATACACACCCAAATTCGATGTATTCAAATTTTTTGTCATGTACTTAAAGGAAACATTAAAAAGAAACATATACTATACATTATAAAAATGGGATGTTACTTTGGTAAAAACCAACATAACATCCCATTTATTTTATACATTATTACGGAACTGAATATTATTAATCAACGATAATAGTTTCACCGACTTCCCATTCTGCAATAGAAGTTGTAACAGAAATATTACTGTCGCCGTCTATTTCTATTTCAAATGTATGGATTTTACCCGGCTCAAGTGTTAATCCATTCAATTTATCAATAGTATATTTAAATACCTTGTTACCGTTCCGTATGGTTATAAGTTCAGTACCACGTTCAAGTTTTTGTGGAATTACCGTTGCTTTTGCATAAATATCGGTATCGCCAAAACTATTTACAAAATTCACCTTACCAAGATCAATCATACCCTTAGATGTATCTGTTGCAGGACTGAGATCTCCGGTTTTCATATTTAAATTACCTGAAATATACAAATTATTCAATGTAACATCAACCTGCTTCTCAGCCAACAGACTTGCTTCCGGAGCAGCCTTAATACCTATTCTTATACCAGAGCATACATGAGAGAACAGAATTTCTGAATTATTTCCATCCGATGTCACTTTATTGGCAGCATACATAAGGTCATTCTCAAAATAATTTGCTTCTGACTGTTCATTTCTAACTGTATATTTATAAACTGCCGGCATTAATTCATTCTCATTCCAATTTGCAAGTCTACCATATATAGCATATAATGTCAAGTCATGATCCTGAGGCAAATACATAGTTCCTCCGGAGTAATTCATATTTCCATTTTTATCTGCAACGAAAGGCTTCATCAGCAATTCACCTTCATTATAAAAATCAGCAAAAACTGAAACATTAAGATTCTCTCCCAAATTACTATTATCCTTCAGGTAAGCATCCATATTGCAACTGAGTTCCATCTTATCGTAAATTTCGTCTGGATTTTCAGTGCTTGGAGTTACAGCAGCCTTTAGACTATATATTTTTCCTGCTTTAAACTCACCTGCAACAGAATATTTATAAGAATACATTCTATTGAATTCGTCATACACTCTAATAGTGAGATTCTTACCTGTCAGGTTAGTTGGAGGAACCATCATATATCCTACAGCCATAGTATTTGTATCGCAAACAAGATTCTTTGTTGCCAGACTTATAGTCTTACTCTTTTTTATTGGAACATACACTGGATATTCATCCTTAAGATTATAATAGCCATCAATCATAAACTCCTCATTTTCGGTAGCAAGAGAGATTTTCCTTATATCAATTCTTTCGGTAGACTTCACTACAATCTGAACCATTGCACCCAAATGTTCAAACTGAAAGAGCAAGCGTTCATCCTCAGGTGTCAAACCTGTAGCGCACAAAAAATCATAATTACCAGTTATTGAAGTATCATTATTTCCAACTTGTGACTGACCTGTATAATTTACCCATATATTACTATCAGAGTTCTGGCCATTAAAATACTTTCTGCTAAAAGGATAATACGCATAATACGTAGAGCTTTCTTTTAGTCCCCAACTTCCACCATTAAATGAAGCACTTCCTGTACCAGATCCTGCCTGCATAACAAAAGAGACCTGATCACCCTGGGAAGGAAAGACTCCGACTGTATCATTAGCTGCCCAAGTAAAACTTGCTCCGTTTTCCGTTATCTCTAAATTTGTTCTCGAACTATTATCTCTTTCAAAATCTTTTACTGTAAATATCACTTCTTTCGGTCCATTATTGCTTGATTCTTCAAAATCATTGGAGCATGATTCAAAAAAAGATACAACTGATAATATACCAATACCTAAAAATATTTTATTCATATAATAAAGATCAATAGTTAGTTATAAAATTTTTATTTGTAAATATTTCTACGCTGCCCTATAGGCAGCTATATCAATGAGTTCTTTGACAAGTTTAGCATTTATCCTCTTGTTTGGTCTTGTACCAGACAGCTTGAAAAATCGGTCAAGAA
>JAXEBI010000188.1:0-5626 GCA_034094155.1 Phocaeicola sp.
AAGAATATTGCTCAGATAGAACACTCCAGACATCGTTCTTTTAACAACTTTATAGCCAACTCCTTGTCGGCTATTGCGGCATACTGCTTTTTTTGAGAAGAAGCCCGCCATTGATGTAAATTTTGTCAATGACGGACAACTGTCTATTTTCTAATCTTATATCGAACTCACGTTAATATAGCATCTATCTGTCATGCACAATACTTAATACCTGAACGATTTATTTTATCAATTTAATTCCACCAACGGGTTATAAATCACTCTTATAGTGTAAATCCATAACCATAACAAAAAAAAAACAGACTTTAAATTCAATCTTCCTTTTTTATAAAACCTTATTCAATAAAATCGTAAAACACCAAAACAGGATTATCTTCTTCATGGAGGCTTGAAACCATGTTTCCTAATAGAACATTATTACTGTCAGCTCTTTTATAAACGGATAAGATTTCATTAGGATAAACCAGACTCATCATCTGCTTTGATGAAACATCCGAATCATAAGATACCATCCTTATCGGAAGTCCATTCCTGTCGAGATTAAAACGACCACAGTACAAAACTGTTCCATCGTTTCTGAAGATTACATATTTTCGGGGATTATCTGCATAGAAAAATGAACAACACATGTGATTTTCCCATTTATAGAATGCAAACATTGAAGGAACCGATTCCTTTATAAGTTTGGATACTTCCTTTTCCGACGCGTCGAGTCCTATTTTTTTCTCATTTAAAGAAATTGTCATATAAGGTGTAAGCCTTCCATCTGTTGGCCTTACTTTGTATATTGTATCATTAAAAAGGAAATGGGTAAAAACAGAATCGGAATATTCATAAAAAGTATTATGTCCTTCACCGTAAGAATACATTCTGCCCAAGAGATTTTCATTAAAAGGTATATCCTTGTATACAGGATTGCCGGAATGAAATACGGCATAACTTTTATATGATTTATTCTTACTATTGTCGGCTCTTCCCAATCCCAAATTCAAAGCATAGCCGCCATTCTTCAATATATGGAATCCTTCTGCTTTTTGTATTTCTTCCTGACCATAATATTGATTGTCATGTAAGCCATACTTCAGAATACAGCCTGAAAATCTGCTCATTAAATATAGTGTATCATTTTGTATATCAAAATCTCACAAACCTGTGTATTCACCCGGTCCCTGACCCAAATGGCTGTATTGACATAAATAATTTCCAATAGAATCAAAGGCTACAATTTTATTGTCTTTTTTGTCTTGTATGTAAATATTACCTTTGTAAAACTTTATTTTTTTTGCATAGCCAATCAAGGATGAATCATTTGTTTCAAGGGCTACATAGTGGTTGTACTTAAAGAAAGAATCAAACCTGGCTGGCTCATCATTTCTTTTTTTATCAATTACTACTGACATTAATTTTAAATCTCCTTTGTCAGATGTATTGCATCCAACAAATATGTAACACATAAGCAATGCAAAAATAATTCTAACCATTGTAAAAACGAACCTAAAATAACGATGTATAATACACGATAGCAACAGCTACCAAAGCGAATGTAATCACAAATAATGTCTTGATAATCTTCGTAAAATTTGTTTTTAATATTGTTATAATTAACTATTCAAAATTATCAGCTATGCACAAGTTTACCGTATTAGAGTCACCTCATTCTAACACACATCAGAATCTGATTATCTTCAGGAGAAGAGTTTTGTAAAAGAATATCCAAGTCCTTACTAAAAGAATATCCATCCGACCTCATTTCTAATAAATTTGAAATATTTAAAGGGAACACACTGTAGTCATTTAAAAAGCCTGATGCCAAATAACTCATGTCACCCACCTTTAACATTTTCCCGAATAGTTCTAAAGTATATAAATAAGAAGACTTTGTACGTTTGTCAAAGAAACCGACAAATCTTTCATTATTAACAATATACAACACGCTGCAATAATTCGCAAACTCTCGGATAGTATAATACGATACATAATCAGATTCTTCAAGAGCTCTAAAGTAAGGGTTTTGTCCACCATTGCTTTTTTCCATAAGGAATAAATAAGGAGGAGCTGTATGATCATCCAAATCCAATTCAAAACGTTTTTCAACACAACCGTCTCCTATTTCCCAGACACCTGAATCATAAGGAGAAAACGCATACGTCTTCCCTTGAAATGCATAAACATTACGAGAGTCTCCAAATCCATACCCACTTTTAAATTGTTTTTCAACTGCTGTCTCAAGAATCTGAAAAGTACTATCTGTCAATACAAAATAATTATCTCCAGTATCACTCGAATCATAGCCTATACTATTCCAAAGAATGTTACCGTCTTCTGCAACAGCACAACTATTGGTCTCAAATGGTAACATTTTTTCCGACTGGAACAAAAAATCTTTCATTCGATAATATATAACCTTTTGTCTGCCAATGTCAACAATACCTATACGATTTCTCAATTTGTCAACAAAAAATGAGGATGGTTTTATATATTCTCCGGGACCATCTCCTTTTGACCCTATAGTGGACAAGAATTTACCCTCAGGTGAAAAAGCATAAAGGGAATAATTATTAATATCCAAAATGATTAGAAAGGAATCTGATACCATTTCTATTTGTCCGATAGCTCCAACCAAACAAGAATCGTTTGTTGCCGGTTTAATATATCTGACATCAAATAATGATTCATTATTTTCAACATTGGAATTAGAAAATGAAATCATATCTTTTGCCCCATGCCGCATATTTTCAGATACATGAACACACGACACCATGCATAAGCTTAACAGTAAAATTATATTTTTCATTTGTTTTTTTTGCTAAATAGTAGACGCATTTTCCTTTGAATAAATTTATACAAAGGAAAATGCACTCTTATAAACTATAATTAATTACATTGAGCAACAAAGAGAACCATTTCCAGAACAGTTTAGTTTATTTGTTGCTTGATCTTTTTCTACATGAGAGAAAGTACAAGTTGCTTCTTCTCCACCAGCCAATGCTTCCACATTAGCCAAAGCCAAATCCGACATTTCAGCATTCTGCTGTGAAGCATATACGCTATATCCGGCTACCAAAACAAATGCTGATGAAAAAACTAATTTAAATACTCTCTTTTTCATATAAATCTAAATTTATTTGTTAATTACTTTTGTTTATTCACACATTAAGCGACCAATCCCGATTTGCATCGCTCCAAAATTGTCATTATTTTTGTATTCGTTATACCTCTTTTATTTAAATGGTTTAACATGGAGTGGAACATGATATTCATTGTTTGCAGACACGTAATTCATGTTTCCACTCCTTCCTTTCCGGAAGTATCATCTTTCTTCTCGCCGCCGGCCAATATTTCGGCAGCACATATCCGTAGTGTGTTCTCATAAATACTTCATTCAAATATGACTTATATTTTATTATTACAAATTATCTACTTTCTGACTCCTTCTAAAGAATAAATGTACCTAAATTAAATCTATACCCAATTCTCCTTACCGCTAATGCCCCAAATGAGAAATGATGAAATTCTATGTAATCAGATATCCCGTTATTCAGTGTTATAGGCCTGATGGTAAAACCGCAGAATGATTAATATTATCTACTTTTCTATTCCTCTTGAAACTTAAGATTTTTTGAAACAGACACATTCTTCAAATCATATCTGATTATAGAATCAGAATCTGTTACTGCATACAGGAATCTTTGATCTTCATCTACCGTAAACATCCTTATGTTATCACCAAATGGATAATTATATAATAAATTCCCGTTCCAGTCATAAACCCTCAAAGAACAGTTTTCATTAAACCTTGAATCATTCTCCTTTAATACACTTAACCCTCCTGCATAAAGACCAAATATATAATCATCCGTACATTTACCCATTTTATAGTATAGACAACGTGAATCAATGTCTTTTACTATACTTGAGTTTATAGATTTACCCTCCGGGATAATCTGTACAACATTTCCTGATTTTAAATCAGCTATGGAAACCATATCGAAAAATCTATAGAATAATGCAACCTTTGAACGATCTGGTTTTAATGCCCTGTAAGATTCCTTCAAAAAAGAATTTATATAAGGAAAATCTTCATATTTCAACCGTTGGGTTATAATGTCCTTATCCGTATTATAAAACTCCCAAAAGAAATTGTTGTCTTTCTTAACTCCAGAGCGTAAAGGGTCTTTTGTCATCATCAGATTTAAAGAATCCAAAACATAGACACTATGTGAGGCTAAAAACAGTTCTTTCCCAAAACGGGTCTCAAATTTATATTGTTTATCATATACCGTCTGTCCTGATTCAAGAGAACGTTTTATGTCAAGAACACCCAGATAATTAGGGTAGGACTGTATTATAACTTTGGGATTTCCCGACTCTGTATACGATTGTGCTATCAATCCGAAAGTCATAACCTCATTTGGCCCGCTTCCCTTTTTAAGGAAACTTCCCAGATGTTTTAATGACAAAGTGCTATATGCCTGTATAATATTTTCATTATGATGTTGTAAAATCAGCAGGAATGTATCCACAACCTGAATATCTGTAGGATAAAGCAAATCTATAGGTAATTCCTTCTTTTCAAGTGAAATGACTGTACATGAATCTGTAATATATTTCAGAGCGATATTAGAAGATTTTTCTGTAACTCTATCACATGAAACAGTAAAAAAGGATATAAGCAGAACTAATAATATAATAGGCTTCATCTTTCTTTAAATGATAATGTTAAATAAAAATTTTAAAATAACTTGCGCACTTTGGATCTTACCGAATACGCAAGTTATAAATAGATCTTCTTTAAATCATTAAAACTGTTTTTAAAGTTATTAAATATTCTAATGAGAATAATTTAATATTCACGTATACATTCTAGACATTCACTAATTATTGACATACCAGCAGGTTTATGAGATTCTATAGCTCCACATTCTCCGATTCCACCCATTGTAGTTTCAGGACATGTAGCATAATAATCAATTCCATAATCGGTAGTAAAAACTAAATAACATTGTTTTTTTATCCACTCAGCACAATTAGATTCACTTTGTGCCAATGCTTCTACATTAGCCAAAGCCAAGTCTGACATTTCAGCATCCTGCTGTGAAGAATAAACACTATAACCAGCTACCAATGTAAATGCTGTTGCAAATAAAAATTTAAAAACTGACTTTTTCATAAAAATCTTTTATTATAATTGTTTTTATTAATACATTAGAGGAAATATACCTCTATTCTCTCAATTCTGATTTTATAATTAACTTTGCATCGGTAACACCTCCTTTGACTTCGTCGATTTTCAATTCTTCGATTGGATGGGTTTAACATGGAGTGGAACATGATATTCATTGTTTGCAGACACGTAATTCATGTTTCCACTCTTTTCCATTTCATACCCGATTTTATATTATTCTTTTATTGATTCTTCCACAATTTTTTTATCTTCCAATTATTCTTCAACTCCTGTCGCATTTCCCTTATAGCAGTAGAATTTACCTTATAAGAAATCAGAATTAAACCATTGTCTGTTATTCCTGTAGATAAATACCTGTTCTTCCTTTCCTTTGGTCTTGTCACGTAACCATAGCAAAGCATTCTTCGGTGCTGAGAATGTAATGTTCTTGCCGGAAGCAGT
>JAXEBI010000189.1:0-28633 GCA_034094155.1 Phocaeicola sp.
TTGCCGTCTCAATATCAGATCTAAATATCAGAAATCAGTAGGTAAGGATTTCAAGACCGTTTTCTGTCATAAGGAAAGTATGTTCCCACTGTGCAGAAGGCAGTTCGTCTTCTGTCACAACAGTCCAGTCGTCTTCCTCGTCTACAAACACCCTGTATGTACCCATATTAATCATAGGTTCTATGGTAAACACCATTCCCGGAACGAGCAGCATACCTGTGCCCTTGCGTCCGAAATGTTCCACATCCGGCTCCTCATGAAACTCCAGTCCCACTCCATGTCCGCAAAGGTCTCTCACTACAGAGAATCCGTTTTTCTTGGCATGCTTTTCTATGGCATTGCCTATATCGCCCACAAATCCGAACGGTTTAGCTGCCTGCATACCTATTTCAAGGCATTCCTTGGCTACATTAACAAGCTTTTCCTTTTCGGGGGTAGTCTTACCTATTATAAACATTCTCGAAGCATCCGAATAATATCCGTCGAGAATTGTCGATACATCTACATTTATTATATCCCCTTCTTCCAGAATCTCATCTTCCGACGGAATTCCGTGGCATACCACCTCGTTTATAGAAGTACATACGCTCTTTGGGAAACCTTCGTAATTAAGCGGTGCAGGAATAGCTCCGTGACTCACGGTGAAATCATACACCATCTTATCTATTTCGGCAGTACTCATTCCGGCCTTAATCTCACTTGCCACAAGATCAAGGACAGCGGTATTTATAAGTCCGCTTCTGCGGATACCTTCAATCTGTTCGGGAGTCTTAATTAATTTTCTGGAAGGCACCAGATGGCCTTTATTCTGATAGAAAAGCACTTTTTTATCGAGTTCAGTAAGCTCTGCTCCCTTAGGTACTTTCCAGTTTATCTTATTTCTTATCATATTATTTATATTTATTTGCAAGACAATGCATTCACAGCGTAAGGCATTGCCACGATTTTATTTATCGTATACCATTTTTCCCGTTTCAAATGCAAAGTTACAAAAAATTATTGTCGTCAGATAACATGTTTGAAATACTTTAATCCCTATTCAGTTTAAAAAATCTTAAATAAGAAATATATACAGCTAAATTTTCATCTTTCAAATTGGACAATTAAGAAAAAACACTACATTTGTAAACAGACAAACATCTTTTACTAACAATTTAAACAGAGAACAATATGAACAAGTATCAAATTGGCAGCAACGCCGGAGTTGTATGGAACGTTCTTAAAGATAACGCTCATTGGGATTACGACAAACTTAAGGAAGCAACCGGACTTCACGACAGAGACCTTAACGCAGCCTTAGGATGGCTCGCAAGGGAAGATAAGATAGAATTCGAAACAAAAGGAACACACGACAGCGTTTATATAACAGTTAATGTTTATATAGGATAAAATATTTATATAAGAATAAAACGGTTATATATTTAGAACAATAATTATTGTGGTAATACAGAACGACAAAGCCTCATGACGAAGACATTTCTTCTTATGAGGCTTTATTGTTTTCCGGAATTAATGTTATATGAATAAATGATATGAATTTCCTAAACCGAATTTATATTTTAAAATTCGGCATATTTTCATTAACTTTGCATCCACTTGTAAAACAATACATTAAAAAAACATCATAACATACTGTATGGAATACAAAATAGTAGTTCTCGACCTCGACGGTACACTTACAAACAAGAAAAAAGAGATAACTCCTCGCACACGCGAAGTTCTGATCCGCGCCCAGGAAAAAGGAGTAAAAGTAGTTCTTGCTTCGGGAAGACCTACCTACGGAATTGTCCCATTGGCCGAAAAGCTTGAGCTTTCGAAATACGAAGGATATATACTGGCTTACAACGGAGGAGAAATCATAGACTGGAAGACCGGGGAAATAATGTACAAGAACCTCCTTGAACATGACGTACTGCCTTATTTATATAAATGCGCCAAGGACAATAATTTTGCCATAGTGACATACGACGGTGAATACGTTCTTACCGAAAATCCTGAAGACGAATATGTCCTTAAGGAAGCATTGCTTAATGTAATGAAAATAAAGAAGGTTGATAATTTTCTTGAGGCTGTGAAGCATCCTATAGCAAAGTGCCTGATTGTGGGTGACCCTACCCGACTTGCTGAACTGGAAAAAGAGATGTACGAACATCTGAAAGACCGTATGGGCGTATTCCGTTCCGAACCTTATTTCCTTGAGCTTGTACCTAAGGGTATAGATAAGGCCCAGTCTCTCGCTGTCCTCCTCGAAGAACTGAATATGTCGAAAGATGAAATGATTGCTATTGGCGACGGCTTCAACGATTTATCAATGATTAAATTCGCCGGAATGGGTATAGCAATGGAAAATGCCCAGCAGATTGTGAAAGATAACGCCAACTTCATAACTCTTTCTAACGAAGAAGATGGTGTGGCTTATGCAATTGAGAAATTCATTAATCTGTAAAAGGTTTTACTGAAAGGCGAAAATAAATATTGTAATTTTCTGATATTTACAGATACCAACAAAAAAAGTCGCTGTTTTTCAGCGACTTTTTTTGTTGTTTATTTTCACAAGTCCAACAATTCTTATACAACTATATCATTCTTAATTTTGTGACATCGATTGCATAAAAAATCAAACAAATTACACCTTTGGGCAGATTTTGTTTCATGTTCAATGTCTATTTGTAACATGAAAATTATATTTGTCTATAGGTATAGTTATATATAACTTATACACCTTCTATTTTCGCTACCAATTCAGCATTAAGTTCTGCATCCTTTCCTAACAATTGTCTAACGAGCCGATAAACCGTCGTACAAGGGTTATGGTTAGCATATCGCGTATCTGTGTATGACAAATATTTTGCTTCTGCAAATCGTAAAGCAGACTCCATAGAACCGTATGTTGTCATTATTTCAAAATTATTAGGATCCTTTTTAGCATACTTATACTTCTTCTTTGATTTATATTTAGGAGAAGCATTCACCGCTAATGAGATTTTTTCTTCATAATCCATTCTGGACACTCCAGTTGTCACATTCTGAAAATGGTATAGATACCATAATTCAAACGCTTCATTACTCCAAGCCACTTCGATACCATTTTTTTGCCCCATTACAATAGCCTCATTGAAGTCTTTGGCCGGAAATTCATCTTTATCAAATACAGCCCAAACGCGATCATAATTATTTTTATTCTTAAGGTCTATTGCTTTTTCAACAACACCCTTTGTTCCTCGCCCGAGCCCTTTTACCTCAATATCATACACAATAACACCTTGTTGCTTTTCGGCAAATGCTTCAAAGTAATTAGGTTCAGTCTTTGTACCTTCACAAACAATCAGTACAGAACAACGAATCACTTTTTGCTCTCTTTTTTGTGATTGCCTCCTGAATTTTAAGAAAGCATTTTCTATCTTGATTTTTCTTGCTGCCATTTTTCCTGTAGTTTTTAATCGTTAAGAATATAAGGAATAGCACCATAACGTCCTGCTATATAATTCTTTTCATAATTGGCATCGTTACGGGGCTTTGTTCCATCAGGCAGTACAATATCCATCAAACTATACAAATCAGTTTGTTCTCTGGAATCTTTTTCTGTAAACCATATCTGATCACGTCTTAGAATCTTTTGAGAAAGCAAATGCGTATCATGCGTAGTAAATATCAACTGGGCATTATGAGGATTTGTCTCAGGGTTATTGAACAGCTCTATAATATATTGTGAAATAAGAGGGTGCATCTTTGCATCCAATTCATCGATAACAAGAACAGCCCCCGTATAAAGCGTTTCAAAAATTGGCCCCGACAAATCAAACAATTTATTTGTACCAGATGATTCACGGTCTTCAAACGAGAAATTTATTGAACCAACAACCTTACCAGATGCAGAATAAACACTATGTACTGAATCCAATTCTATACTTTTCTTCCCTTGTGTTTCCCTCTGAAATAAAGCCTTCAATTCTGTTGGCAAATCCTGAGGTATGTTGGGATCTTCCTCGTGGGTTAGAATATTATTAAAACCAAGTCTCAGTTTTTTGAAAAATTCAAGGGCATCAGTACTTGATATTTCTTTTTTATGAAAAAACATTTTTGAATAACCCCTGTATTGCTGATTATTCAAGCCGGAAATAACATTAAAATCTGATTGAAACCATGATATTACCTGACGTGATATTTCACCTCCCAATTGCTGACATAAAGACAAAAATAGCCGGTTATCATTGGTTTTTTCCTCATAACCAACACCTTCAGGGAAATTATTATCTTCAACACAAATGCCTTCTTCATTTCTTACATACATCATCTGTTCTTTTGAACGTGGTGTTGTCTTGCGAAATAACCATTCTTCAATAATACGTTCATGATTATATCTGAATCCGTATCTATAACAATACTCTTCCTTAAGAAACACTACCTCAAACATAGTTGGAAGGTGGTTGTCTTTCAAAAGGAGAAATGGATCATATTCCAGCTCATCATTATCATTTAATTTTACTGACAATAATACACACCTTGCCATTGAATGCATAGCACTGACCAAGTTAGATTTTCCACTTGAATTAGCTCCATACAATGCAAGTGAACGAAGTAGAGTATATTTATTACTATAAAACAGATTATTATCCGAACATTCCTTCAGGGCCTTATCTGCTTCTAAAACTAAGGTTTTCTTACTATAAAAAGACCTGTAATTCTCAACTGTAAATTCAAGTAGCATATATCTGTCTTTTGTTTTTTCATTTTTACTTATTAGTTCTACCGCAAAGATAAGAATATAAACTGTAACACGAACAAATTTGAGATTTTTTCTCAAATCTAAACACAAAAAAATATCCAATTAATGGAGATATACAGATAACTGACGTAAACTATACTACAGCAACAAGTCAATAATCAGTTTACAAAATCTAACAAAAAAACAATTTTGAAGGCAAAACCACACCTTACTTAAAACGACCTTAATCCTAAAAAAAACGACTCCAATCCTTACTTAAAGATTGGAGTCGTTATTTATTTAACGTCACGGGATTTCAGAATAAACGCTAAAACGCCACATAAACATCTAATTTACAAGCAATTATATACAACAATTACACATATAGCCATTATATAACCAATGTACAGCTAAATATACAGCAAAATATACAACTATGTAAGCTATATTAAGCTATACATCAAGCAACTTACCTATATATATTATATTAATAAATTGCCCGAATTACTTGATAATATCAAGCTGCTTGAAGCATTTCAGAAGCTTGTCGATAGCAAAATCCACCTGTTCTTTTGTATGAGTAGCCATAAGAGCAAATCTCACCAAAGTATCCTGAGGAGCACATGCAGGAGGAATTACAGGGTTGATGAATACACCTGAATCGAAAGCAAGCTTAGTTACCTCGAAAGTCTTGTCGGTATCACGAACATACAAAGGTATGATAGGACTTTCAGTATCACCTATTTCGAAACCGCAGTCGCGGAAACACTTAAGCGCGTAGTTTGTAATCTTCCACAAGTTTTCCATACGTTCAGGCTCTGTCTTCATGATGTGAAGAGCTTCCATTGCCGCAGCTGTAGCAGCTGGTGTATTACTTGCTGAGAATATATAAGAACGTGAATTATGACGCAACCAGTTGATTGTATCCTTATCGGCTGCCACAAAACCACCAATAGAAGCAAGAGACTTAGAAAAAGTACCCATTATAAGGTCTACCTTGTCTGTAAGACCGAAATGATCGCAGACACCTCTACCCTGGCGACCGAATACTCCAAGACCGTGAGCTTCGTCTACCATGATGCTTGCATTGTATTTTTCGCTCAACTGAACAATTTCAGGAAGCTTGGCCAAATCGCCTTCCATTGAGAAAACTCCGTCTACTACTATAAGCTTGACAGACTCAGGCTTGCATTTTGCCAACTCTTTTTCGAGGGCGGCCATATCATTATGCTTGTACTTAAGCTGTGTAGAGAACGACAAACGACGTCCGTCGACAATTGATGCGTGGTCGCGGTCATCGCAGATAATGTAGTCGTTGCGGTCGGTCAGACATGAAACCACACCTTCGTTTACAGAGAAACCTGTTGAATATACCAATGCGTCATCCTTACCCACAAACTCTGCCAATTCTTTTTCAAGCTGTACGTGCAGGTCGAGAGTACCATTCAAAAAGCGAGAACCGGCACATCCTGTACCATATTTGCGAGTTGCAGCAATTGCAGCTTCGATGATTCTCTTGTCGTAAGTCAGACCCAGGTAAGAATTAGATCCGAACATTAAAACCTTCTTACCGTCCATCATCACCTCTGTGTCCTGATGGCTGTCTATTTCACGGAAATAAGGATAGACTCCTTTTTCCATGTACATCTGAGGGAGTCTGAATTTGCTTAATTTGTCTTGTAATAATCCCATATTCTATTTTGATCGATATTTCGAGTTAAAATTACGGTCGGCAAAGATAGTAAAAAAACAACAAAAGAGGACAAAGTAAAGTAAATTTTCAACTTTTAAATGTATATTTTACAGATTCAGATAGTCTGCTATTCAAATAAATACTATTTTTGCCGCATAAACAACCAAAGTAAACATGATTGAGAAAAAAAAGATTATTTTCATAGTCAACCCAATCTCAGGGACACAGAACAAAGAGGCTATATTGAAACTGATTGACCAGCACATAGACAGAACGGTGCTCGACCCTGTCATAGTCAAGACTGAATATGCGGGGCATGCATTCAACATTGCCAGAGAGGCGGTAGATAATAAGGTACCTTTTGTTGTGGCTATAGGTGGTGACGGTACCATTAATGAAATAGGAAGGGCTTTGGTGCACTCTGACACTGCCCTCGGAATTATTCCCTGCGGTTCGGGAAACGGACTTGCCAGACATCTTCATATACCAATGGATTACCTTAAGGCCATTAAGGTGATAAACAATATGCACACCCGGCTCATTGATTACGGAACCATTGCGGGACATCCTTTCTTCTGCACATGCGGAGTGGGCTTCGATGCTTTTGTGAGCCTGAAGTTTGCCGATTCCGGGAAAAGAGGTCTGGTATCTTATCTTGAGAATACTCTGCATGAGAGTCTGTACTACAAACCCGAGACTTATGAAATAGAAAACTCTTCGGGTACGGTTAAGTATAAGGCTTTTCTTATTGCCTGCGGTAATGCTTCACAATATGGCAATAATGCGTATATTGCACCTCAGGCTTCTCTTTCTGACGGAATGATGGATATCACCATTCTCGAACCGTTTACCGTGCTTGATGTTCCGGCGCTGTCGTTCCAGCTTTTCAACAGGACTATCGACCAGAACAGCCACATCAAGACCATGAAGGATAAGAAGATTACTATCAGAAGAAAGACAGAAGGGGTTTTCCACTTCGACGGTGACCCTATGATGGGGCCTAAGGATCTTATAGTAGAGATTATTCCTTCAGCACTAAACGTAATTGCCATGCCTAAGCCGCAAAAACCGGTTCCCGAAAAATATGTTCCTTTCAATATTTTGCAGCATATTACCGATTTTATTGAGAGCCAGCCTATTACCACAACTATCGTGGAGAAGCACAAACAGCTCATCAAAATGAACAATAATATTTTAAGAAGATTCGGTAATGGCAATAATTCAGGCAATGGAACTAAAAAAGGCAACAGTAAAGACCGTATTACCGACGAGCCGTAACTGTATATGCCTTTATCACTATAGGTACTTTATCTCAAAAGATACTTTATCGCTATAAGTACTTTATCACCAAAGATAGCCTATCACCAAAGATAATACTCCGAAGTGAGCCGGGAGTATTCTTCGGTTCGCTGCCCGTTCTCGTTAAGTATCAGATCGTTACAAACCGAAACGGTTCCGGCATTACCTTTTACAAACTCCATCAGAACTCTTTTGGGTACTGAATGGGGTTTTGTATATACATTTGTTCTTCTGCTGAGGTAAAGTCCTTTGGATATTGAAATACCTATGAAGTCTGTTGCCGCCTCGTAAGGTATGATAACATTGAAATATCCTCCTTCACAAAGCATGCCTGATACCGATTCCACAAGCTCCTCAAAACTCAAATCGTCTGTATGCCTGGCTGTGTTTCTCTTCTCATGGCTGCATTTCACGTTTTCTCTAAAGAAAGGTGGATTGGAGACTATCACATCAAAATATGACGCGTATTTTTGCCATATCTGCTTTATGTCTCCACATTCTGCATAAAGTCTGCCGCTCCATGGTGTAGACTGCATGTTGCTTTGTGCCTGACCGGCTGCAGCCGCATCTATCTCAAATCCTCTGATTTCTGATGCTTCACTGCGCTGGGCCAGCATTATGGCCACAAGTCCGGTGCCTGTGCCTATGTCGGCCACTCTTCTGGCATGCGAAACTTCGCTCCATGCGCCAAGCAGAACTCCGTCGGTGCCTACCTTCATGGCGCACTTGTCTTGATGTATCTCGAACTTTTTAAAACTAAAAAAATCTTTACCCATAACAAATTATATGCTTCAGTTTGCAAAAATACCTAAAATATAGGTTCACACCCTTATTTGGCATGAAATGTTTTTCATTTTACGAGCATATTTGTTAACTTTGTACCCGTTTGTATAAGCAAATAATTTACAATTCAATTATGTTAGAAAAGAAAAAAAGAAGAAAATCAGTCAAAGATAAGCCGGAAGAAGTTTCCGTTATAGCAAATTTCAACCTCGAACAGCAAGATGATATCAAGGAGGAAGATTGGAATAATGAGTTTCCGGTGCTCCCTTTGAGAAACATGATAGTTTTCCCTTCAATTATAATGCCTGTAAATATAGGCAGAAAATCTACTTACGAACTTGTCAAATCGGCCTTCAAGAAAAGAATGCCTGTGGTTCTCACTTCACAGATTGAGGTGAGTGTGGATACTCCGGAACTTGAGGATCTGTATCCGATGGGGGTTGTAGGAAAGATTATCAGAATATTCGAACTTCCGGGTGGAAATACCACTGCGGTGGTGCATACAGACGGCCCGAGAGTGATTCTTAATGAAATCACTTCAAGACTGCCGTATCTGATGGGAAAGGTGTCTAAACATGGTGACGATATTTTGGGCGACCCTAAGGATAAGGAATATAAACTGGTCATGAATACGTGTATGGACGTTTTCAGGGAACTCATAGATATAAATGATGACCTCAACAGGGAGTTCACCATGGCTATGAAAGAGCTTGATAACGATGCCACCAAGATAAACTTTATCTGTTCTAATATTCCTATTCCGCTTAAAGATAAGTATAAGCTTTTCGAAATAGATACTATCAAGGAAAGAACTCTCAAGCTTACTGAGTATCTGTCGGAACTTCTCGAAATGTCGAATCTTAAACGTGAAATTCAGTTGCGTACCAAGGAGGACCTCGAAAAGCAGCAGCGTGAGTATTTCCTTCAGCAGCAGATTAAGAATATTCAGGATGAATTAGGTCATGGCTCCGACAGTGACATCGATAATCTGAGAGAACAGGGCGCCAAGAAGAAATGGTCGAAAGAGGTGGCAGCTATCTTCGAAAAGGAGGTAAGCAAACTGGAAAGAATGAATACGCAGTCGCCCGACTATAATGTGCAGATGACTTATCTGCAGAATCTTCTTGCATTGCCATGGAATGAGTATACTACACAGTCATTCAACCTTTCTTCGGCCGAAAAGGTGTTGAATCACGACCACTACGGACTTGAGAAGGCTAAGGAGCGTATTCTGGAGTATCTTGCCGTTCTGAAACTGAAAGGTGACATGAAGTCGCCTATTATCTGTCTGTATGGTCCTCCGGGAGTGGGTAAGACTTCTCTGGGAAGGTCTATCTCGACTGCACTTAAGAGAAAATATATAAGAATGTCGCTCGGTGGTGTGCATGATGAGGCCGAAATCAGAGGTCACAGACGTACTTATATAGGTGCTATGCCGGGACGTATTATCAAGAGTCTCATTAAAGCCGGTACTTCGAATCCTGTTATCATTCTTGATGAGATTGACAAGCTTACCAACAGTCATAACGGTGATCCGTCGTCGGCTATGCTTGAGGTGCTCGACCCTGAACAGAACAGTACTTTCCACGATAATTATATCGATATAGACTATGACTTGTCGAATGTAATGTTTATTGCTACTGCCAATAATCTGAGCAGTATTCCTGCTCCTCTGCTCGACCGTATGGAGATTATTGAGGTGAGCGGATATATTACTGAGGAAAAGGTGGAAATCGCAAAAAGACATCTCATTCCGAAGGCTATGGAGGCTAATGGTCTTACCAAGGATAATATCAAGTTCTCTAAACCTGCAATTGAGTATATTGTAGAAAATTATACACGCGAAAGTGGTGTGAGAGAGCTCGAAAAGAAAATCAGCAAGGTGATGAGAAAGACTGCTTATCTTATTGCTCTTGGCAAACAGACTGAGTGTGTGGAGCTTAAGCCTGCCGATATTGCAAATTATCTTGGCCCTGTTGAGTATTCGAGAGATAAGTATCAGGGTAATGATTATGCCGGTGTGGTAACCGGTCTGGCGTGGACTGCCGTGGGTGGCGAGATTCTGTTTGTGGAAACCAGTCTGAGCAAGGGTAAGGGAAGCCGACTGACTCTTACCGGTAATTTAGGTGATGTGATGAAGGAATCGGCAATGCTTGCACTGGAGTATCTGAAAGCGCATAATGATGATATTCTTAAGATTGACGATGATGTGTTCGAAAACTGGAATATTCATATTCATGTGCCCGAAGGTGCGATACCTAAGGATGGTCCGTCGGCTGGTATAACTATGGTCACTTCGCTTGCTTCGGCTCTCACAAGAAGAAAGGTCAAGAATAAACTTGCCATGACCGGAGAGATTACTCTTAGAGGAAAAGTGTTGCCTGTGGGAGGTATCAAGGAGAAAATTCTTGCAGCAAAACGCGCCGGAATTTCTGAAATAATCTTGTGTAAGGAAAATAAGAAGGATATAGACAGTATTCCTGAAATTTATATCAAGGGACTTACATTCCACTATGTTTCTGATATAAGGGAGGTACTCGAAATTGCTCTTACCGACGAGATTGTGACTAATGTTCCTAAACTTACTGTAAGCAAGACAGATAATGATGCAGGTAAGGAATGATTCATGTAAGAAATAATGCAGGTAAGGAATAATGCATGTAAGGAATAATGATATTCCTGCATGCTGTTTATATATTTTTTAGATTAGATGTTTTAGTTTATATATGAAATTTGAATTACAATATACAGACCCTAAGTCGAATGCAAGAGCCGGACTTATAACTACTGACCATGGTACTATAGAGACTCCTATTTTTATGCCTGTGGGCACTCTGGGTTCGGTGAAGGGTGTGCATCTTCCTGAACTTAAGGAGGATATCAAGGCGCAGATTATCTTGGGAAATACTTATCATCTGTATCTCCGTCCGGGACTTGATGTGATAGAAGGTGCAGGTGGCTTGCATAAGTTCAATGGGTTCGACCGCCCTATGCTGACCGACAGTGGTGGTTTCCAGGTGTTTTCTCTTTCGGGCATCAGAAAGATGAAGGAAGAGGGTGTGGAGTTCCGCTCGCATATCGACGGATCGAAGCATCTCTTTACACCCGAAAAGGTTATGGATATAGAGCGTACTATAGGGGCTGATATCATTATGGCTTTCGATGAGTGTGCTCCCGGAACTTCCGACTATAACTATGCCAAGAATTCTATGGAGCTTACTCACAGATGGCTCGACAGATGTGTGAAGAGGTTTAATGAGACTGAGCCTAAGTATGGTTATCATCAGTCGCTCTTCCCTATCGTTCAGGGTTGTGTGTATCCTGATTTGCGTAGACGCTCTGCCGAGTTTATCGCATCGAAAGAGGCCGACGGTAATGCTATCGGTGGTCTGGCTGTGGGTGAACCTGCCGAAAAGATGTATGAGATGATTGAGGTGGTAAACGAAATCCTGCCTACAGACAAGCCTCGATATCTTATGGGTGTGGGTACTCCTGTAAATATCCTCGAGGGTATAGAAAGAGGTGTGGATATGTTCGACTGTGTGATGCCTACCCGCAACGGACGAAATGGTATGCTGTTTACCAAAAATGGTATCATGAACATGAAAAATAAGAAGTGGGAAAAGGATTATTCGCCTATCGAAGCCGATGGTGCATCGTATGTGGATACACTTTACAGCCGCGCATATCTGAGACATCTCTTCCATGCTGAAGAGTTGCTGGCTCTGCAAATTGCTTCGATTCATAATCTGGCTTTCTATCTGTGGCTGGTGAGGGAGGCAAGAGCGCATATCATTGCCGGCGATTTCTCGACATGGAAACCTATGATGGTGGAACGTCTTTCTACAAGGCTATAAATTTTATAACGTGTCTTGTTGTTTGGGTATAATAAAACGGCTGAATGTCTGCTGTCTTACTATCTGTAGTATATTATATGTAAGTATATAAATATTTAAGTACATAAGTATGTAAGTATAGGTATGTAAATACATAAGTATGTAAGTACATAAATACATAAAAATATAAGATTTTAAGAATGTAAGATTTTAAGTCTACAAGAAAGCTATTTAAATGAAAGAGAAACTTTTGAAAATAAAGAATATCCTAAGATTTTTTCCTGCTTTCCGGAAGGCAAAGCATAAGGATACGGTATCCGGAACGGATGATAATGTATCAGAAATGACTGGTAATGCATCAGAAGTGACTGATAATGTATCAGAAGTGACTGATAATATATCAGGAACTAACGATAACGCATCAGAAACTAATGTTTCAGGAATGGCTGAAAATGTATCTGTAGCGGATGATGTCGTATCCGGACCGTCAGGCATTGTACCAGAACAGACAGGTATTGAGACCGGACAGACCGTAACTCCTATGCTTTCTAATGTAAAGAAATCCGAATGGAAGGATTCTTTTATGAAGAAATTTTGGCTGAAACGTCTCGACAGGTATATCATGGCTAAGTTCCTGGGTACTTATTTCTTTGCCCTTGCTCTTATCCTTTCTATATCTGTGGTTTTCGATATTAATGAGAATATTGATGCTTTTATCAACAACAAGGCACCTCTTAAGGCTATAGTGTTCGATTATTATCTGAACTTTATACCGTATTATGCCAATCTGTTCAGCCCGCTGTTTATCTTTATTTCGGTGATTTTCTTTACAAGTAAACTGGCTGAAAATTCTGAAATTATTGCCATGTTTTCTACCGGTATGAGTTTTAAGCGAATGCTTGTTCCTTATATGCTTTCGGCCGGTATCATAGCTTTGGGCAGTTATATCCTCAGTTCAGAATATATACCTAAAGGTAGTGTGACGCGAATAAACTTCGAAGTTCAGTATAAGGGAAAGAAGAAGGTGAGCTATGCACGAAACATTCAGCTTGTAGTAGATACAGGAGTGGTGGCTTATATGGAAAGGTATGAGGACTATAACAGAACGGGATACAGGTTCTCGCTCGATAAGTTTGAAGACCATAAGTTGGTTTCGCACCTCACTGCCAGAAGAGCTACTTATGATACTACCGGTGTGCACAAGTGGATTATCAGGGATTATATGATAAGAGAAATGAAGGGTATGAAGGAAATTATTACCAAGGGGGATAAACTTGATACTATCATAAATATGGAACCTCAGGACTTCCTTATTACCCGTAATCAGCATGAGACTCTTACAAGCTCGGAACTGAAAAGGTATATTGATAACCAGAAGCAGCGTGGTTTTGCCAATATCAAGGCTTTCGAAGTGGAATATTATAAACGTATAGCTACTCCTTTTGCCGCATTTATACTTACTATAATAGGTGCTTCTCTGTCTTCAAGAAAGGTTAAAGGTGGAATGGGATTGCATTTAGGTATCGGACTGGGACTTAGTGCTTCTTATATTCTTTTCCAGACGGTTACGTCCACATTTGCCATAAACGGTAATACCCACCCAAACCTGGCTGTGTGGCTGCCTAATATTCTATTTATAGGTATTGCTATATACTTGTATCATAAGGCACCAAAATAAATTAAAGGTGCCACAATTGATTAATTGTACTAATCTATAATTAATAATAATAAAAATAAAACCTATAATTAATAATAAGAGGAAGAAAAAGAGGAGGAAGAAAAGAAAATATTATTGTAAGGGGTAGAAGAAGAGGAAGAAGAAAAAATAATTTTGGAATATAGAATATAAAAAAAGCTGTCTGAATAAGAGATACTCAAAATTCAGACAGCTTTTGTTTTTTTGTTGTATTCACATTATTTTCAATCTTAAAATCAGCATCACTGTGATTTATCTCTCACTGCCATCATACAGATGTTGTAATCAGTATAGGAATAAATCAATCAAGTAATGATGCCAATTTATCTGCAGTAACATTCTTTGCCACAATCATACCTTCACTATCTATAAGATAATTTGTGAACCCGTTTCTCAAGTCAAACTCCTTGAAAATTTTAGAATGTTTACCGTCTGTTTCATTGTAACAGGAAATACCTTCGAGCTTGTCCTGCTTTACTACTGTACGATATACCGATTCGTAACAGTCCATTGAAACAGAAATCATCTTCACATCTGGCAAATTTTCGGATGCACGGCATAATTCTGCATTCTTCAATCTTGACTCTGCATCGTAACTTGCCCAAAAACTCAACAAAGTATATTTGCCTTCTTCGGCTCGCAGGTTGAGTGCCTGCAACTGGTCTGAGAATACCGGCATCGGCACTGTGTTGCCTGGTACCAGTCTCTCTTTAGGATTATTCTTCTCTACAAATGAGAAAGAAATCAAGGAACTGAATACTAATACAACAAAAATCGGATTTACACTTTTAATCATGTAACTTGATTTTAGTTAATACTATCCGAGACTGCCCTTAACAGTGATTTCACCTCGGAACATTACTTATTTGCATTTTCTCAATTTGTGATTTATCATGCTTAACAACATCCTTTCTTTTACATGATTTATGCGTGTCAGCTAAGTATGACATCAATACAAGAGAATGCAATTCTGTTTGAAATCGTTGCAAAGATAACGTAAAACAGCGAGAATAGCTAAGTTTTATTACATTTTTTATGTTTTTCAGCATATTTTCATGATTTTCATCAAAAAATTAAAGGTATTATTACACTTAATAATACGATTTTCTCACCGCAGATTATTATATGTAGGATATTTTTAGTTAACTTTGCAAAGCTTTGTGCAAAATGTATGTGATGTATAAAAAGATATTGTAAAAAGATATATCATACATTGATTTAAGAGCAAGAATCTAACAGTTAAACTACAGTCTCTACATGGAATTTTCAGAATTGAACTTAGAAGATAGCGTACTGAATGCACTCGATTCTATGAACTTTAAAGAATGCACACCGGTACAAGAACATACAATACCTGTCTTGCTTGAAGGACACGATTTGATTGGAGTGGCTCAGACCGGTACAGGAAAAACAGCAGCTTATCTTCTCCCTATATTGAGCAAATTGTGTAGCGGAAACTATCCCGAGGATGCAATTAATTGTATTATCATGTCTCCTACCCGCGAACTGGCTCTGCAAATTGACCGACAAATGGAAGCTTTTTCTTATTTCATGCCTGTATCGGGGGTTCCTGTATACGGCGGAAATGACGGGGTGAGATTCGAACAGGAGAAAAAAGGCCTTACTCTGGGAGCCGACGTGGTTATTGCTACACCAGGACGTCTTATAAGTCATATCAGTCTGGGATATGTCGACTTGTCGAAGGTTTCTTTTTTTGTGCTTGATGAAGCCGACAGAATGCTTGATATGGGATTCTATGATGATATCATTCAGATTGTGGAGCAGTTGCCTAAAGACAGGCAGACTATTATGTTCTCGGCTACTATGCCCGATAAGATAAGGCAGCTGGCAGAAAATATTCTGAATAATCCTGTAGAGGTTAAGCTTGCGGTATCAAGACCTGCCGAAAAGATTATTCAGGCGGCTTATATATGTTATGAGAATCAGAAGTTAGGTATTATAAAAGACTTGTTTTCGTCTCAGCAGCCTGAAAGGGTTATTATCTTCGCTTCATCTAAACTGAAGGTTAAGGAGGTTCATAAGGCTTTATCGCGTATGGGACTTAATGTGGGTGAGATGCATTCCGACCTCGAACAGTATAAAAGGGAGGAGATTCTTCATGAGTTCCGCAATGGAAAGGTTAATATATTAGTTGCAACTGATATTGTAGCAAGAGGTATTGATATAGATGATATCAGACTCGTTATTAATTATGATGTTCCTCACGATAATGAAGATTATGTGCACAGAATAGGACGTACGGCAAGGGCCAATCACGATGGATGTGCCATTACTCTCGTAAGTGAATCGGAACAGACTAAATTTGCTCAGATAGAAAAGTTTCTTGATAAGACTATCTATAAACTTCAGATACCAGATGGACTTGGAGACGGACCGGAGTATGCTCCTAAGTTTCCTGAAAATAAAAGTAAAGGAAGGAAGAAGCAGACAAACAGACGACCGAAAGCCAATAATAATGGTAAACAAAACAACAAAAAGAAATAATATTTTCAGTTAACGATATTAATACAGTGTATAATAGTGGTATTTGTTATACGTATTAGCTGGTTAAAGTTATCTGTAGATTTTACATAGAGTGTAGTTTATGTAGTTTATTCTTATTTGCACTTGCAGTTGTTTTTTTTATTTGCAATTTTATTTGAATGTGCAGTTGTATTTACAGTTGTATTTGCAGTTTTATTCGCAGTTGTGTTTGCTGTTGCAATTGCAGTTGTGTTTGCTGTTGCATTTGTTTTTTTAATATTATGTATTATTAGTAGTATAAATATTTAGTATTATGATTATAGCAGTAGATTTTGACGGAACCATTGTAGAACATAAATATCCGTCCATAGGTAAGGAAATTCCTTTTGCAATTGAGACTCTGAAAAAATTAAGGGAAGACAGGCATACTCTCATTCTATGGAGTGTGCGTGAGGGAAAATTACTTCAGGAAGCTGTAGATTTTTGCAGGGAACGTGGACTGGAATTTTATGCCGTAAACAGCAATTATCCAGAAGAAAAAGGGTCACACGACCATTTTTCAAGAAAGCTTAAAGCCGACCTGTTTATTGATGACAGGAATTTAGGCGGTCTGCCAGACTGGGGAACTATCTATAAGATGGTAAGTAAAAAACTTACATACGAAGATTTGCTTAATGATTTTGAAGACGAATCTTCTGCGGACAATAACAACAGTAGCAGGTACGACTCTTATAGCAGAGGTAAAGGACAATCCAAAGGAAGAAAGAAAAAAGGTTTCTTCGGAAAGTTATTCGGCTAATATTTGGCTGATATTCAGCAGATTTATAACTATCGCTACAATTTATAGAATATATGTGAATATAATATTCAAAATAATATTCAAAAGATATATCCCGATGATTAGGTAAAATTTATGATTATATGGATAAAGAAGGTTTGACTAAAAGGTATTTGGTTTTCATTATCGGGCTTTATTTTCTTGCTCTTGGTATAGTAATGATAGTGCGCTCTGCAATGGGCACCACTCCTATCTCAAGCATTAATTATGTGTGCAGTATTAATACACCTTTAAGTTTGGGTACATGGACATTCATAACAAATCTTATCATGATTGCACTACAGCTATTGCTTATTAGAGGAGGTTATGGCAATAAAAAGGATGTTATCGAAATCTTGCTTCAGATTCCATTATCGTTTGTATTTTCTGCTTTTATCGACTTGAATATGTGGATTACCAACAGAATATCACCTTTTAATTATGGAATGTCTGTAGTGTTTCTGCTCATAGGGTGTATTATTCAGTCTGTTGGTGTTGTTCTTGAAATTAAGCCCAAGGTAGCAATGATGAGTGCAGAAGGTCTTGTAAAATATCTGTCACGAAGGGTAAACAAGGAGTTTGGCAAAATGAAAGTTTATGTTGACTTGACTTTAGTGAGTCTGGCTATCTTGGCTTCACTTGCCTTTTCCGGTAAAATAGAAGGAGTCAGGGAAGGTTCCGTTATTGCTGCATTGATTACAGGATATATAGTGAGCTTCCTTAATCATAAAATAATGACACGAAAGATGATTCACAGGTTAATACCTGTTTTCCACAGACAGTACTGATTAATTATCTTCTTAGAAGTAAAACAAAGAAGTATCACTAAGAAGTAACACAAAGAAGTATCACAAGGTAGTAAAACAAGGAAGTAACACTAAAAACTAACACCCGGAACTAACAATTAATTTATGAATATTGACTTAATCTATATATACCATAGCGGATATGCTATTTTAGGTGAGGGATTCACTATTATAATAGACTATTACAAAGATTCTGTCTCTGATACAGATGGAATTGTACATCAGACTCTTCTCTCCCGTCCCGGAAAGTTATATGTTCTTTCAAGCCACTTCCATGCAGATCATTTCAACTATGAAATAATGAAATGGAAAGAATTAAGAAACGATATAACATTTATTCTCTCTAAAGATATAGCAAAAAGAAGAAAAATAGACAAAAGTCTGGTTAATCTGATAAAGAAAGGTGATGTCTTTTGCGATGAGAATATAACCGTAAAAGCTTACGGTTCAACAGATGTTGGAGTTTCTTTCCTTATACAGTTGTCATGCGACGGAAAGAGAATTTTCCATGCTGGTGATCTTAATAATTGGCATTGGATGGAAGAATCAGAAGAGCCTGAATGGAAAGGTTATGAAAATAACTTTCTGAAAGAACTTGATGATATTTATAAAGACTATAACGAATTAGATCTTGTTATGTTCCCTGTGGATCCACGCCTTGGGAAAGAATATCAAAGGGGCGCAAGACAATTCACAGAAAAAATAAAAACAAAAGTCTTTATGCCTATGCATTATGGAGACGATTATAAAGCGGCAAATACTTTTCAGGACTATGCAAATAACATTGGTATATACTCACCTTTAATCAGGGAAAAAGGACAATATTTCAGTTCAATAATCTGATTATACGATAATTTAATTTAGCAACGTAACGTAATAGCATATAATATATTAACCAGATAATATATTAACTAGATAATCTTTTCCTCATAATATAAACGACAGGTCGCCCATAAATATATAAATATAGTCTGTTATATACTGTTATGCTTATTATATAATATTGTGTCTGTCATAAACTATTAAGTATTTATCGCTATAATTGTAACATTATATCAATCAATTCAATTGTATTATATTAATCCATTATTAAAAATATATTATATGAAAGTAAAAGGACATTTCGATCACTTCAACATTAATGTAACCGATTTGAGTAAAAGTATCAATTTCTATGAAACTGCTCTTGGCCTGCATGAATGTGGAAGAAAAGAAGCAAGTGACGGCTCATTTATTCTGGTTTTCATGACAGATGAATGTGGAAGTTTTAAGTTGGAACTTACCTGGCTTCGCGACCATACAGAGCCATACGAATTGGGAGAAAATGAAAGCCATCTATGCATAAAAGTAGAAGGTGATTATGATGAGGTAAGAAAGTTCCATAAAGAAAACGGATGGGTTTGTTTTGAAAATGAAACAATGGGACTATATTTCATTAATGATCCAGATGATTACTGGATTGAAATCTTGCCATTGAAATAAATGAAACAATCTTTATTATGCTAAATATTTTTATACTTAATATTTCAACGTTGTATATTTCAATGTAGTATATTTCAATGCGGTATATTACAACGCTAAATAAAGATATAATAAGAATTCAAATATAATTTAAAAGTAAATATGGGCATAGCAAAATATATTCTACCATACAGGTAATAAGATAATATAAATAAACATACTATGCTCATATTTCATTCATATTGTATTTTTTAAGCAAGAAAAAGTTACAGCAGTTGAAGCAGCAAGCAATTTCGCTCAAAAAGCAACAGACATCATAATTCAGGAAGTTTATTGTTTGAACAGTTTTACATACCCTAACCTGGTATATCGTACACCTCTGCTTTCATAATGAGACATAACCTTGGCACTAAGAACATGAATAACTTCTCCTTTTTGGATAACACGCGAATAACAACTTAATTCGTGAGGTGACAGACTTCTACCTGCAGCTTTAACAATAAATACAAAACGGTTTCCATCCCTGTCAGCAGCAAGGACATTCTGATCTACGTAAAAATCCGGCTTATAGCTATCCGTCTGGAATCTTACATTTATAACTGTAAGAAACAAGTCTTTCAATTTATCACCCACATTTCCCACATATTTGCTCACAGATGATATTTGTGGTTTGTGTACAGTAAGTTCAAAATGTACAACAGAGAATTCCTTTGCCAAATTCAGCAACTTCTCATATCGGTCAGTATCAGGACTAAACTTGTTTGCAAGCCACAATATATATGAAGGATCTATATAGTATACTTCAGCAAGTCTCTTTCCCCTATATTTACCGAAAGGAATAATATCTTCAGTACGACCATAACAGATTTCAAATTCAGAATTGTCAGAAGGAATTAAAACTACATTACAGTTCTGAAGCAGAATAACAGCTCTCTCAACAGCCGAATCAAAATTAACAGCAAGAGTCCTCACAAACAAGGGAAGTTTTTGCGGAAAAACTCTCCAAAGAGCATAGTAAGGCCTATATTTGGTAGCAATACTTATTGCATAATAACCATTATCATGCGTTCTGCCAACATTGAATTTGTCAAGTTTTTCTGTGCTGTTCATACCATTATCCTCCTCTCTGAAATATTCACATTAACCTAATTTTATGCAGCCATACCAATAAACGTACAACAACGTAAAATGAACGTACAATAAACCATATTCCGTAAAATTCAAGAATACTGTGGAATATTCAAGAAATAAAATCAAGGTTAAATCAGTGAATTAATGTTCCAAATATCACATAATACATTTTACTCAATCGAAATATAAATATTTTTGTATACAAATACAAATTTATAAACAGAAATATTCCATCAGACGACAAAATAAACCATAATTTTTATATTTTTACTATAAAAAATTAGCTGCATGTATGTTTATTACCTGTTGTAAGAAACATACATGCAGCTAAATAGTTTATAAATTATATTATATAGATAGTAGTTTAATTACGTATCAGTAGAAATTACATGTTATGTATTACGTATACGTATATTACGTATAAATCATCTTAATCTTTCATAAGCCTTAACAAGCATTTCATCCTTTCCTATTGCACGTATTGCAAGCCAGCTTAATACAATAGAAACAAACGGAAGACAAACTACCCATGAAGGTGCGAAACTACTATTTTCCTTAAGAATCAAGACAAAAGAAACCAAAGTAGCATAATATCCGATATTAAGAATGATATTGAAAAGACACAATCTTATCTGAAACATTCTTTTTCTATAAAGGAAAATTGTAACAATGGCTATAATTGCAGAAATCATCTGAATGGCAAACAATGCCCATGGTTTATAATCAATTGTTCCATCAGGAAAAACAAGGGACAGATTAGTCATCTCAGTTATGGAATTATCCGGCAAAATAAAACTTCCTACTGAGTTAGATATCAAAACCAGAGATAACACTGCTACTATCAGCAGATAAACAGACTGTATTCGTTGAATCATAAATTTAAGAATTTAGTGTATTATAGTATAATTAGTATTAGTATATGCATATAAATATAAAAAGATAAAGTACCAGAAAAACACTACGGAGAGAACTTTAAATCCGAAACTTTACCTGTAAAACCTTATCAGTAAAACTTTACTTAAAAAACTTTACCTGCAAAAACTTTACTTGGAAAATTCCACTTGAGAAACTCCACTTGGAAAGCAGTACCCCATTACAATACCGAGAAACGTATCATAAAAAAAGCCGTTCCCTATAATGAAACGGCTTTATCTTTTTCAAAGGAAATATTACCGGTCCTCAACTTATTATTTAAGTTTTTCGATTTCCTTAGCAGGATTTCTATAGTAAACTTTTCCTTCTATATACTCCTGAGTTGCTATCAAAGTTGGCTTTGGAAGTTTTTCATAATAACGTGAGATTTCAATCTGTTCTCTGTTTTCGAAAACTTCCTCCAAGTTATCATTATAAGAAGCAAACTCCTGAAGTTTCTTAGAAAGATCACTCTTCATTTCCGCAGCAATCTGGTTAGCACGCTTGCCAATGATAGATACTGTTTCATATACATTACCTGTATCTTCACACAACTCCATCATATTGCGAGTCACGGTGTTAGTAGGAGCATTAGTTTTTTTGTAATCCATAATTCGTTATTTAATAAATAAATGTTTTAATAATCTTCTTCTACAGAACCAACATACTTGCTGGCCTCCTTAAAAATATTTTCTACTTCCTTAGAATACTTACTTTCAGGGAATTCATTCTTGAAAGCATAATATTCATCGATTGCATCACGCATACGTTCCTCTTTTTTCTCAGGAACACTCTCGCGAGCCATATCATATTTGGCACGAAGTATAAGAATCGACAAATCTTCGCGAAGTTTGGTATAAGGATAATCCTTCAGAATGTTCTGTGCAGTAATTACAGCTGCAAGATAATTGTTTCCTGTACTAGACATAGCCGAATTACCGGTATATGATCCTAAATCATAATACAACTTTGCAGAAAGATATTCCTTTTCCACAAGTTTGTCCTGAAGTTCAAAAATCATATTCTGAGCTATATCATGACGTGCAGTTCCCGGGAAATATTCCATATACATCTGAAGTTCCTGAATTGCTTTATATGTACTGCTCTGGTCAAGTCTCGGTTCCGGAGTATCAAGATAAAGGGCTTTTCCCGAATTGAATCTGGCCAATTCGGTGTAAGTTCCTCGAGGATAGGTAGTATAATACGTGTTGAAATAATGCGATGCAGTTACATAATCTCCTTGATTAAAATATGTCATTGCAAGCATATATAAAGACTCTTCTCCGTATCTTGTACCTTTCATTGGAGTTACAAGTTCCTCGAGAACAGTAGCAGCCTTACTGTTCTGTCCTTTAGCGAAATAAGCCTTAGCAGCTTCGTATTTGTATTCGTTGTCAGCACTTTTAAGTACTTTATTATACTCTCCACAAGAGGTAAGCACTCCTGCAGAAAGAAGGGCCATTACAATATATTTTTTCATATTCACAAAAATAGTTCCGCAAAAATACACTTTTATTACGAGAAATACAATATCAGAATGAATTTTAATGATATTTTTCCTTATATTACAGCTATACAACAAATATTTATGTACTTTTACATAACAAATATCCCTATTAGGGGCAAAGAGTGATATACTTATGTACTAACAATCTCATTAATAAACCCAAATATGAAGATACTTAGAAACTTAGAGCCTGCATTATCCATCAGTATATTTTCCATCTATAAAAATTAAGCCAACCCAGGCAGGCACTTAAGTTCATAAACTTCTTAAACAATAAAACTCAAGACCTATGAATTTCGAATTAATATCCGATTATAAGCCTATGGGCGACCAGCCGGAAGCTATCCGCCAGCTCACAGACGGAGTTCTGAACGGAGTACCGGCACAGACTCTGCTGGGTGTTACCGGTTCGGGAAAGACTTTCACCATAGCAAATGTCATAAAGAATGTAAACAAGCCCACACTAATTCTAAGCCACAACAAAACACTTGCAGCCCAGTTGTATGGCGAGTTCAAGACATTTTTCCCGAACAATGCCGTAGAATACTATGTCTCTTACTACGATTACTACCAGCCGGAAGCATACCTTCCTTCTACCGACACATACATAGAAAAAGACCTGGCTATAAACGATGAAATAGACAAGTTGCGTCTGGCAGCCACTTCAGCCCTTCTCTCCGGAAGAAAAGATGTAATAGTAGTATCCTCCGTGTCTTGTATTTACGGTATGGGAAACCCGGCCGATTTCTACAATAACGTAATCGAAATAAAGAAAGGGAAACTACTCGACCGCAATGTTTTCCTGCGCCGCCTTGTAGACAGTCTGTACGTAAGAAACGACATAGAACTGAACCGAGGCAATTTCAGAGTGAAAGGCGACACTGTAGACATCTACCTGGCATACTCCGACAACCTGCTTAGAGTTATGTTCTGGGATGATGAAATAGACTCCATAGAAGAAATCGACCCTATATCAGGCCACAGAACAGGTACTTTCGATGAATACAAGATATACCCTGCAAACCTTTTCATGACCACCAAGGAAAGCACTCTGAAAGCCATCCATCAGATAGAGGACGACCTGACCAGGCAGGTAGCATACTTCGAAGAGATTGGAAAGACATTCGAAGCCAAGAGACTATACGAAAGAGTGACATACGACATGGAAATGATGCGCGAACTGGGACATTGTTCGGGCATAGAAAACTACTCAAGATACTTCGACGGAAGAGAAGCAGGCACACGTCCGTACTGTCTGCTCGACTTTTTCCCGAAAGACTACCTTCTTGTGATAGACGAAAGCCATGTAAGCGTACCACAAATCAGAGCCATGTATGGAGGCGACAGGGCAAGAAAACAAAACCTGGTGGAATACGGATTCAGACTACCCGCAGCCATGGACAACCGTCCTCTTAAATTCGAGGAGTTTGAAGAAATGGTAAACCAGGTAATATACGTAAGTGCCACACCGGCCGACTATGAACTCGTTCAGAGCGAAGGCATTATAGTTGACCAGGTAATCCGCCCTACCGGCCTGCTCGATCCTGTTATAGAGATACGCCCGAGCATGAACCAGATAGACGACCTGATGGAAGAAATACAGCAAAGGATAGAAGTCGGCGAAAGAACACTTGTAACCACTCTCACCAAAAGAATGGCAGAAGAACTCACAGAATACCTGTTGAACCACGGCATCAAATGCAGCTACATCCACAGCGATGTAGACACACTTGAACGCGTAAAGATTATGGATGAACTCCGCCAGGGAATATACGATGTACTGGTAGGCGTCAATCTGCTCAGAGAAGGTCTCGACCTGCCGGAAGTCTCACTTGTAGCCATACTCGATGCCGACAAAGAAGGCTTCCTGCGTTCACACCGCTCACTGACACAGACAGCCGGACGTGCAGCCAGAAATGTAAACGGAAAAGTAATAATGTATGCAGATAAAATAACAGACAGCATGCAACTCACCATTGACGAGACCAACAGAAGACGTGAGAAACAGCTTGCCTACAATGAGGCCAACGGCATAACCCCACAACAAATTAAGAAAGCCAGAAACCAGATGCTCATCGACAGAGAGTCATCGGGTAATACCGACAGTAATAAAGACTTCTCATCCGGCACTGACAGAGAAGCATCATTCTCATCCGGCAGCACTTCTTCCGGCAAGAGCGGAAAAGCCAAACCATCCAGGAGCTATCCTGACGCATATTCAGATGCACCAGCTTCGGCTACAATTGCTGCCGACCCGATAGTTCAATACATGAGCAAGGAACAGCTACAGCGCAGCATAGACCGAACCAGAAAACTAATGCAGGAAGCCGCCAAGAAACTTGAATTCATAGAAGCCGCACAATACAGAGACGAACTTATAAAACTCGAAGACATGCTGAAAACCAAATAATGGAGCAAATCAGCAGAACAAAAGGATAAAACGTAAAAAATAAAAAACCGAAAAATCCGGAAAACAAAATAACAGACATTATATCGAATAAGGTTTTAGGGTACTGATAACCAATAGCCCTATTCCTTATTCTGTATAAACTCTAATACATAAAACAAAAAAGGGAGTACAATCGATGTACCCCCTTTTTTGTTTTACAATATATCTAAGAAACTATTATTTCTTTTCGATATCGATACCCTTATTACGAAGAGTCATACCCATAAGCTTAAGATAGTTAGAATACTGCTTTTCGTCCAAGGTATTCTTCATAAGCTTCAAGTTACCATAAACAGCCTTACGAATCTTTTCGTTCTGACCATCTTTAGCATTGTTGGCACGCTTCATTTCATATTCGAAATGATCGCAGATAGCAGCAACTTCCTCACTCTGGTTAGAAGACAACTTCAAATACTTGCTCAACTGAGTCTTGTTGATAGAACCATTCCACTTTTCAGCGTTAGTTGTCTGATTTCCATTTGCAAATACTGATGCAGAAAATGCCACTGCGGCAACCAATGTTAATCCTAATTTCTTCATAATACCTAATCTTTAAATCTAGTTTACCTTAAAATGCCGGCCGAAATAACCGGCCAAGCTGTTACCTAAAAAAATTACCTAAATGTTACTTAAAACGTTACCTTAAAAAACTAATCTAAAAATGAACCCCAACGGTCCTCTTTATCTTTTTACCGATGCAAATATAGCAACAAAAAAAATTACCCAACAAATTTATTCACATTTTTTACTACTTGCAATATACTTTGTTGATATAAATCAAGGCAAAACAAGACAAAGTAAAGTATATACAAAGAATATGCGTCGAAAATGTAAATCAATAATAGATATTAGATATCAAAATGAAACACAAACGAAATATTATTGTAAACACAAATGAAATATTATGGTTAATAGAAACAAAATAATATTGTATACCAAAGCAAACCAAGCCAAAGTAAATAAAACAAAGCAAACCAAACGAAAGCAAAAAAAACGAAAGTCTCCGCCATAACAGAAACTTTCGTTTTTTATATATAACACCGGAAAAACCCGGCATTTCTTAATCAAGTAACTCAACAGAGGATAAATTATCCACCGAAGTTATCATACATGATAGAAGAAGGTTCAACGCCAAGGCTATCAAGCATCTTAACCACAGCATTCGACATCGGACCAGGACCACACATGTAGTATTCGATATCTTCAGGAGCTTCATGATTCTTCAAGTAAGTATCAAGCATTACCTGATGAACAAATCCCGGAGTATACTTCACGCCAGCAGCATCGGCAGCAGGATCAGGACGGTCGAGAGCCAAGTGGAAGTGGAAGTTAGGGAAGTCTTTTTCAAGAGCCATGAAGTCATCAAGATAGAACACTTCGTTCAATGCACGAGCACCATAGAAGTAATGCAATTCACGGTCGGTAGTATGCAAAGTACGAGTCATATGCATAATCTGAGCACGAAGAGGAGCCATACCGGCACCACCACCTACCCAAATCATTTCCTTCTTAGAGTCGAATATTGGGTGGAAGTCACCATAAGGACCACTCATCAACACCTTATCACCCGGTTTAAGAGTAAAGATATAAGAAGAAGCGATACCAGGGTTAACATCCATGAAACCACTGCGGTCTGGTTTGAAAGGAGGAGTAGCGATACGTACAGTAAGCATAAACACATCACCTTCGGCAGGATAGTTGGCCATAGAGTAAGCACGGATAGTTTCTTCAGGGTTCTTACATTTCAAGCCGAACAAACCGAATTTTTCCCATGCAGGCAAATATTCATCACCGATAAGACTCTTGTCGATATCCTTATTATAATCCATTTCGAATTTAGGAATCTTAATCTGTGCATATGAACCAGGGATAAAGTCCATGTGAGCACCTTTAGGCAACTGCACCTTGAACTCCTTGATAAATGTAGCCACGTTCTTGTTAGAGATAACAGTACATTCATATTCCTTAACACCCATTACAGATTCAGGAACCTTTATAGACATATCACCTTTAACCTTAACCTGGCAACCAAGACGCCAGTGATCTTTCTGCTGTTTGCGGCTGAAGTGGCTGACTTCAGAAGGAAGGATTTCGCCACCACCTTCTACAACCTGACACTTACACTGTCCGCAAGAACCCTTACCACCACAAGCAGATGGAAGGAACACATTATTCACAGCCAAAGTATTAAGCAAAGTAGAACCAGATTCTACCTCCAACTGGTTTTCACCATTAACTGTTACCTTCACCTTACCCGAAGCAACAAGGAAGTTTTTAGCAACCAGCAGTATTACTACGAGCACCAGAATAGTCACAAGGAATACTCCAATGCTTGCCAAAATAAAATTCATATCCATTGTATTATTCCTTTCTTTATTAGATGTTCAAACCAGAGAAACACATAAATGCCATAGCCATAAGACCTACCACGATAAAAGTGATACCCAGTCCTCTCAAAGGAGCAGGCACGTCAGAGTAAGCCATTTTCTCACGGATAGCAGCAAGACCAACGATAGCAAGCAACCATCCAAGACCAGAGCCAAGTGCATAAACAACAGCATCAGCCACGCCACCGATAAACTTAGGATCAGATGGAGCAAGAGTGATACGCTGCTGCATAAACAGAGAAGCACCCATGATAGCACAGTTTACAGCGATAAGAGGCAAGAAAATACCGAGTGAAGCATACAGCGAAGGGCTGAAGCGTTCAACGATCATTTCCACCAGCTGCACGATAGCAGCGATTACGGCAATAAAGAGGATAAAGCTCAAGAAGCTCAAGTCGATGCCCAGAATACCATCTGCAGCCAAGACCTTAGTCTGAAGCAAATAGTTGACAGGAAGAGTCACCACAAGCACGAATGTTACGGCGATACCAAGTCCGAGGGCAGTCTTCACATTCTTCGATACGGCAAGGTATGAACACATACCAAGGAAGAACGCAAATATCATATTGTCCACAAAGATAGAGCGGACGAATAAACTCAATAAATGTTCCATGTTATTCGATTAATAATTTTTATTCAACACCCTATATTATTTATCCTGCAACTC
>JAXEBI010000190.1:0-10963 GCA_034094155.1 Phocaeicola sp.
AATGAATATTCATTTATTTTTTTATATCTCAAATCCTATTCCATATTCAATAATGGAAAATAGGTTTTGAATATAGTTTTAGGAATGAAATTAGGATATTTATATGAGTTCTCAAAATAATATTAAAGGAATCTCTTAAACCTTCGTTTTGGGGAATTATTTTAAATGTAAAGTTTTCAAGATGAGTGTTGGTTTATGTTAAATAGTAACATTTGTAGTAAATGTTGGTGATACCCCTATATGGCTAAAGAATGGAGATCTCCTAGAATTGCAAAGCAGAAAGCAGATAATGAGTACGACAAGTTCAAGGAAAGAACTGCTTACAACCTTTAACCAGTAGAAATTCATTTTCTTGAAAACTTTTAAAAGGAGCAAAAGAAGCTGAAAGACAGATAAATTATATACTGGTTAGGCTTTGTCTTAATGAAAATAATGATACAAGCTCTTAAACTAATGATACAAGTTTAGATACTAATGATACAAGCTCAGATGCTAATGATACAAGTTCAATTGTGATTTGTTCGATATGCCACAATAAAAACCCATTGGCAGAATTATACATGCAGAATTTTACATCCAAAATTAAACATGCAAAATTATAATTCCTCCAATGGGTTAAATCATTTTTTATTTTAATATACTCACTCAAGACTCCATTCATCCTTCCATCTTAGCACAAACCTTTCTCCATCAAATTCCAGAGGAAGCCAGATATATCTGCCATCGATGGCGTTTTTAGGGGTCCATCTGTCGCCCATGTATATAAACTTACCGTTTTTAGCGTCCAAAGGCAGAATGTAAGTGCTTTGGGAGTGGTAAGTAGTAGCAGAATCGGCATCTACACATGGATTACCCAATTCCTTCCATTCGCCGAATATAGAATCGGCTACAGCCGAACGGGCTGCATTTGGCGACCATCCTGTACATCCCGACATCATAAGATAATATTTGCCGTTGTACTTGAACATTGCGGGAGCTTCCATAAATCTTCCCGGGAAAAGTCGGATGAACTTTCCGCTATGGGTAGTGTAGTCGTCAGAAAGTTGGGCTATATGCAAAGTACTGTTTTCTTCTGATGAATATATGTGATAAGCCTTTCCGTCGTCATCTACAAAGAGGTTCATGTCGCGAGCCATCTGTCCACCTTCAAAGTCACGCTTAGGAAGATTAAGGGAATCGGGATGCTTTGGCAGACTGCCGCCTGAGTACGGACCTTCATCGGGCAATAAAGGTTTATCCTTCAACTCGTCGGGATAGTTAACTGCCCATTTACCAGGGTTAATTCTTCCGGCACGGATAAACTTGAAAGGGCCGGTAACGCAATCGCTGACCGCTACACCGCTATGTGCTCCCTTATAACCGGCTCCCTTTGGCTCAAGATGAAACCACATCACAAACTTTCCGGTCTTGGAATTGTAGATAACTTTCGGACGTTCAAGTATGCAGCCTTTTTCGATAGGACTTCCCGAACCGGCTGAATCAACAGACAGAGCTATACCTTCATCCTTCCAGTTGTACAGGTCGGTTGATGAATAGCAGTGTACACCTACATTGGCCACATTGCCGGCCTCGCCTTCTGTCTTGTGTTCGCCATACCAGTAGTATTTTCCGTCGTGGAAAAGCATACCTCCACCATGGGCATTAATATGTACGCCGTTGTTGTCCGGCCATATCTGACCGGGCTTGAACGACTGTATCTTAGACTCCTGTGAGCACCCTGTTGCTATAATTCCTGCAAGCGACAGTGATGCCGCACAAAAGAAATATGATATAAAATTCTTTCCAAACATTTTTCTTTACTTTTAATTATTGATACTTATCTGCCACCTGCCGGAAGATTCTTCAGGAAATAATCTGTCATCGACTTGCGGAGATGATATGTTGTACCTTCCCTTTCGCTTATGGAGTGAGAACGCATAGGGTACGACAACTGGTAGAATACCTTGCCATGCTTTACAAGCTCATTTACAAGCATCTCGCAACTCTGGTAGTGTACATTGTCATCGCCTGTACCATGAATGAGAAGAAGATTTCCCTTGAGGCCTTCAACATACGAAATAGGTGAACCCTTTCTGTATCCTTCAGGGTTATTCTGAGGGGTATTCATGTATCTCTCCTGATAGATTGTATCATAAAGCCTCTGGTCGGCTACAAAGGCTATTGCTATACCGGTACTGAACACATCCGGATAACGGAACATACAGTTGAGTGTCTGGCTTCCTCCTCCACTCCATCCTGTAATACCGATTCTTGATGTATCGATAAATGAATACTGGCGGGCAAGGTCGAGTATTCCTCTTGCCTGGTCCTGAGAAGCGAATGTTCCAACTTCTCCATAGATGCACTTTCTCCATTCACGTCCGCGCGGAGCAGCCGCGCCACGGTTCTCGATGCTTACCACTATATATCCCTTGTTGGCGAGATACTGGTGCCAAAGGTCGCCTCCACCCCATACATCCTGTACGGTAGATCCTGCCGGTTCGCCATATACATCGATAATCACAGGATATTTCTTGGACGGATCGAAGTCGACAGGCTTTATCATCCACGCGTCGAGTTCAAGATCGCCGGAGAATGTCTTTACAAACTCTTTTGGAGACAGCTTCAGGTTGCGGTAGTCCTCAAGTGCCTTCTTGTTTTCTGTTATGACAGAAACTGTTTTATGCGATGGCAATGCAACCATCTCTATTACAGGAGGAGTAACAGCATTGCTGAATGTATGAACTGCAAACTTGCCGTTTGGTGAAATCTGATATCTGTGCTGGCCGCTTTCATCTTCGGGACTTACACGTTCCACTTCACCATTACCGAAAAGTTTGGCTGAATACAGATATCTCTGTGTGTAATTATCGGGCGAAGCGATGAAGTATACAAGTCCTTTCTTGAGGTCCATTCCAGAGAGCTGTATGAAATCGAAATCTCCTTTTGTGATAGGACTGATTTCCTTTCCGTCACGGCTTACCCTATAGAGATGTCTCCATCCGTTGCGTTCGCTAACCCAGGTAAAGTATTTGTTGCCTTTCATCCAGGTGATATTATCGTTTGTCTCAACCCATGCGGAATCTTTTTCAGTGAGAATATTCTTTAGGCTGCCGTCGCCTATCTTTGCTATCCAAACCTTGTTGGTATTCTGCTGGCGGTTCATCTGCTGGATAAACAGCTCATCGCTATCAGGAATGAAATCCATTCGCATGATATAGTTCTCACGGGCATTGCCTGGTATGTCAATCCAGTGAGTGTCACCACCGTCGGCCGATACGTATCCCACCTTAACGGCCGAATTGGCTGTACCTGCCTTAGGGTAAGGGAATTTTATAATCTTAGGGTAAAGAGAGTCTACGTTATTGATAATGTCAAACCATCCTGTTCCTTCGGTATCGCTCTGCCAGTAGGCGATATATTTGCCGTCGGGACTCCATCTGAAACCGTCACGGCAGTCGAATTCTTCTTCGTAAACCCAGTCGAAGGTTCCGTTTACTATAGTGCTGCTGCCATCATTGGTTATACGGGTAATTTTATTGTCTGCTATGTTCTCCACATAGATATTATTTTTGCTTACATATGCCACTCGTGAGCCGTCGGGTGAAAATTTGGCAAACATCAGACTGCTTTCGGGAAGGTTAGCGCCCAACTGTGTAAGACGGCCCGATTTCGTATTAAGTACCCAGTAATCTCCCCTTGTATCATACCGCCATACACGTCGGGTATTGGTATAAATCAAAACCTGATTATGTGATGAATCGAAGGTAAAACTTCTTACAGACAGAGTGTCTGAAGTTCCCGGTTTAACAAGCATGGAAGCCGGTATCAGTACCTTACCTTCATCTGCGGAATTCTTCTTGTTGCCCGAAGAAGCCTCGTATGAAACGATATCAAATCCACCTTTGGGATTCTTTACTTTCTTTGAATAGTGTTCTCCATCCGAAAGCCAGTTAACACTGCTTCCGCCTTCTACTTTGATTAGTCCGCCGTACACAACCTCATCGAGTGTCGGAATGTGCTGTGCAAATGCTGTAGCCGAAACCGACATAAAGCAGACAGTAAATAATTTTGAAAGTTTTAAGTTCATTAGGTTAATTAGATTAATTAGTTGTTTTTCGTTTGATTTTATAATTATGTAGACCTGCTGTTATAGCGCAGGCAGGCAATTATTGTCATTTTTATCATTTGTGGTGGTAATACCTGTTTTTCGGAAAGCAAAGTTAATTTATAACTCACACAAGAGCAACTGTTTTTCTTTTTTTTATTATCACACAAGAGGTTTTTCGACTGAAAAGCTAACAAAAAACTTCAAAAAACAAGTTTTTGGCTATCATATAAAATCCAAAACAGGGAATTAAACCGTACAAACGATAAATGACAACAAAAAAACATTATATCTTCTGTTTTTTTATAATTTTTATCAGTACTTTTGCTAAAGTATAGAATTTATTTACCTTAGAAAGCTATTACGAGACATTTTAATATTTATGACATCGGACAACATTGAAGAAATAAAGGCTGATATAACTGTGGAGGATGCCGGCCGTATAGCCGAGATATACAATTATTACGTAAAGAACAGTGTGGCGACTTTCGATACTGAAGAATGGAGCACAGAGAAGATGATGAACAAGATTGTGGAAATCTCATCAGAATTTCCATATTTCGTGATAAGGACTGATGAGAATGACGCAGACTCCAATACTGAAAAGAATTCAGTAAACAATGACGGCAAGAAAGGGAAAATAGCAGGATATTGCTATGTACATCCATGGAAAGAGAAAGACGCATACAAGGCTACTCTTGAATCTACTATTTATATTTCGCCGGAGTATACAGGCAAAGGTATTGGTAAATTACTTATGAACCGTCTGATTGAGACTTGCAGGAAAAGAGATATAAAGGTACTGATAGCATGTATTACGGAAGGTAATGAAGGCTGTTTCATTCTTCACGAACACCTCGGCTTCGAAAAAGTATCGCATTTCAAAAAAGTAGGTATAAAATTCGGGAAATGGCTTGATGTGGTAGATTATGAGCTTATTCTATAAGAATATACATATTTTAGAGTAAACTGAATTTCAGAGAAAACTGAATTTCAAAGTAGACTGAATTTAAGGGTAAACATACTTTAGAGTAAACTTATATAAAAAGAATGAAACGGACTTATTCTTCAAGACTAAGCACAGCGTATAGTATGGTTCCAAACAGAAAAGACAGCTTAAAGCAGAATAGGACAACTTAAAAAAACAGTAAAATCATGTACGAAGATATATTCCAGATAAAATCTAACAACCTGAAGCCTGAAAGAGGCAGAGTGCTCCTTGCATCGCCTTTGATGAATGATTATCATTTCGCGCGTACTGCTGTAATGATGGTCAACAATGAGGAAGAAGGAAGCATGGGAATCATAATAAACAAGCATTTCAAGTTTAACATTACCCTTAACAGTCTGATAGAGGGACTTGACAATATTCCTCCTATATCGGTTTACAAAGGAGGGCCTGTGGGAAGAAATACATTGTTTTTCATTCATGACATGGAGGAAATAGAACACTCGTTTCCTTTGGGGAACGGTACGTTCATGAACGGAAATTTCGACCAGATGCTGGATTACATAAAATCAGGCAAGCCTACCGACGGAAGGGTTAGGTTCTATATGGGATATTCGGGATGGGAAAAAGACCAGCTTGAAAAAGAGATTCAGGAGGACTCATGGATAATAAGCTCCATATCGAAGGATCTGATACTTGAGTCTAATATTACCGATATATGGCATGTGTGTCTTGAGAATATGGGTGAACCGTACAGTTTGTGGGCCAAATATCCGGTAATCCCTGAGTTGAATTAATTTGGCTGAAATGCATTATTAAACCCGAGAATCATATTGCTCAAAAATCATATTATCCCCAAATTACATTATATTATATTAGCATAGATAGTATATTGCTGATAAATAGAGTATTTTATTTATAAAGAGTCAAACTAAAAAATTAAAGTAATACATCTTATTAAAGTAACCGTTTTTACAGAAATGAAAACAATCAGTAAATTATCTAAATTATCATTGCTTGTTCTTGCAGCAAGTGCTTGTTCAAGTCCCAACGGACATAATCTTACAGGAGAAATCAAAGGTCTCGGCAACGATACAATTCTGGTTTTCGTAAACGACCCGGTAAACAGAAAGTCAGTGAAGATTGATACAGTTCCTGTGGTTAACAATAAATTTAGCATCGACGTTCCTGATACTTCGTTGGTATCATTGTCTATTATAGAAAAGCCCGCAGGCAATGGTGCCTTGAGAATGGCATCGAATGCTCCATTCTTGTTATTGCCAGGCGAGAAAATGAAAATATCGGGTGACATAACTAATCTTAAGGCTTCGGGAACTGAGATATACGATAATATGTCGAAAGCTCAGGATGTGCTTGAGATTGAAAACGAACTTAAGGCTCTTAATGAGAAATTTATAAAGGCGTATCAGAGTAAAGACGAGAAACAAGTCGACTCGCTCAGCAATATTTCTAAAGGTTTGTATGAAGAGTACAGCAAGAAAAAACTTGAGTTCATTAAAAACAACCCTAATTCGCTCGTTGCCGGGTATCTGTACACAAGCATGAAAAGTTCTGATGGTGCGGAAGCTGAAAAGCTATTGGGTGAGAATGTCAAGAATGG
This sequence comes from Phocaeicola sp., assembly GCA_034094155.1. GTDB lineage: Bacteria > Bacteroidota > Bacteroidia > Bacteroidales > Bacteroidaceae > Phocaeicola. The sequence continues at coordinate 6,658 of JAXEBI010000190.1, forward strand.
ACCTCTGGCCGGACTGATAGCAAAAACCACCGACAATTACAACAAGCAGAATGCCATCAACAAAGCTAAAGAGAGTATTAAGGCCGGTATGCCTGCTCCTGATTTCAAGCTGAAGAATCTCAATAATGAGGAGATGACATTGTCTTCTTTCAAGGGGAAATATGCTTTACTTGATTTTTGGGGTACATGGTGCGGATGGTGTATCAAGGGAATGCCCGACATGAAAAAGTATTATGCAAAATATAAAGATAAATTAGAGATAGTAGGTATTGACTGTGGAGATACAGAAAAGAAATGGCGTGAAGGAGTGGAAGAACATCAATTGCCGTGGACCAATCTCTATAATGACAAGAATAATGATGTGACAGTAAAATATGCCATATCAGGATATCCTACCAAGATTCTTATCGACCCAGAAGGAAAGATTGTGGATGTATTTGTAGGAGAATCTGAGGATTTGTATAAGAAGCTTGATGAAATGTTCAAGTAATATGAATATAATTAATATGAATACAAGTAGTCTGGATATAAGTAATATAGATATAAACAATATAGATATTAGCTATAAAGTAATATGCAATTAATCTGATTATTTGTATAATACATATTTATCGGACAGAAGAAATGGGATTTGAGTTACAAAAGCGGAATACTGAAAAGTTCTTCCTCTTTAATGTATGTAACTTAAATCCCATTTCTTTCAACCGTTGACCAACTGATATACGCATACGTCAAGATAATTTGCTCCACGCCTTATCCATGAGTCGAGTGTTCCTGAGTAAGTATATCCGCAAGACTCGAATAACTTTATGGCCGGGGTATTCTCCTTTACTATATATGCATAAAGCTGGTGCATTCCCAAAAAGCCGAAACAGTGCTTATGAAGCATTTCAAGGGCTTTCACTGCAATACCTTTTCCACGGAACTTCTTTAAAATCATTATTCCAACCTCTGCCCTGCTGTTCCTGGCATCAAAGCAGAAAACATCTGCTATGCCTAAAACATTTTCGGGAGAATTGCTTTCGGCAATCATGAAACGCAGTTGCCCGTCGGTGTATATATCATTACTGTTCTGGGTAATAAACTGTTCCATCTGGTATCTTGAATAAGGACCGGTATTGCATCCGTAATGCCAAAGAGAGGTATCGTTTTCTATGTTAAACAACAATGACAGGTCGCCCAACTCAGGGGCACGGAGTATTATTCCTCCGGAGGCATCCGTAAGATGTGACGAGTCATTGAAAGGCAACTGAAATTCATTATTATTCATTATGTTCTGTATAAATCTTTATGGATTGGTAATTTATAATACTATTGATGCACCGACAGCCGTTTGATGTAAGAAGACAGTTTTAGCAGTTGTCCTCTTCAGGCTTAAGCATATCGAGTTCCGACATAAGACGCTTACGGCCGGGCACACAGAAAAGTGCTGCAATAGCAGCCATACCGGCACAAAGGAGCCCTGTATTGTTGAGTGTCCAGTAATATAATGATATATTGAATACCATGACAACTAAAAGAAGTGTCAGTCGTATTTCACTCCATCTTCTATAACTCTTCAGAGCTGGCTCAAGAGGCATTGATTTTACATATTTTGTTACAGAAAGGCTGAACATCCTCAGTGACATAGGAACGAGGCATATAGCCAAAAGTATGCCAACCAGCTGGGCTATATATTCTGCCTTTGCGTTTCCTATCATAACTCCCTGTGCCATTAAATCTGTTTCGTATGCCATAATAGTAGCCGTGCTTATCACCCATATCGCTATATATTCCACACGGAGAATATTCAGGACTGATTTTATCTTAGATTCCATATATTGATTTCCCTTATTCTATTTTATTATATTTATTATATCTCAAAATGCTACCTGCATAATTATATTTAGATATATGCTACATATTGCCATTAAACTCTATTCTGTTTATAATAGACCTTCCAAGTGTCACTTCGTCGGTATACTGAAGTTCATCGCCTATGGAAATTCCCCTCGCAATTACAGAGAGCTTTACATCATAACCACTCAGTTTGCGGAAAATGTAAAAGTTGGTTGTGTCGCCCTCCATTGTAGAGCTGAGCGCTAAAATAACTTCCTTTACAACTCCCGATTTCACTCTTTCCACGAGACTGTCTATCTCAAGGTCGGAAGGACCTATTCCATCCATAGGAGATATCACGCCACCCAAGACATGATACAGTCCGTTGAACTGCTGGGTATTCTCTACGGCCATTACATCCCTGATATTTTCTACCACACATACCGTAGATGCATCACGCGAGGGTGAGGAACATATTTTACATACATCTGTATCGGAGATATTATGACACACCTTGCAATACTTTACTTCTTTCTTTAGTCTGATTATGGAATTCCCGAAAGACTCTACACTCTGCAAATCCTGTCTCAGAAGATGAAGCACAAGACGCATTGCTGTTTTCCTGCCTATTCCGGGAAGTTTGGCAAACTCTCCTACTGCCTTTTCCAGTAAAGCTGACGGATATTGTTGATTCATCGTTTTTCTATATCTATCTTTATTTCCTTAATTTATTATTTACCTTATCTGAGGAAGCTGAATAACGGCATCCCTGAGGAATCTTATACAGCTTCTTAATCTATTACCTGGTATTTTAAACGCAAAATTACAAAAATCTGATTATATTTGCGCTAATATTGGCTATAATACAATTATCTGACAAGATACAAAAGCCAACCGCCCACTGAAAATTTAAAACAGATTGAGACTTGAAATGAACGGAACTTTTATACTTATCACCATCATTATATATTTTGGAATATTATTACTGATATCCAGGCTTACGGCAAAGAGTCACTCAGACAATGATGCCTTCTTCAGAGGCAACAGACAATCGCCATGGTATATCGTGTCATTCGGAATGATAGGAGCTTCGCTCTCAGGTGTGACGTTTGTATCGGTTCCGGGGATGGTGAAAAGTATAGACATGACATATATGCAGACATGTATGGGCTTTTTTGTTGGGTATCTGATAATCGCTCATGTGCTTCTTCCTATATATTATAAGCTGAATCTTACATCCATCTATTCATATCTCGGACAGAGAATTGGAAATAGTTCTTATAAGACAGGGGCATCTTTCTTCCTTTTATCGAAAATGCTCGGTGCTGCCGCAAGACTGTATTTAGTATGTATTATTCTTCAGCATTATGTTTTCGATGCGTATAATATTCCTTTTGCCGTGACTGCTGTAGGTACGGTGCTGCTTATATGGTTATACACCCACAAAAGCGGTATTAGGACAATAGTGTGGACCGACAGTCTGCAAACTCTGTGTCTTCTTCTTGCACTCGGACTTATACTGTTCAATGTTTCGGAAACTCTAAATCTGAGTCTTTCGGGTATTGCTGATACCATAAGAAACAGTAAGGAAAGCAGAATATTCGTATTCGACGACTGGCAGTCGAAACAGAATTTCTTCAAGCAGTTTTTCAGCGGGATATTCATCACTATAGTCATGACGGGACTTGATCAGGACATGATGCAGAAAAATCTTTCGTGCAGGAATCTCAGGGAAGCACAAAAGAATATGTACTGCTATGGGATATCGTTCGTTCCGGTCAACTTCCTTTTTCTTTCTTTGGGAATACTTCTTATGGTGGCTGCATCACAGATGAACATAGCTATTCCTGACAAGGGCGACGACTTGCTGCCTATGTTTGCGGCAGGAGGATATCTTGGTTATACAGTACTGGTGCTGTTTACCATAGGAATAATTGCAGCCGCATTTTCGAGTGCAGACTCTGCCCTGGCCGCACTTACCACAAGTTTCTGCATTGATATTCTCAATACCGGGAAATACGGTGAAGAGAAAGCTGTAAGAATCAGAAAAATCACTCACTTGGGAATATGCACTGTATTCGTTATGTGCATTCTTGCCTTCGAGGCCATAGGCAGCCAGAGTGTAATAGATACTATTTATGTACTGGCTTCGTATACCTACGGACCGCTTTTAGGACTGTTCTGCTTCGGCCTGTTTACCAAATTGAAGCCAAACGACAAATATGTTCCGGCAGTTGCTATAGCTTCTCCTGTCATCTGCTACATGATAGATTATATTACATTTCATGCTACCGGATACAAGTTCGGATATGAAATGCTGATGTTCAACGGACTGCTTACTTTCTCCGGATTGTGGTTATTGAGTACAGATAAACTATCAGAAGCAAGGTAAACTAAGCTAACAGAAGCAAGATAAGCTGACAGGAATTTGAATATAATAGAGTACATTAGTTAAGAATATAATATAAATTTTATGGAAATCAGAAGT
>JAXEBI010000191.1:0-7487 GCA_034094155.1 Phocaeicola sp.
ATTCAAAGATTTCTGAAGAACATAGTATCCGTTTTCAGACAAACCACCGGTAACCGGTTGCCAATGTCAGAGCCTTTGAAGTGAAGAGCAGCGCAACCTTAAAGGCTCTGTCTTTGGCAACTGTCCTGATTTATCTGCATGGTTATATGACCTGTCGGCTGAAACTTGCCTGGTATCGGGATACGAAGCAAGCCAGCCGATAAGTTTCCGTAGCATAAGGCAAGTTGTTCCGGCATCGCATGAAATACGAACAGTCGGAACAACTTGCTTGAATTTCAAGACGGGTATTCAAGGATTTAGGTCGTTCCGTCAGTGCAAGCTTTAGCCTGCATCATCGGAACGGCCTGCCTGTTTTCGTTTTCAGACATGTTATCGATAATCAGTTGCCAATGTCAGAGCCTTTAAAGTGAAGAATAGCGCAACCTTAAAGGCCCTGTCTTTGGTAACTGTCCTGATTTATCTGCATGATTGTATGAATCTGTCGGCTGAAACTTGCCTGGTATCGGGATACGAAGCAAGTCAGCCTGTAAGTTTCCGTAGCATAAGGCAAGTTGTTCTAGCATTGCATGAAATTAACTATCTATTCAAGCTGTTAATTATGTATTCAAATCGAAGATCAGTCATTTTTTTGTACTGTTATCTAAAAAATACTGTAAATCTATTCAGTGCAACAAGGGTGAAATGTAAACGGGTTTAGTTCAATCAGCGGAATGTATAAAACCGAATAGTGAGCCAACATTTAGAGTGTAAAACAGGTTAGTTAATCGTACTCAGATCTGACAGACACTTTTAGAGATAGTCAACCATTTTTAGAGATAGTCACTGCTTGTTTTTCTAAACTATAAATAGTCATTCAAGACTACTTGTAAATGATTTAAAATCATATTATTTGGATTTAATCATAATTCTTGCTTAATTTCTATATGTTTATGGATATAGTTATTATATTTGCATTTTATAAAATTTCGGTCAAGATGGAAATTAGAGAATTGAATAGGCTTAAAGTAGTACTAGCAGAAAAGAAACGTACTAACAAATGGTTGGCTGAACAATTAGGTAAAGATCAAACTACTATATCTAAGTGGTGTACCAATGCAAACCAACCAGATTTAGCAAGTCTTATGCAAATAGCTAAATTATTAGATGTTGAATTATCAGACTTGGTTCGATTTGAAGAATTTAAGAAAGAATTATAAGAATGGTCAGAAAGGTTTATTAATGGATAAAAAATATTATTTTATTGATCTTTTTGCTGGCTGTGGAGGACTCTCTGAAGGATTTATGCAATCAGGTCACTTTAACGGACTTGCTCATGTAGAGTGGGAACTTCCTATGGTACAAACGCTTAGAAGGCGTTTGGTTAGCAAATGGCAAGAAACTGAGGAAGATGCACGAAAGAAAGTTGTATTGTTTGATATTCAAAATACAGATGAACTTATTTATGGCAATTGGACTGATGAATCAATTTTGCAATATGGAAGCAATAACTCTGAGGATGCAAGACATGGTTTAAAGTATATAATAGGTGATAAGAATGTTGATTTAATTATTGGTGGACCTCCATGTCAGGCTTATTCTATTCATGGGAGAGCAACTGATAAAAATTCAATGAAAGATGATTATAGAAATTATCTTTTTGAGAGTTTTGTTAAGGTCGTAAATGCTTTTAAACCGAAAGCTTTTGTTTTTGAGAATGTAAAAGGTATGCTAAGTGCAAAACCTGGGGGACAATTAGTCGTTGAACGAATATATAAAGCTTTTAAAGAAATAGGTTATACGACATTGGAACCAGATGCTTTTGCAAGTGCTGTTTATAATGCATATGATTATTCTGTTCCTCAAAATAGAGAACGTGTTATATTGATAGGAATAAAAAAAGGTGAAAGATTCTCTTTATCTGATTTCTATAATGATTTTTCAAGGCATATATGTTCAGAGCATAAGGTTGTAAGAGATGCAATAGGAAAACTTCCACCAATATACCCATTACCAATTGTGGAAAAGATTAAAGGAAAAAATGTGTCTCATAAAGCAACTGATGAATCAGATCCGTATCATTTACCTAGACATTGTAGTGCTAGAGATATTCAGGTACTTAGGGAGTGGATAACAAAAGGAATGAACAAATGCAGCCAGCAGGAAGCAATAGATTTCTATAAACAAGTGACAGGAAAAAATACTTTGTATCGTAAATATAGAAATTTGGAATGGGACAAGCCTTCACCTACAGTTGTCGCTCATCTGCAAAAAGATGGTTTTATGTTTATTCATCCTGATGCAGATCAAGCTAGATTTATTACAATACGCGAAGCTGCAAATCTTATGACTTTCCCAGATGATTATGAATTTCTAGGGAACAAAGCTTATTGTTATAAGATGATAGGGAATGCTGTTCCAGTTAATTTTGCAAAGGCAATTGCAGATTCATTATATAGAATAATAAAGTAAAAATGGCAAATATTTTAATAGCATGTGAGGAAAGCCAAGCAGTTTGTAAGGCTTTTAGAGAAAGAGGACATAATGCTTTCAGTTGCGATATAGTTGAATGCAGTGGCGGTCATCCAGAATGGCATTTTATGGAGGACGTTCTTAAAGTTATCCCTAACCGAGGTGGACATCTTGAAAATGGGAGTTTATATTATCTTCCAGAAGGGGAAACGTGGGATTTAATGATTGCACATCCTCCATGTACTTACTTATCTGTAAGTGGAGCTAGATGGCTATATCATCCTGATGATGCAGGATTACCAATTGAAGAAAGAAGAGAACATCCAAATCATCTGGGAAGAAGGCAGCATAAAAAAGAAGCAGAAGAATTCTTTATGGAATTTACTAAAACTAATATAAAAAGATGGGCAATAGAGAATCCTGTAGGATGTATGAACTCAGTCTATCGAAAACCAGATCAGATAGTGCAACCCTTTTGGTTTGGGGACTCCGCTTCCAAGAAGACTTGCCTTTGGCTACATAACCTTCCACCACTTACACCAACAAATATTGTAGACCCAGGTGAAAGAGTTATTTTATCTAGTGGCCGTTCATTACCTAAGTGGTATTCTGATTCATTTAATACAAAAATATCAACAGAGGAGCGACGAAAATTAAGAAGTAAAACATTCCCAGGTTTTGCAGAAGCATTGGCAGAACAGTGGGGTAAACTATTATAAAATGGCACAGAGCAATCTTAAAATTCAACAGTTTAGAGCTAATGATATTGTTGATAATGGAGGAAAACAATTTGAATTAGGAAAGTCTTGGTGTTTGGATTTTTTTCAGATACCTGTTGAAGATAAAAATCCTATAATAAATCTTGTATTCAAACCGTTAAGTGAGAAATATGCTCACTTAGCGGATTATCGTATTGAATTAAAACTTGCTGAAGTAACTAAGCGAGAAGATAGAAAGGCTTATTCAAATTCAGAGACAGGACGTTCGCAAATTAAGGATTTTTTCATTGACAAGCTACATTTAAAATGGCCAGATAATTCAGCAGACTATTTTGCTATTCTGGATACAAATTCAACTGAGTATAATTTATATTATATTCCTCAGTTAATGTATGAAAACTTTATTTCCTTTTTTAAAAGTCAAGATATTAATGTTACAACTGTGCCTGGAAATCATTTTAATATAACTGATAAGAACAAGATTCTCCAGCAAATATTTTATGGTGCACCAGGAACAAGTAAGTCATACACTATTAACAGAATTACAAGAGATAAAGAGGTAATCCGTACGACATTTCATCCTGATAGTGACTATTCTACATTTGTAGGAGCATATAAACCAACTACAGACATGTTGCCAATATGTAATGAATTAGGAGAACCGATGAAGATTGGGGGAACATCATTACACAAGGAGCAAATTGTATATAAATTTGTGGCTCAATCATTTTTGCAGGCATATATTAATGCCTGGAAGATGTGGTTGGATGGAATTCCGCAGTATCTTGTAATAGAGGAAATAAATAGAGGTAACTGTGCTCAAATTTTTGGTGATCTTTTTCAATTGTTAGACCGTAATGATGCTGGATACTCAGACTATCCTATTACATCTGATAAAGATATGCAAAAGCAGCTTTGTAAAGCTTTTGATGGAATCAACTTGCCAAATGAGAAAGTATCTGAGATAAACTCAATGTATAATGGTAAGTCTATAGCAGAGAAAATATTTAAAGGTGAGGTCTTACTTTTGCCAAATAACCTATACATTTGGGCTACAATGAATACCAGTGACCAATCACTTTTTCCAATAGATTCAGCATTTAAACGTCGTTGGGATTGGACTTATATGCCTATTTCGGATGCTGGTAAAGGATGGGCTATCGAAGTCAATAATAAGCATTATGATTGGTGGGATTTCGTATCAAAAATAAATGATAAGATTGCTTCAACTACCAGTTCAGAAGATAAAAAGCTTGGTTACTTTTTCTGCAAGGCTGACAAGAACAAAATAATTAGGTCAGAGAGGTTTGTTGGAAAAGTATTATTCTATTTGTGGAATGACGTATTCAAAGATTATGAGTTTAATAATGAAATTTTCAATGATGAAAAAGACCCTGAAGGACAAGAACGCAAGTTGACATTTGATAAGTTCTATAAATCGGAAGGACATGAATCTAAGATTGTTGAAGAAAAGGTAGAAGTTTTCCTGAAGAATCTTGATGTAAGAATTGTTAGTGAGGTAAATAAAGACTCTGATAATACTGATTCTGATATTAATGAAGTTGATGATAAAGGAAACACTGATACATCAAGGTATTCAATAAATGGTATTGGTAGTTATGGAAAGTGCCGTGCTCCTTTTGAGGCCATTAAAATGTTCTGTTCTGAAAATCCTGATTTGTCAAGTAGTGATGTAGTTTCTAGGTGGCTGTCTTTAGGAGTTAAAATACCTAATCTTATTGAAACTGAAGTTCAATATAAAGAGAGAACTGCAGATTCTAAAGACCAAAAATTAGCTGATAAATCAAAGATTCATATATTAACTGACGGAACAACTGTGTATGTTTCAAATCAATTTAACCCTGAGAGAATACAAGATTTTGTGAATAAGGTAAATGAAAGTGATTTAGGTATTCATATAGAAAAGATTAGGGAATGAGAATACTTATAGAAGAATATCAATATAATGTCACTGATGTAAAAGACACTCTCTATGGCATTGATGCTTTGGAGAATGTAGAGGGTAAAGTGTCTGTTCATTATGTAGGGTATTATTATAATACCTTACAGCGTGACTGTGTGTTTATTCTTCCAAAGGTTTTATTGATGGATGATAAATCAAAAGACTCAAAGAAGGCAAATCTGGTTTTTGGTAAATATCGTCCTGAAGAAATACTTGATTTGGATGAACATAATCCGCTTACAAAAGAAGAACGTGATTTTGTCTATAAGTTTGCAGTCTGGATATATCGTGCAATTGTTGTATATAAGGATGATAAACAGTCTGATACAGGAATCGTATATCATAAAAGAATACAGCAAGTAGGAAGTGGTCGTCGCAGGAGGAGCAATACATATCTGGATATATTGCTTACACTTATCAGGTTTGCAAAGGAGAATCAAAGCTTTTTCTTCTATATTGTGAAGAATATGCATAGTGGGTTGAACAAGATTAATTGGACAAGGACTATAGCTAAGCAACCAGCTATAATACAGGAAAATTCCCCGATTTATCTGAATCCGGCAAATAAGAAGCGTCAGATAAATTTTGATGAAGAACTGCTTGTCATATTCTTTTCAATATTGAATTATATTGGGGATAAATATGGTTTTACTAAGAATATCTGTGTTCAATTTCCACTTATTAAAGGACAAAAATTTGAAGCTTATCTGAATGGATATGGTTGTACGCGACTGCGCCAGATAAAGTATAAGTATTTTTCCGATAAGGCTATAGAACTTTGGGAATTATGCTTTGCTTTTTTTGATGAATCCAGACATCTGCGTGTATCAACAGAACATAAAGAATATCTATTGGTTAAGAACTTCTATATAGTCTTCGAAGCTATAATTGATGAACTTATTGGAGATAAACCGTTACCTGATGGAATGGACAAGAAACAGGAGGACGGTAAGGTGGTTGATCACTTGTTTACAGCACAGAGTCTGATTGATAATGAAGATAAGCAGACATATTATATTGGTGATAGTAAGTATTATAAAATGGGACATGAACTCGGTTCTGAATCCATATATAAACAATATACTTACGCACGTAATGTAATTCAATGGAATCTTGATATATTTTTGGATAATAAAGAGCCGGAATCTGGAGTCAGGTTAAGGGATGACATAACTGAAGGATATAATATTATCCCGAATTTTTTTGTTTCTGCAATGATGAATGAAAAATTCGACTATGCAGATGACGGTATTGTGCAGACTCATCGAGAAAATAAGAGACATAAGAAAACGCATTATGAAAATCGCTTGTTTGACAGAGATACACTTCTTCTTTTTCACTATGACGTAAATTTTCTTTATGTACTCTCACTTTATGCCCGTGATGATAGAAGTCAAAAGAATAAATGGAAACAGAAAGTGAGAAGTATGTTCCGCAAGGAGATACAAGAGTGGTTGCAGCAGGATTACAGTTTCTATGCAATGCGTGCTAAGGTACACATAAATGGAGAAGAATATATAAAGCAGCATTTCAAGGAACTGATAGGTAAGGTGTATACACCTTATACGGATGAGACTGTATACTCATTAGCTCTTGATAGAAAGCCAGAAAATATAGAAACTAATCAGGAACTAATAGAAATGTTGCGTACTGCATTTTATGTGGAAGAATGCCGTTTAGGTCAGGATCCAAACGAAGTTCTTCCTGACGTTCAACCTATAGTAGAATATAAGGCAGATAATACAGACCTTACTCTCTGTATTGTAAAGGAAGGTGTTAATTTTGATAACGCTATATCAACTCTAAAGCGAACTGGAACTGTAGGTGTAGCTTTGCAAATGAATGGAGCAACACTTACTCTGGTAGAAGGGTTTACAAAAGCAAGGTACTTATTGATACACAATAAAAGCAACCGATATGAACTGTTCATTTTTGATGGTACAGGACCAACATTGGTTCCTAAATCCAAGATGCAGGATGATGTGATAACAACTAAGAAAGATGCAGATTTATATTTGACTTATAAGGTCAAAACGGATGTTGCGGTTGACTTTGGAAAACTGAACTTATTGCCAATAACAAGGAATCCGAAGACCAGTTATCATCCACAGCTGATTCCTATAAAAAGTTTTGTTACTGAATAATCATTTATGGCAGACCGATTGACAAAAGAACAGAGACATAAGAATATGTCAGCAATACGTGGCAAGAATACCAAGCCGGAATTACTGGTCCGTAAGTTCTTGTTCAGCCGAGGCTTCCGCTACCGGCTGAATCATCCTCGTATGCCTGGGCATCCTGATCTTGTATTACGGAAATACAGAACTGTAATATTTGTAAACGGCTGTTTTTGGCAT
>JAXEBI010000192.1:0-25949 GCA_034094155.1 Phocaeicola sp.
TTATTTGTCACCACGGATAGCAGCGATACCCGGAAGGATTTTACCTTCGATAGCTTCAAGCAAAGCACCACCACCAGTAGAGATATAAGAAACCTTATCAGCCATACCGAACTTGTTGATACAAGCTACAGAGTCACCACCCCCGATAAGTGAGAATGCGCCTTCTGCAGTTGCTTCAGCGATAGCATCAGCGATAGCCTTTGAACCAGCAGCGAACTTATCCAATTCGAATACACCTGCAGGACCGTTCCACAAGATAGTTTTAGCACCCTTGATAGCAGCCTTGAATTCTTCGCGAGTCTTAGGACCAGCATCAAGACCCATCCATCCGTCAGGAATATTGCTATCGTCGCAAACCTGAGTGTTAGCATCGTTAGCGAACTTGTCAGCAGCGATACAGTCGCAGCCAAGAACCAAGTTAACACCTTTAGCCTTAGCCTTTTCGATGATATCAAGAGCCAACTGCAACTTGTCGTCTTCTACAAGTGAGTTACCAATCTTACCACCTTTAGCTTTAGCGAAAGTAAATGCCATACCACCGCAAAGGATCAAGTTGTCTACTTTGTCCATCAAGTTTTCGATGATACCGATCTTAGTAGAAACTTTAGAACCACCCATGATAGCAGTGAAAGGACGTTTGATATCTTTCAATACGTTGTCAACAGCCTGAACTTCTTTTTCCATCAAGTAACCAAGCATCTTGTGGTCAGCATCGAAGTAGTCAGCGATAACAGCTGTAGAAGCGTGTTTACGGTGAGCAGTACCGAATGCGTCCATTACATAGCAGTCAGCATATGAAGCAAGAGTCTTAGCAAATTCTTTCTGAGAAGCCTTCATTGCTTTCTTAGCATCTTCGTAAGCAGGATCTTCTTTTTCGATACCTACTGGCTTACCTTCTTCTTCTGGGTAGAAACGCAAGTTTTCAAGCAAAAGAACTTCACCTGGTTTCAATGCAGCAGCAGCTTCAGAAGCTTTTGCGCAGTCAGGAGCGAATTTAACTTCAACACCAAGAGCAGCAGAAACAGCGTCAACAATCTGGCTCAAAGAATATTTAGCGTTTACTTTGCCTTTTGGTTTACCCATGTGAGACATGATAATCAAAGCACCACCGTCAGCAAGGATTTTTTTCAATGTAGGAAGAGCACCGCGGATACGAGTATCGTCAGTGATTTTACCTTCTTCGTTCAAAGGCACGTTGAAGTCAACGCGTACGATTGCTTTTTTACCAGCAAAGTTGAATTTGTCAATTGTCATCATAATCTTAAATATTTTAATTAAAGAGTTTTTTCTTTATATTTCTTAGATGCACGCAAAGTTAGCAAAAAAAAATAATAGAAGATATTTTGCGGGAATTATTTTCATTAATACTCTTGTTTACTTGTATTTATTTGAATCCATTTGAATTTGGGGTTAAAAAAAGGGATGTATCATTTTGCAGATACATCCCCGTCATGCTTCAAAGTTGTTGTTTTATTGATGTAACAAAACAGACGTTCTTTATTTATATATGTATTAAGGTTTAAAAAGCTTTTTTTCTTACAGCAGTAACTGTATATTGTAACTGTATATTATATAATGTACTATACAGTATATTATATAAGGTATATGTTTCTAATATATAGTAAATAAATAGCTGTAAGTCAGATGCTGCATTTTCTAATGTTTCAAACTGAGATTTTACAATCAGAAATTGTAGTTCAGACTCAATCCGAATACTTTGTTGGTACGGCTGTATACATCAGTTCCCGGAAGTTTTGTTCCGTTATAGTTGTCCGATGTTTTGCTGTAATCGCTATAGTTGGTCCAGAAATATGCAATATCCATGTTAAGTGATTCTGTGAAGTGTACTCTTGCACCGAATCCCAATGAGTATGAATCGCAGTAGAAGCTTGTATCAGTCTGGAAACTGTCGCTCAGTCCGTAGTTTGTTTTCTGGAAACCTCCACTTAATGTAAGTCTCTTAACTATATCCCATTCTATACCGGCAAGATATTCATGTGTACCATGTTTAAGTGTTTTCTGTCGGTCGTTTAACATTCCGGCATGCTTGTCGTCGAAGAAATGATATTCTACAGATGCGCGCAATGTAGGAAGAATTTCATATTGTGCAGCCACACTCAGGAATGCAGGAATATCGTTTGGAGTCTGCTCTCCATCGGCGTAAGGCTTAATAACTTCTTCAGGAATGCTTGCAGGTACATCAAGTTTTGTTGTCTTGTTTTCGATATTAAGGTTGGTAATAAACTCATACTTTGCAGCAATATTCCATTTTCCGAGTTTTGCATCAACGCCGATTATAGGTGTGATACCCCATCCACTCTGCTGGCAGTCGAGTTCCATTGTCATAAGTTCTTTTCCGCCAAGTTCCTCAATAAGTCCTGCTTTCAGATATCCTTCATAACTACTTTTTACATAGTTCATTCTTCCACCTACATATGCCGACAACCAGTCGTTTATTCTGTAAGACAATCCGAGCTGTGTACCGAAAATATACTGTGTACCATCCAGTGCACTGTTGATATTTACCTTATCTGCTCCCACAGGCTGACCGGCGGCTGCTGTCTGCTGGAAAATTCCGGCCTTAACGAGAGAGTTGAACATAGGAAGTCCGTTGTCGAAAGAAGCTTTACCACCACCACCGGTAATTGCAAATCCTGCAGAGATAGTCCAGTCGCCCTTTTTGTATAGTCCCTGGAAAGAAGGTATGAATGGTGCTGAAGCAGTACCTTCATAATACTCGTTTACATCCATAAGTTCAGGAGTAGTAGGGCTTGACATACCTTTGTAAGTCTTATAACTTGCGTTAATTCCTCTTGTCTGGTATGCACTCTGACCTGTAAGCGACAGATAGAATCCATCTTTAGGCAAAAAAGATAATCCGGCCGGATTACTATATACTCCGTCAACGTCGATTGATGCGCCGCGTGCCACCATTCTTAAAAAAGCTGCATGTTGGTTAGTGTTAGTCAGATAATCACCTGCGAAAGTTGCGTTTGAAACAATGAGCGACGCTGCGCCAATAATCAAAAATTTCTTCATTTCTCTATTATTTCTTGGTTATAGGCCGACAAAGGTATAGCTTTTCTTCTGTAATTCCAAATATATTATGCTGAAAAGCATAATTAGTGGTCTTTTTGTCGCATTTTTAGTGTTGTTTTCAAGTGCTCAATAATAGTTGGAATATAATAATGGTTCTTTTGAAACGGTTTAAAGTGAAACTATGTAAATACATTCTGGCCTTGTCTGATTATTGTTCTTTACTTTTAATCTCGTTCTTTAATTATAGCTTTGTCATTTGCCCATAATATGATTATTATCCTTATAGATAACTTATTGTAAAAAACGGAAAATAAATAATAAAGATACAAAACTGATTTTGTAATGAGTACAAATATGTATACTTTTGTAATAAATGATTTTATAAACTAAAAAACGTATAAGCTTATGAAAACTAAACTATTATTATTGACTTTATTTGTGGTGTTATCTACACGGTTTTCTTTTTCGCAAGAAGTAAATTATCAGTTATCGAGTCATATTCTTGATATCAATTCGGGATATCCGGCCTCTGATGTTAAGATAAGTCTTTATAAACTAAGTTCCGACAATGAATGGCTTTTGCTGGATGAGAAATTCACTGACAGCAATGGAAGGATAAAGGATTTCCTTCCGCAGGATAAAGATAATAAAGGGATATATAAGCTGACATATCATGTAGGCGATTATTTTAAGAGTAAGGAGCAGGATAGTTTCTATCCTTTTATAGATGTGGTTTTCAGTATTAAGGATGAAAGTCATTACCACGTGCCCATAACATTATCTCCTTATGGATATTCCACATACAGAGGAAGTTAAGCTATGTCTGCCCAAAGATTTTGAGTTTACTGTGACGGTCTTTTTAGTAAAACGCTCTTACGTTTTTATCTTGTCACGGTAATGCCGAGGCCTTGTCACAATTGTGCTGAGGCCTTGGCACAGTTGAGGCAAGGCCTTATCACAGTAATGCTAAGGCCTCGGCATTACTGTGCCGAGCCGGCAATGTCATAACATTTTAAAGCATGATTGGTATGATTAATAGATGTTTATTATTTATTTCTAATTTAATTCTTTCATATTCAGCCTGTTCTAAAAAATAAAGGTTTGAATGTTATATTTTGAAAAGACAATAAACAAATTTGGCTGTTGGAGTTAAAAGATTTATTTTTGCATTATAAAACCGATTGGTATTTCTTTATCTGACTTACACATATCGGAAAATCTATATCAGTTCCGTCAAACCTATAAACCTGTAATAGTAAATGAAAAAATCAAGTTTCAGTAAAGCTTCTGATGTAGCAGGAAATATACCTGGATTCTCCAACAAAGATATCTGGAATGTAACCTATCCCATATTATTAGGATTACTTGCTCAGAATATAATAAATGTAACCGATACTGCATTTTTGGGACATGTAGGTGAAGTTGCCCTTGGCGCAGCAGCTATGGGTGGTCTGTTATATATATGTATATATACGGTAGCCTTCGGTTTCAGCATAGGCTCCCAAATTCTGATAGCAAGGCGAAACGGAGAACAGAATTACCGTGATGTAGGACCTATTATGCTTCAGGGAAGTGCATTCAGCTTTCTTATGGGACTTGTTTTAGCTTTGGCGATGTTTGTCTTTGCGGGGCCCATAATACGTCTTCTCATAACATCCGATACCATCTATCAGGCTACATACGAGTTCTTTACATGGAGAGTATGGGGATTTCTTTTTGCCTTTCTTAATGTAATGTTCAGAGGCTTTTATATCGGTATAACCAGAACCAAAGTCCTGACCTTGGCTTCTGTGGTTATGGCAGTGGTAAATGTTGTTCTCGATTATGGTCTGGTATTCGGAAAATTAGGATTGCCGGAAATGGGAGTTAAGGGAGCAGCCCTGGCTTCTGTTATAGCCGAGGCGTCATCCCTTTGCTTTTTCCTGTTGTATACATATTATAAGGTAGACTTGCGTAAGTATGGATTTTACAGGATGTCGGGTATAGATTTCAAGCTTGTGGGGCGTATACTTGAGATATCAATGTTCACTATGGTGCAATATTTTCTTTCCATGGCTATATGGTTTGTATTCTTTATGGCACTCGAAAGACTTGGCCAGAGAGAACTTGCCATAGCCAATATAGTAAGGAGTGTGTATGTTGTACTTCTCATACCTGTACAGTCGCTTTCTACAACAGCCAACTCTTTGGTAAGCAATCTTATCGGAGCAGGAGGTGTAGACCGCGTTTTACATCTCTTGCACCGCATAGCCGGAATATCGTTTGCCATAATGATATTCTGTGTAGGCTTTACCATGATTTTCCCCGACGTAATATTGTCGGTGTATACAAGCGACGGAACATTGTCCATGGAATCGGTTCCGGCATTGTACGTGGTATGTGTCTCCATGCTTATAGCATCATTTGCCAATATATATTTCAATGGAATATCAGGTACCGGAAACACTCATGCTGCACTTTGGATAGAAGTTGGGGTACAGATTTTCTATGCCTTGTATGTCATAACCGTAGGAATGGTTCTCCGCAAGCCGGTAGAAATATGTTTCACCACCGAACTGATATACTATTCGCTCCTTCTGATTTTTAGTCTTTTATACCTTAAAAAAGCAAAATGGCAGAATAAAAAGATTTGAGTATATTGATTTTTTTGTATTTTTGCAGCCTATTGTGTATTTTTGCTTATTTGGGACATATAAGCATGATAATAAGACAAACAGGCAGATCAGAATAATAAAAAAACTAAATATATATGTTCGATAATTTAAGTGAAAGACTTGAGAGATCGTTTAAAATATTGAAAGGTGAGGGTAAAATCACCGAAATCAATGTTGCGGAGACTCTGAAAGATGTGCGTCGTGCCTTGCTCGATGCCGACGTAAACTATAAGGTGGCAAAGAACTTTACTGATACAGTAAAGGAAAAAGCCCTTGGTCAGAATGTGCTTACAGCAGTTAAGCCAAGCCAGTTGATGGTCAAGATTGTGCACGATGAACTTACAAAGCTCATGGGTGGCGATACTGCTGAAATAGAATTGAAAGGTCGTCCGGCTGTTATCCTGATGTCGGGTCTTCAGGGTTCCGGTAAGACAACTTTCTCCGGTAAGCTTGCACGTATGCTCAAAGCTAAGAAGAACCGCAAGCCTTTACTTGTGGCGTGCGACGTATACCGTCCTGCAGCGATAGAGCAGTTGAAGGTTCTTGGCCAGCAGATTGATGTTCCTGTTTACTCTGAAATAGACAGCAAGAATCCTGTGCAGATAGCATTGAATGCAATTCAGGAAGCTAAGGCAAAAGGTTATGACCTTGTGATTGTGGATACTGCCGGTCGTCTGGCTATCGACGAACAGATGATGAATGAGATTGAAGCAATCAAGAAGGCTATCAATCCTGATGAAACACTGTTTGTTGTTGACTCAATGACTGGTCAGGATGCAGTAAATACAGCACGCGAGTTTAATGAACGTCTTGACTTCGACGGTGTTGTGCTTACAAAACTCGATGGTGATACCCGCGGTGGTGCTGCTCTTTCTATACGTACTGTGGTAAACAAGCCAATCAAGTTTGTGGGTACAGGCGAAAAGCTTGATGCTGTAGACCAGTTCCACCCTGCACGTATGGCCGACCGTATCCTCGGTATGGGTGATATTGTTTCTCTTGTAGAGCGTGCACAGGAACAGTATGACGAAGAAGAAGCAAAACGTCTTCAGAAGAAGATTCAGAAGAACCAGTTCGACTTCAACGACTTCCTTACTCAGATTCATCAGATAAAGAAGATGGGTAACCTTAAAGAACTTGCTTCTATGATTCCGGGTGTAGGTAAGGCTATCAAGGATATTGATATCGATGACAATGCGTTCAAGAGCATTGAGGCTATCATTTATTCTATGACTCCTCAGGAACGTTCTCATCCTGAAATCCTGAATGGTTCACGTCGTACTCGTATTGCTAAGGGTAGTGGTACAAACATTCAGGAGGTTAACCGCCTTCTTAAGCAGTTCGACCAGACTCGTAAGATGATGAAGATGGTTACCGGCAGCAAAATGGCAGGAATGATGCAGAAGATGCAGAAAATGAAAAAATAACAGGGTATGGATACCGGGTGTTTTTATACCTTGTTCCGTAACTGTTAATGTAATATAGATTATATATATATTATAATTATATAGATTAAGGCATATAAATTGTGATGTGAATGGTTGTATCATGATTTATATGCCTTTTTTTATGATTTGTCTGTTTGGAATGGTTGCAGGGTTCCTTCTTGCTGTTGGATTTTTACCGTGATTTGTCGCAATATAACTGCTTGTTGTGTGTTAATGCATTGAATAATAGTTGGTTGGCATGTCTCTTTAGTTTCCCTCCTGATAGTGGTCAAGTATTATGTTTATCGGTAAATTTGCATAAACTTATTTATTGTTTAAATTAATATTCTGTATTATGGAAACTTTAGAAAAAAATGTATTTCTTTTTTGGATTTGTTTATCATTGATTTTATTCAGTGCGTGTACATCTACTTCTACTTCAGGAAATGCCGAGGGCAAAATATATACGGTCCCGGTACGCGACAAGATTTCTGATAACGATTTAATATCATTGAAGGACGATATAGCCAAAGTAGAATATGTACCGTTAGAAACAAATGATTCGTGTCTTATAAGTAATATTATATCTTTGCAACTGACTAAAGAATATATCTTTGCCTATAATGGAAAAACAGATCAAGTATTTCAGTTCGACAGGAAAGGTAAGTTTATACGGCAAGTAGGAAGATTGGGTAGTGGTCCTGGTGAATATTCATTGATAACAGAAATTGCAGCGGATGAGGAATCTCGTGAGCTATACCTTTTTCAGTACGGCGATATCCCATTGGTATATTCGTTTGACGGCAATTTCCTGCGTTCCGATTCTATTATAGGTACCAATCTTCACCCTACAGCCAGTGGAAACCATATTATAAAAGGATTAACAATGCTTCCTAAAGAGTATTCTCCTTATCCATATATGGCATATGTACAAAGTAAGGATAAAAAAATACTATCGTCTGTAATACCTTATAATAAGTCATGGGATGAGGAATTCAACTTTATGCAGGATATAGTTTTTTGCAAATCTTTGGGAGGAAGTGCTTTGGTTCATACAGAATGTAACGATACAGTATTCCGTGTCTCTGATTCAGGAATAGAGCCTGTATGTGTACTTGAAAAGAAGAATTCTGTGAACTATAATAAGAATATTGCAGATATAAGAATATTCAAGGAAAATCCCGTTGAAGATAAAGACATCCAGTTGGCCGATATGTTTGAAACAAACAAATATATATATTTCAGATTTATGTTTGCTGGTTCTGGAGATATCTATATTCAAAGGTTGTCGAAAAAAGATGGTCAATTATTGTCTCATAAAGTAAATGAAAAATATATTGAAGCAGGAACTGGATTTCCAATGAATAATCTGTTTGGACTTGAGAACAATTTTGACGGAGGTGCACCATTTTATCCGATGGTAAGTGTGGATGATAATACAGTGGCTCAACTCATACCATCTTATTTATTGGTACATATAAAAGATGAAGGCCTATTGCCTGCACTTCCGGAAGGGTTGGCTGGAATAAATGAAAATGCTAATCCTGTTGTAGCATTGTTTACGTTTAAGTGATATGAAAAATAAAATACTGAAGATTATTTATAAATTCTTTTTAATATTTACCGCAATTTTGTGCCTGAGTGCATGCTACTCCAGAAAGAATACTGCTGACGATATTCTATCCGAAAGTGAAAGGTTGATATGGAGCTCGCCAGACTCAGCAATGAATGAATTGCATAAAATAAAAAATATCAGTGAATTGAGTGAGGAGAAAGGGGCATTGTATTCTTTGCTCCTTTCTCAAGCTATGTATAGAAGTGGAAAGATAGTTCCTCCTGATTCATTAATAGACAAGTCACTAAAATATTATTCTTGCAAAAGCTCCGATTCCAGACACATAACATTAACCTATCTCTATAAAGGATATATCTGTCAGGAAAGAGGTGATGACGATGAGGCCGTGCTTTATTTTAAAAAAGCAGAAGAATCAATGCCATCTGTGGGTGACAGACGTATACATTTTTTAGTTTACACAGCTTTGGGCAGGATTAATGGCAGTTACGGACATTATGAGATAGCAACAGATTATTTCAAAAAGGCCATAAACTTGAATTTGTCTGTTCCTGTATGGGAAGCTATGGAAGGCGGATGGGTATTTACCCCTTTCTGGATGATAAAGAATAATGATATGTATCTTGAGGAGGTAAGATTAATGTATGAGAAACTGTGTGAGCTTATAGACAGGATGGATTTTAAACTGCAATGTAGCGTTTATTATCAGATAGCTGTCCGGCTTATTCAGAACAACAGTCTGGATAGGGCTGAGAAAATGTTGATTGAAGTTGCAGGGAATAATACCGACAAAGTGCTTAGATATAAAGCCCTTGATGCATTGGCAGATATGTATTACATAAAATGTGAGAAAGCCATATCCGACAGCCTTTACACCTTGGTACTTGATTCATGCAATACCCCGTTTAAGGCTTCTGTTTACAGAAAACTGTATAAAAGGAGTATGGAAGAAAAAGATACTGCATTGATTATAAAATATATGCAAAAGTATATAGAACAACAGGATTTACTTTTTTCTTCATCATCAAGGGATGAACTGTTGAGGATTGAAAGACAGTATGAGATGTCGGGTCTCAAATTGCAGAATGAAAAATATAAGAGTAAATTCGCTTTGGGTATAATCATTACGGCATTATCGGTTTTTATATTAATTGCTATTGTATGGTTCGGATGGAAACTATTCAGAAAGCAAAAATTGGATATGGCCGAAAAGGTGAAACATGATGTAGCTTTATTACAAAAGAAAATAGACAGTTTGCAGGAGTCGATGAGTGAAAATGCCGGAGAAAATGAGTCATGTCTTAAATTGATCTCCGAACTTGAACGTCAGAAGAAAGAAAAAGAAATAAGAGTACGACAGCTTGAGCTTACTTTCAGGGCCAAGAATATATATCTTTCGCCTGATATAATTGAAGCTGTTCAGGTTTACTTAAATATAATAGATTCAGGCAACCCTGAATATAATCCGTCGGCTGACAGGATAAAACTTGAGAAGTGGATTAATATTTCTTCGTATGGATGGGCGGACAAACTGCAAAAAAAATATCCTTCTCTGACAAATGGGGAGAAGGATATATGCTATTTGTGTTTTCTGAATGTTTCTTTAGACAGAATAGCCTTGATACTCGACATACAGTCGCGTTCTGTGGAAAGAACTGTTTATAGGATTTCCCGAAAAATGAATCTACCGCAAAGTGGCAAGGACTGTTTTCTGGAGCATATCAGGAATCTGTTTTTAGACAGAACTGTTCATCACTCGTAAAGCAAGTATTTTCTGCGGATATTTTTGTATTTTATAAGGTCGTTTTCCCATGCTTTGCGGATTTCCTGTTCCGATTTTCCGCTTAACATGTCCAGCCTTACCTGGTTTGTACCCATAAGCAGGTCAAACCATTGAGGACGAGTCAGGAACTTATCGGTTAGGTTCATTTCCTTGAACTCATTGTACAGTTGTATGACATATTTGAGTGAGAATCCCTTGATGCCATCATTTCCGGAGTCTTTCCTCAAATCTATGCCATAACATAATGTATTTTTGTGCAATGGGTTCTTGTCGAATCCTTCCAGTGATTCAGGAGTAAAGCTGAAATGATATTTATCTTTTGGAAGCAGGGGAGAACCTAAAACCTGGAAAGGGAAATATGTGCCGCGGCCTACACTTACGGATGTAGCCTCGAACAGACATAACGAAGGATACAGCTCTATTGACCTGTCGTTGGGAAGATTAGGCGATGGCTTTACGGGCAGAGAATAAGGATCGCCGTGCTTCCAGCCTTCTACCTTAATAACTGAAAAGTTGCATTTAAGGTTGTTGCCCAACCAGCCTTCTCCGTTAATCATTCCGGCTATCTCGCCTATGGTACAACCGTGAAGCACAGGAACAGGAAGCATGCCTACAAAACTTTTATATTTGGTTTTAAGAACAGGTCCGTCTACATAGTCGCATGGATTGGGGCGGTCGAGCACTAACAATTCTTTGTTGTTTTCGGCGCACGACTGCATTACATAATATAATGTACTGATATATGTATAGAATCTTGCTCCTACATCCTGAATATCGAATATTACCATATCAATATTACGCATGGATTCCGCCGATGGCTTCTTGTTTTTGCCATATAACGAAACTATTGGAGTTCCTGTTTTTACATCCTTGCCGTTTTTTACTGTTTCACCGGCATCGGCATTACCCCTGAAACCATGTTCGGGCGCATAAAGAAACTTAGGACTATAGCCTAAAGAACACAAAGTATCAAGAAGATGTGTGCTACCCACAAGAGACGTCTGGTTGGCTACGAGAGCAAATTTCTTGCCTTCAATTTTATGTATTAGTTCCCAGGTATTTTCAGCACCATTTACAACTTTAGCCTTTCCATCGAAAGGACATAATACCAATAACAGTAAAAAAATAATATATTTCATGACAGATAAATTTTTTTTGTTAGCTTTGTAGGATAATACAAAGATAGTAATTATAGCAAAGATAGTAATTATAGAATTAAAACAAATATATTGAAGATAATATGGACCCATTGGCTTTGATTGATAAATTTTATCCTGAAGAAAATGAATTGAAAAGAATATTGCTTACTCATAGCCGTTCTGTAGCCGGCAAGGCCCTTGATATGGCTCGCAAGCATCCGGAACTTAATCTTGACCTTCAGTTTATAGAAGAAGCAGCCATGCTTCACGATATAGGTATCTTTCTTACAGATGCCGATGGGATATTCTGTTTTGGCGACAAACCATATATCTGTCATGGATACCTTGGTGCCGAACTTGTGAGAAATGAAGGATATCCGCGTCATGCCTTAGTGTGTGAGCGTCACACGGGAGCCGGACTGTCACTCAAGGCTATTATTGAAAGAGAACTGCCTATACCTCACCGCGATATGCTTCCCGTAAGCCTGGAGGAACAGATAATATGTTTTGCCGACAAGTTTTTCTCAAAAACTCATCTGGACAGAGAAAAGAGCGTGGAAAAAGCAAGAAAAAGCATTGCCAAACATGGTGAAGAAGGACTTGCAAGATTTGATAAGTGGTGTGAATTATTCCTATAATGTAAGTCAAGTATTAAAAATACATTAAAAAACAATGCCAATAAGCATTGTAATTGGTTGATTATGCTTACTTTTGCACCGCAATATTGTGTAAATTTTTTATAATGACATCGTTTAAAAGGACTACATACATATTTATTTCTTTGTTTGTGCTTGGTTTTTTGTCGACTTTTTATGCTGAGGCTCAGCGTGTAAAGGGACGAAAATCGAAGCAGGTTAATACATCTGTATCAAAATCAGACTCTTCGGAAGTTGATTCATTGGCACTCGATTCTGTTGCTCTTGATTCATTGGCGGCAGATTCATTGGCAACAGATTCTGTGGAAAAGAAAGAACCTATTGATGCCCCGGTAGTGTATGAGGCAAGTGACTCTATTGTCTTTACCAAAGACGGAATGGTTCACTTGTATGGTTCGGCTAAAGTTAATTATCAGAAGATTGAATTAACTTCGGCTATCATTTCCATGAGTATGGACAGCAGTACAGTGTTTGCCAGAGGTGTGAAAGATTCTACCGGTTTAGAATCAGGACTTCCTGTCTTCAAGGATGGAGAAACTCCATACGAATCGAAGATAATGAGATATAACTTCAAGACAAAGAAAGGATTTATCAACAGTATTGTTACCCAGCAGGGTGAAGGTTATGTAACCAGTCAGGATGCCAAGAAAAATGCAGATGATGAGATTTATATGCATCGTGGTATGTATACTACCTGCGATAATCACGACCATCCGCACTTTTATCTGAAAATGTCTATGGCCAAGGTCAAACCAAAGAAGAATGTTGTGTTCGGTCCTGCCCAGCTTGTGGTAGAGGATGTCCCTCTTCCTATTGCCGTTCCTTTCGGTTTCTTCCCGTTCAACAGCAGTTATTCTTCGGGGTTCATCATGCCAAGTTATGGTGATGAGCTTAACCGAGGTTTCTATCTTCGCGACGGTGGATATTACTTTGCTCTGAGTGACAAAATGGACCTTAAGATTCTTGGTGAAATATTTACCAAAGGTTCGTGGGGACTCTCGGCCGCATCAAACTATAATAAGAGATATAAGTACAGCGGCTCGGTTAATGCCAGCTATATTGTTACCAAAACCGGCGACAAGGGTATGCCGGATTATTCTGTTTCGAAAGACTTCCGTATACAGTGGAGCCACAGACAGGATGCAAAGGCAAGTCCCAACAGCACTTTCTCTGCAAGTGTGAACTTTGCGACAAGTAGTTATGACCGTTCGAGCCTTAGCAGTTTGTATAACCCTCAGCAGTATGCTCAGAATACAAAGGCTTCCAGTGTGAGCTATTCAAGAAACTTTCCTGAAATAGGACTTAATATCTCCAGTTCTTTCAATATTACTCAGAACACCAAATACTCATCGGTAAACATTACATTGCCGGACTTGAATATTTCTCTTAACCGTCTGTATCCGTTCAAGAGAAAAAAGGCTGCCGGAGATGAAAGATGGTATGAGAAAATATCATTGCAGTATACCGGTAGTATGACTAACAGTTTGAGCACTAAGGATAACCTTATGTTCAAGACTCCGCTTACACGGTGGAAGAACGGTTTCCAACATAAGATACCTATTTCGGCAACATTCAACCTCTTTAATTATATTAACATCGTTCCATCTTTCAATTACACCGAAAGATGGTATCTAAATAAGATAAAGAGGAGTTATGACCCTACACTGAACACTTCGGACCATATACGCAGGGATACAATTAACGGATTCAACCGTGTATATGATTATAATATGTCTGTACAGATGAATACAAAACTGTATGGTATGTATAAACCTCTCTTTATGAAGAGTAAGGAAATTCAGGTAAGACATGTGTTTACACCTACTGTAAGCTATACTTATACGCCTAATTTCGGAACTTCAAGGTTCGGATATTATGATACTTATACTTATACCGATGAACAGGGAGAAGTTCGTACAGTACAGTATTCTCCATACGAAGGTATGGCATACGGTGTTCCGGGAAAGACAATGTCGCAGAATATATCGCTGTCTGTCGACAATAATCTTGAAATGAAAATGAAGTCGGATAAGGATAGTACAGGATACAGTAAGATAAGTCTTATTGACCAGCTTGGTGCTTCGATATCATACGACGTTGCCAATAAAAAATGGAGCGACCTGAGTATGAATCTCCGATTGAAATTTCCAAATAACTATACGTTCAACATGAATGCTTCGTTTGCTACATATGCTTACGAGTTCGATAAGAACGGTAATGTAGTAGTGGGCGACAGAACAGAATGGTCGTATGGCCGTTTCGGACGATTCCAGGGATATAGCGGTTCGTTCTCTTATACTCTTAACAACGATACCTTCAAGAAACTTTTCAGTAAAGGTGACAAGAATGAAGGCAAGGATGGCAAAAACAAGAAGGAAGGAGAAGATGAAGATACGGAAGATACCGAGACGGAAGCCGAAGAGCAGAATAAAAACCCGAATATGAGAAAGACAGAAGCTGCTTCTGTAAGTTCCGACGGTTATCTTGCTTTTAAATTCCCATGGAGTGTGAGCTTGAGTTACAGCTATAGTATTCGTGAGGATAATTCCAATAAGGATAAAATCAATATCAAGACAATGAGATATCCTTATAAGCTTACTCATTCTCTAAATATTTCGGGTAACTTTAAGATTGGTAGCCGATGGAATATGAACTATTCTACAGGTTACGACTTTACAACAAAGGAAATGTCAATGACAACTCTGAATATTACACGCGACCTTCACTGCTTTAATATGAGTTGCGGACTTGTATTCGGACCTTATACATCATACAACTTCTCGATACGTGCCAACTCGAGCATGCTTACAGATGCTCTTAAATGGGATCAGAGAAGTAATACCGGTAGTGCTGTTAAATGGTATTGATAAGGTATTGATGGTATTTATGAAATATTTCTTATGAATAATAAAAAAATGTCAGATACTTTCACTCTTACTTTTGTAGAGTAATGGTATCTGACATTTTTTTATTGTTGTTTTTTACCAGTCGATAGCTGTTTTTCCGTTCCTTACCAGATATTCGTTAGCTCTGCTGAAATGATGATTTCCGAAAAATCCGTTGTGTGCAGAAAGCGGAGACGGGTGTACTGATGTAAGAACAAGATGCTTGTTGCGGTCTATAAAAGCCCCTTTCTTTTGTGCATATGCGCCCCACAGAATAAAAACAAGTCCCTCTTTTTCTTCTGCTAATTTTCTGATTACAGCATCGGTAAATTCCTCCCAACCTTTTCTCTGGTGAGAGCCGGCCTGGTGTGCTCTGACAGTAAGTGTAGCATTAAGTAGCAACACTCCCTGTTCTGCCCATCTTGTGAGATTTCCCGACTGTGGTATAGGCTTTCCCAAATCATTATTTATTTCTTTGAAAATATTAATCAATGAAGGAGGAGCCGGCACACCATCGTTTACAGAAAAGCAAAGGCCATGTGCCTGTCCCGGACCATGGTATGGGTCCTGACCTATAATAACGACTTTTACCTTGTTGAATGGACATAGATTGAATGCATTGAATATCAGCTTTCCGGGAGGATATATTGTAGCTTCCTGATACTCTTTTCTCACAAAATCTGTCAACTTTATAAAATAGTCTTTAGAAAATTCGGGAAGAAGTACTTCCTTCCATGTTTCCTCTATCTGTACGTTCATGACAAAACTTATTTGTTGTTTATGTTATTTATACTATTATATGTTCTATTTTTTACTATTATATATTCTATCATTTATTCTATAGTATATGTCTTTATCCTATGTAGATGTACAAATATAGGGATTTTGAGGCATTAAATGTTTTCTGCAGCCAATAATATACAAAAAAAACAGGGCACCGTCAAGTACCCTGTTTTTATAATTTAATTTGTGATTTTATTTTTAATCTTATTCTAATCTCATTCTAATCTTATTCTAAACTTATTATAATCTAACCTTATCTTATCTTGATTTTATCCTAATCTTATTTCTAATTTTATTTCTGTTGATTATAGAATACAAGTTTACTAATACTAAATCAGATAAGTGGCATTCCTATAGCTTCGCATTCTTTTCTCATGTCTTCTGGCCAGATGCTTGCCTGAATTTCGCCTATATGACCTTTTTTAAGATATAGCATACATAAGCGTGACTGTCCTATACCACCTCCAATGCTAAGAGGAAGAGAACCTTCCAAAAGTCGTTTGTGGAAGTATAGTTCCTTTCTGTCTTCCTTTCCGGACGATGACAATTGGCGAAGTAATGCTTCTTTGTCGACACGGATACCCATTGATGACAATTCAATAGCACGGTCGAGTACATCGTTCCACACCAACAAGTCACCGTTTAATCCAGGTAAACCTGTAGTCTGGTCTATTGTACTGTAGTCATCATAGTCTGGAGCGCGAAGGTCATGAGGTTCACCATTGCTGAGTTTGCATCCAATACCTATAATAAACACAGCACCATATTTCTTTGTAATGAGATTTTCTCTTTCCTTCGGTGTCTTGTCTGGATACATCTGCAATAATTCTTCAGCATGAATGAAATGGATGTCTTTAGCAAGGAAAGGTTTAATCTGAGGATACATCTCACAAACCATATATTCTGTGCGGCGCATTGCCGAGTATATTCTTTTAACTATACTTTTTAGAAAATCCACAGTTCTCTGTTCAGGAGTAATAACTCTTTCCCAGTCCCACTGGTCTACATAAAGAGAATGAAGGTTTCCTAATTCCTCATCAGCTCTTATGGCGTTCATATCAGTATAAATACCATATCCCGGTTCTATATTATAGTCAGCAAGAGTTATACGTTTCCATTTAGCAAGTGAGTGTACAACTTCTGCTCTTTTTTCTCCAAGGTCTTTTATTGGGAAGTTTACTGCACGTTCCACTCCGCTCAAATCATCATTAATACCCATTCCCTGAAGTACAAATAATGGGGCTGTAACTCTTCTTAGTCTTAATTCTGAAGACAGATTCTGCTGGAAGAAATCTTTTATTTGTTTGATACCTAATTCTGTTTGTTTTAAATCTAATAGAGCTTTATAATTGGTCGGTTTTATTAAGTAACTCATGATATTTGGTGTTATTTAGTTTATTATTCTTTTATTGGTTTTGATTATTTGTCGGCAAAGATAAGTATATTTTGTAAATGTGCAATTGTTTGAGGATTAAATCTTATCAAAAAGTTTCTAAATTTATAATGTAGACTATAAAATGATAGTGAAATATTATAGCGGATATTGTGGTAACTGTGACGGTTGTGATGGTTGTGACGGTTTTTATACAATGAAATTTATACAATAATGTTTGTTTCAGGTTAGCTTGGTAATCTGTTAATCTGGTTTAAGTTTGTTTTTTAAATGAATTTTTGATGGTAAATAGTTATTTAATTCCGATTAATTTGTATTTTTGTGGTCCGTAAATGTTTATAGTGATATATTCATTTATATCAGATATTTCGTATGCGCCCGTAGTTCAATGGATAGAATAGTGGATTCCGGTTCCATAGATTGGGGTTCGATTCCCCACGGGCGTACAATTTAAGGTGGTTAATATATTGTTTGGCAGTATATTAACCACCTTATTTCTTATTCTATATTTTCAAGTTATTGTTCTTTTATCTGTTATATGTTTTGAGAGGTTCAATTTTATGATAAATCTGTAATATAAGTATTTTAAAGTTTTGATTAAATATAAAGTATTATTAGTGGTTTAATTTTAAATATGTTGATAAACACTTATTTATATGTTGATATTTTAAATTGATATTCTTAATTTTGTAAACCAAATATATATTTATATGAATTACACAATTTCAATATGGTTGAAAAATATCAGAAAAATGCGTGGCCTTACTCTGGATGAAGTAAGTCAACGTTTAAATGGTATGGTTACAAAACAGGCTATATCTAAATATGAACGAGGACTTATGAAACCTTCATCTTTGGTTTTAAAAGCATTATGTAATATTTATAAAGCTTCGCCAGATTTCTTTTTAGGACGTAAGCAGGTCGTTGTTTCAAACTTTTCTTTTAGAAGTAAGGGGCCTATATCCTTAAAAGTTAAACATAGGATAATTTCTGAAGTACAGATGTTAATAGAACATTATTTGGCTTTAGAGAACCTTTTTGGTACAATAATAGATTTTAAGAATCCCGTAACAAACCTACATATAACTGATTATAATGAGATGGAAAACTTGGCAATCCAAGTTAGACGCAAGTGGGGATTAGGGAATGATGCAATAGCATCGGTATGTAGAACACTTGAATTAGTAGGAATAAAAGTTATAGAACTTGATTTAGATGATGAAGTTGACGGTTTGTGTGGTTGGATTAATAAAAAGATTCCGTTTATAGTTTTGAAGAAAAATAATGTAACAGTCGAGCGTAAGAGATTTACTGCTTTGCATGAACTAGCTCATATTTTGTTTCCATCATTGAATACTTTGGACTATAAAAAGAAAGAGCGTATGTGTCATCGTTTTGCTTCAGCTATTTTATTGCCCAAAGTTGTTATTGATACTTATGTTGGTAGAATCCGTGAAAGTCTTTCTATTGCAGAATTGTCAACTTTACGCAGCATGTATGGAGCTTCTGTTGCAGCAATTGTACATAGGTTGAAAGATTTGAATGTGATAAGTGATGAATATTATAATCATATATTTGATGAAAGAATAAATAAGAATCTTTTTGAAGAGGGGTGGGGATTTTATCCTTTAATTGATGAAGCTGTGAAGTATAAGTCACTTATTAATAGAGCTGTGGTAGAAGGTTATATAAAAGACAATGATCAGTGGATTAATATTAATGATAAATTTAAAATAAATATTAGTGATATAGAAATAATGTAACTTTTAAAAATATAATTATGGAAGCATTTTCTAATTTTACAAATTTATATCCTTTATCAAAAACATTGCGTTTTAGATTGATTCCCATAGGAAAAACATTGAAACACTTTATTGAAAGTGGTATTTTGGAGGAAGACCAGCATAGAGCTGAAAGTTATGTTAAGGTAAAGGCTATTATAGATAGTTATCATAGAGCTTATATTGACAAATCTCTATCAGGTTTTGAATTGCCGTTGGAAAGTACTGGTAATTTCAATTCTTTAGAGGAATATTATATGTATCATAGTATTAGGAATAAAACAGAAGAAATTCAGAATTTATTATCTAAGATAAAAACGAACTTAAGGAAACTAATAGCATCTCAGTTAACAAAGAATGAGACATATAAAAGAATAGATAAAAAAGAGTTGATTCAGAATGATTTGATAGATTTTGTAAAAAACGAGAATGATGCAAATGAAAAAATAGCATTGATTTCTGAATTCCGTAATTTTACTGTATACTTTAAAGGCTTCCATGAGAATCGTAAGAATATGTATTCAGATGAAGAAAAGTCAACATCTATTGCATTTCGCATGATTCATGAAAATCTTCCAAAGTTTATTGATAATATGGAAGTTTTTGCTAAAATAAATAATACTTCTATATCTGAAGATTTTGTTTCTATACAGAAAAATCTATGTCCAGAGTCAATAGAACTTTGTGATATTTTTAAGTTGGGATATTTTAATAAGACTTTAAGTCAAAGACAAATAGAGGTTTATAATACTATTATAGGTGGTAAAACTACATCTGATGGTGAAAAGATTAAAGGCCTTAATGAATATATTAATCTTTATAACCAGCTGCATAAGCAAGAGAAACTACCAAAGATGAAACTTCTTTTTAAACAGATTCTCAGTGATAGGGAAAGTACATCTTGGTTACCTGAAAAATTTGAAAGTGATAGTCAGGTTGTTACTTCAATTGCAAATTTTTGGAATACTATTTATAATACTGTTCTTTCAGAAGGTGGATTGAAAACTGTTATTTCTTCATTGAGCAATTATACTCTCGAAGGAGTGTTTTTGAAAAATGATTTACAACTTACAGATATTTCACAGAAAGCTTTAGGAAACTGGAATAAGATATCTTCTGCAATAAAATTGAAAATAGAATCATATAACCCTCAGAAGAAAAAAGAGTCTTACGAAATTTACCAGCAACGGATAGATAAGATATTTAAATCTTATAAAAGTTTCTCTTTGCATTTTATAAATGAATGTCTTAATGGTGAATATAAGATTGAAGATTATTTTATAAAATTAGGTGCAGTCAATACCAATTTATTACAGAAAGAAAATCATTTTTTACGTATATCTAATGCATATACTGATGTAAAAAATATAATTGATTCTTATTCAGGGTCAAATGAATCTAAATTAATGCAAGATAAAGATTCAGTGCAAAAGATTAAACAATTCCTTGATGCTGTTAAAGAATTACAGACTTATGTAAAACCTTTATTAGGCAATGGTGATGAAATAGATAAAGATGAAAGATTTTATGGAGAATTTCTTGAGTATTGGAGTCAGCTTGATTTGATTACTCCATTATATAATATGGTTCGTAATTATGTTACTAGAAAACCGTATTCAGTTGACAAAATAAAGATTAACTTTCAGAATCCAACTCTTTTAAATGGATGGGATCTTAATAAAGAAATTGATAATACGTCTGTGATATTACGACGTGATGGTAAATACTACTTGGCAATAATGAGTAATAAGTTCAAAAAAGTATTTTTGAAATATCCGTCTGGAACAGATAATGATTATTATGAGAAGATGGAGTACAAGCTTTTGCCAGGGGCAAATAAAATGTTACCAAAAGTATTCTTCTCAAAGTCAAGAATACATGAGTTTATGCCAGATAAACAATTGTTGTCAAATTATGAGAAAGGTACTCATAAAAAGTCTGGGAACTGTTTTAATCTGAATGATTGTCATGCATTGATAGATTTCTTTAAGGAATCTTTAAATAAACATGAGGATTGGAAAAATTTTGGTTTTAATTTTTCAGACACTTCAACATATATAGATATGAGTGGATTCTATAAGGAAGTAGAGAATCAAGGTTATAAATTATCTTTTAGGTCAGTTGATGCTTCTTATGTTGATTCTCTTGTTGAAGAAGGAAAGATTTTTCTGTTTCAGATTTATAATAAAGATTTTTCTGAATTCAGTAAAGGTACCCCAAATATGCATACATTGTATTGGAAAATGTTATTTGATGGCACAAACCTTAAAGATGTGGTTTACAAACTTAATGGTGAAGCTGAATTGTTTTTCCGTAAGGCAAGTGTAAAAGTTTCGCGTCCGACTCATCCAGCCAATGTACCTATAAAGAAAAAGAATCCTAACCATAAAGATGAAGAAGTAGTTTTTGATTATGATTTGATAAAAGATAAACGATATACAATTGACCAGTTTCAGTTTCATGTTCCGATAACAATGAACTTTAAGTCTGATGGTAGCGGAAATATCAACCAAAAAGTGATAGAGTATTTGCGTTCTTCATCTGATACTCATATTATAGGGATTGATCGTGGTGAACGACATCTTCTGTATCTTGTAGTTATAGATGGAAATGGAAAAATTTGTGAGCAGTTCTCTTTAAATGAAGTTAAGGTTGAACATAATGGTAAAGAATATTCAACAAATTATCATGATTTACTTGATATAAGAGAAAACGAAAGAA
This sequence comes from Phocaeicola sp., assembly GCA_034094155.1. Taxonomy (GTDB): domain Bacteria; phylum Bacteroidota; class Bacteroidia; order Bacteroidales; family Bacteroidaceae; genus Phocaeicola. The sequence goes on from JAXEBI010000192.1 coordinate 21,835, forward strand.
GACAGTCAAGAGAAAGTTGGCAAAGTATTGCTAATATAAAAGATTTAAAAGAAGGATATTTAAGCCAGGTTATTCATAAAATTTCAGAATTGATGGTAAAATACAATGCCATTGTAGTACTGGAAGATTTGAATGCAGGATTTATGCGTGGTAGACAAAAGGTAGAAAAGCAAGTCTATCAGAAATTTGAAAAGATGCTCATAGAAAAATTGAATTACTTAGTATTCAAGAAAAAGCCAGCAGAACTGCCTGGTGGTATTATGCATGCTTATCAATTGGCTAATAAATTTGAAAGTTTTAATACATTAGGTAAACAATGTGGATTCGTTTTTTATATTCCAGCCTGGAATACCAGTAAAATGGATCCGGTTACAGGATTTGTAAATTTATTTGATGTGAAATATGAAAGTATTGATAAAGCTAAAAGTTTTTTCAGTAAGTTCGATATTATAAGGTATAATGTTGAAAAAGATGTATTTGAATGGAAATTTAGTTATGATAAATTTACAAAGAGAGCTGAAGGAGGAAGGAATAATTGGACTGTTTATTCTTTGGGAAATCGTATTATAACATTTAGAAACCCAGAGATGAATTCTCAGTGGGATAGTAAAGAGGTTAATCTTACAGACAATATTAAATCACTCTTTGAAAAATATGGAATAGATTTGTCATCCAATCTGAAGGAATCTATAATGTTACGTACTGAAAAAGAATTCTTTTATGAACTTATTTTTTTGTTTAAATTGATGTTACAGATGCGTAATAGTAAGACTGGTACCGATATAGATTATCTCGTGTCACCTGTAATCAATGATAAAGGAGTATATTTTGATAGTAGAATTGTTGATAATACATTACCTAAAAATGCAGATGCCAATGGAGCATATAATATAGCAAGAAAAGGAATGATTATTCTTAATAAGATTAAAGAATGTGATCCTAACAAGAAATTGGATCTTTCTATAACTAATAAAGAATGGCTTTCATTTGCTCAAGGTAATAGCAAGAATGGGTGATTATATTGCGATTTCATTGCTGAATGATTTTGTCTTTTGTCCGTATTCCATATACTTGCATAATGTGTATATGGAATCGGATGAAAGTCAGTATCATGCAATTCCTCAAACAAAGGGTAGAATTGCTCATAAAACTGTAGATGAAAAGAAGACCACTAATGGAAAAGGAGATTTAGTTTCTGTTTCTGTTTGTTCTGATGAATTCAGAATATATGGAAAGATTGATTTATATAGATTTTCAACTAAAACTCTTATAGAAAGAAAATATCAGCTGAAAAATATTTATCGAGGGCAGATTTATCAGCTTTGGGCACAGTATTTTTGTTTATGTGAAATGGGAATAAAAGTAGAAAAACTTGCTTTTTATGAAATCTCTACAAATAAGATGATTGAAATTAAATTACCAGAATCAGATGATAGGAATGAGTTTATAGATTTTTTGTCGTCTGTAAGAAAGTATAATCTATTTTCAGATATAATTATTAATGCTAATAAATGTAAGCATTGTATATATTGTAATCTTTGCGATAAAAATAACATAGAAAATGTATACATTTAAAGATATAGATTTTAAAACTGTATTCGTGATAAATTGTATTGATCATGAAAGAAGTCTGAGGGTAATAAATGGAGAACTATTACTTGAGGAAAGAATAGGTGATAAAAATAAGACATTAACAAAGATTCCTTTTCAGAAATTATTAGCATTGTTCGTAATAGGGCATTTAACAATTACTACACCTTTGATGGAGAAATGTAGGAAATATAATGTTGCCCTTGTTACAATGAAACCTAATTTGCGACCTGTTTTTTATTGGGCTGAATATGCGGAAGCGAATTTTCTTCTTCGAAAAAAACAGTATGAGTATCCAGATGATGATATAACTATTGCTAAACAAATTGTTAGTAATAAAATAAGAAATCAATTGATAGCTTTAAATAAAACAAGAAAAAAAGATGATTTGACAAAAAAAGCTATTGATACATGTAAATTAGCTATTGAAAGTATATATGATATTTCGGATTATAGTAAATTGTTGGGATTGGAGGGCTTGGTATCAAAATCATTTTTTTGTGCATATTATAATGGTCTTGGGTGGAATAAAAGATTGCCAAGAACAAAAATGGATATCCTTAATGTTACCCTAGATATAGGGTATTCTATTTTATTTAATTATATAGAATGTTTTGTGAGGATGTTTGGTTTTGATTTATATAAAGGTATATACCACAGATCTTGGTTTAAACGTAAGTCTTTGGTTTGTGACCTAATGGAACCATTTAGATGTATAATTGATCATACCATATTATTGGCTTATAATAGAAATCAATTCAAAAAAACAGATTTCGTATTATTAAAATCTGAATATCATCTTAAGAATGAATGTTGTAGTGAGTATTACAGATTGTTTTATTCTACACTTATAGAGTATAAGATGGATGTTTTCAGGTATATACAATCTTATTATAGATTCTTTATGCAGAGAAAATCAGAAACCGAATTTCCAATATTTAAATTTTAATGGTAATAGTCAGTTATGATATATCGGATAATCTTATCCGTTCCCGTTTTCAGAAGATGCTTACCAAAAATGGCGCAATTCGTTTGCAGTATTCTGTTTATGAAGTTGTTAATACAAAAAGAATTATTGAGAATATTAAATTAAAGATAGCAGCATATTCAAAGCATTTTAGTGCTGATGATAGTGTGGTTATTTTCGAAGTGGATAAGAATTGCCTAACAAAATACGGAAATGCTATTCATAGAGATACCGATATAGTGTTCTTTTAATAATTCTAATTACTTGCAAACCTAAGTCTGCTATTTAAAAGTATTTATATGTAATGTGTTGTTTATTAATGTCTTATATTTATTGTATGATATTAGGTATGGTATTTATACTAAAAAAAAATATCTCTTAGTATTTGATTTTTAGTAAGAAATATAGATATTTGCATTGTAAGAGTCTATATGACTAAGTAATTTCTACTATGTGTAGATGTCCGATACCTAAACCCGCTATCATTATGTCTATATGACTAAGTAATTTCTACTATGTGTAGATTAGAAACATTGAATTATTCCCTACAGAAGTCTATATGACTAAGTAATTTCTACTATGTGTAGATTGTCTGCGCTTCTATAAGGTACAAATAGTCTATATGACTAAGTAATTTCTACTATGTGTAGATAATAATGGTGCGAAATTGTCGACAAAGTAGTCTATATGACTAAGTAATTTCTACTATGTGTAGATAAAGGTACTCTGTCTTTTGCCCTTGACGTCTATATGACTAAGTAATTTCTACTATGTGTAGATTAGTGTTTGTATTAAATTATGTTGCTGTCTATATGACTAAGTAATTTCTACTATGTGTAGATAATAAGTCAAAGAATCAACGCTTCGATGAAGTCTATATGACTAAGTAATTTCTACTATGTGTAGATAGAATATCAATCACCCAAAGACTTCGTATGTCTATATGACTAAGTAATTTCTACTATGTGTAGATAACTCCAGAGCATTGTCACGGATAGCAGTCTATATGACTAAGTAATTTCTACTATGTGTAGATAAGCCACAACCTATTTAGAAGGATTAAAGTCTATATGACTAAGTAATTTCTACTATGTGTAGATTGACCACGTTCTCTGCGTTGAGTGAGTTGTCTATATGACTAAGTAATTTCTACTATGTGTAGATTGTTACTTTAAACTCTCCTGCGAACATAGGTCTATATGACTAAGTAATTTCTACTATGTGTAGATTTGCATCACGAATACTTGTCTTTGTAGGGTCTATATGACTAAGTAATTTCTACTATGTGTAGATTATATTGACACATTAGAAGGGGAGATGAGGTCTATATGACTAAGTAATTTCTACTATGTGTAGATTATTCGTTGTCTTTTAGGTATTTTGTAGTCTATATGACTAAGTAATTTCTACTATGTGTAGATAAATCATCACAGACTTTATAGTGGATAGTCTATATGACTAAGTAATTTCTACTATGTGTAGATAAGAAAGTTGGAAACTGTTCCTACCTTTACGTCTATATGACTAAGTAATTTCTACTATGTCGTAGATAATGGTA
>JAXEBI010000193.1:0-3489 GCA_034094155.1 Phocaeicola sp.
TTTCATATTTGTAAATCAGTGTGTTAACGTTTTATCGAAATGAGAGCATATTAGTGGAATACCGTTTTAGAACCATATTTAGAACCACTTTTAGCACCTGATTTAGAACGGTATGGATGAACAGATTTTTCTTGATTGGCAGGTACATTTCAATCTGCGGAAACCTAATAGCCGTAGGGCAACTCTTATTTATGCGGTGGCAACGCTGTGGGGGCAGCAGATAAAAGTCAGTACGGGGGTTAAGGTCTATGCTTCCCATTGGGATAAGAACAGACAGATTGCCCGTATGGGTGGCGGTTTGAGTGGTCTTGATAGTCGAAACAATGCCATAGTCAACACCAAAATAATGGAAGTGACTGTTCAGATTGAAAGGTTAAAACAGTATCTTTGTGAGCATGTAGAGTTGTTGACCGATGAGGCTAAGGTCAAATCTCTATTTGTAGATTGCGTTAACCCAACTATTAAGAAGACTATGGCGGCAAAGAAAAATACGAACCCACTAAAGGCAACTGCGGTGTTTACCAAAGTAATATCAGACCATTGGAACTACGAGAAACAAGGTACGAGGCAAAAGATAGCTATTGTTCGGGACTTCTGTAAGTGGTTGGAAAGTAATGGCGGTGATACACTTGAAAACGTAAGTAAAAAAACATTAGCACTCTATGAACGGCATCTGAATATTACCCCTACAACGAGGTCAAAGATAGGGGCAGAGTATAAGACCGTCAAAACCAAAATGGGGCATATAATGAGTGTAATACGTACAGCAAAGAAATTTGAAGACTTTCCAAGTAATATTAATGTGGGAGTTGAAAATTATGAACTTCAAACTAAGAAACTGAAAGATGATGATTTAAGTCGGAGTTTTGCACTGGCGTATAGTGAAGTTGAACAGTTGTATGCTTGTCAAAACTTATCGGATATTGATACGGAGATTAAAGATTTATTTGTATTGCAGTGTGAAATGGGGCAGCGTATCAGCACGATGTTACTATGGCTGAAAGGGGAGTATAAGGAAACTGATGATTTCTTTGATATGATTTCAACCAAGACATCCAAAGGGGTATCTATTCCCATTACTGCGAGAATACGCGAGATACAAGAGAAATATAAGGGCGGTATGAAGTTGATGGATAAGGAGAACGAAGATACCATTATTAATATCATAGACCGTAACATTAAGAAAATTGCCAAAGTTGCAGGATTGGCAAGATTGCACACATATCAATCGCAGATAGGTGATAAAACGTATGACCATACCGAGCCTATTTGTGATTTGATGCGCAGCCATATTGCTCGCCATACTTTCATTACCCAACGACTGCGTGAGGGTTGGACTAAAGATGAGGTGAAAATTGTATCGGGGCATGATAGTGATGATATGATAGACCGCGTATATGCCCATTTGACGAAAGAGGACAAGAAACGACAACTGACTAAGCGTATTAATAAGGTAGAAGAAACGGGTAAATGTAGCGGTACTGTCAATGTGGGGTTAGGGTGTTCTAATAGTCAAGCGCTAATTGATGAGGTAAAGAGGCAGGCGGTGGATATTTACGAAAAGGAGCAGGCGATACAAGAGCAAGCAGAGCGGTGTCGGCAACTGTCTGATGTGAACGCAGTGGTACAGCAACATGATGAGTATATAACAGCCCGTTTCCAAGAATTGATTGAATATGGGTCTCTTAGTGGGTTTGATGATAATGAAGTTGATGATGATTTGGATGTGGATTTATCCGATAGAGGACTGAAATAACACTGTTAGATAGGTGTGTCTTATTTAAAATTGTGCGGTTACAGAATTTATCAAAATCCCCTTTTGGCATATTTGTAGCTTGGTTTATTAGAGTTAGGAGAGGTTAAAAATGAAATAAGAATACGCAAGTATGGTACTATGTATCCTCGCTCTTAAAATTGGCGTATGTTTTAACTTATCTACCTTACAGCCGTTTGCCATGTGTATAAGATTTTTTCCAGAAAAAAAATAGTGGGGCTAAATATTGACTTTCCTACTTATCTAACTACTTATTTATATATAATATAATGAGTAGTATATGAAAGAAGAAACCAAAAAGAAAATTAGTATGCGCCTGCGAGGACGAAAGAAATCGGCAACCCATTGCAAAAACATTTCCCAAAGTCTTCAATGCTTGAAGAAGACTAAGGAGCATAAAGAACATCTTAGTGCTTCCCTAAAAGAATATCATAAAAATAACAGAGTAAAATCAGAAAGGCATGAGAAAGAAAAAGAGTATAATAAGCATTGATAAGTTGACCCTTTGCTATCGGGCAACGGATGAAGTTATAAGGAAATTGAATGAATATGATAAATTGGAAGACAGTGATAATAGTTTTACGCTTGTACGTGTGCCAAGTGATGAGGCTTTGTTTGCCAATAGTTTTCATGTAATGATTAAGTTTCCTTTCGGCGAAGCCGGACACGGCTTCGTTGAAAGGAAATTCGCTACATTAAAAACAAAACTGCGTAGCATGGGGGATGATAAAGTTAACTATGTGTGGTTATACATAGAGAATTGGGCCTTCTATGAGGTATTTGGCATATATGACAGTGGTAAATGTAATTGGTTGGCTTGTGTGGACTATATTGCGGATGAATTAGGATTAAGCCTCAACAACATTACGGATTTGCACGTGGCATTAGATACAAATATTAATTTTGCGAAGAAAATCAAACATGCGCAGTTTAATGATGATTATGAGGTGATATTAAACGGAAAGGCGCGTTTAGACAAGAAAGAAGTGTTAGATGAAATTTTGCACATACAAACGGGAGACCAATGTCGTTTAAGGACTTTAACTATTTGTATAAATCCCAAGAAACAAGACGGACTATCATTAAAAATATATGATAAGAAGAGAGAGTTGGAAAAATCAAACAAAAAGTATATACCGCAATGGAACGGGCTTAAAGATAAAGACTATCGGGTAGAGTTGACGATAAAGAATGAGCATTTGAAAGAGTTTTATCAATGGAAAGGTGAAGCTGTCCCCGATGAATTACTAATGGCTACGTTGGCATCACAATCGCAAAGTCAAGATTTGCTCTTTGATATGCTATATTATTTTTCCAATAGATTATTGCGTTTTCGCTATAATGGAAAGGGAGTATCAATTTTTCAACTTTGATACTAAGGTCGCTTTTGATGGGGGTATTAGCAAAGCCCCCTGCAAAAGTAGCCTTTCTTGATTTAATTAATTATAGATTAAAGTTTTATATGGTACAAAATGCGTAGCATTATATTATTATGTATTCAAATAATAATTGTATTCAAATAAATCTATGATGATATAAAAGAATACATTTAAATTGTATTCAAAATATTCTTTGATTAATTTGCATACAATAAAGAAAAGAACTATTTTTGTGGTATAATTAAAAAGTCAATATATGAGAGCTATAATATATGCACGTGTTAGTTCAACTACTGATAGACAAACCACCGATAGACAAGTGGCAGACTTGAAAGC
>JAXEBI010000194.1:0-7664 GCA_034094155.1 Phocaeicola sp.
AAAGGAGATTAACGATATTATAGTGCAGGTTCGTGAACTGCGCAACCGGATCAACCATAACGAGCCGATATGTTTCGTAAATAGAAAATGCGACTTCTCCTATGTGAAGAAAATGTATATGATAATCAGTGACTTTCTCACATGGATAGACCCAGAGATTATGCCCTCGCTAAGAGAGGTAGATAAAGTATGCAAAATAATAGAAAAAGAAGAAAATAAACAAAAACAATGACTATGTAAAAACTAATTTTTCATGGTATCATTTTAGAGTTACTTTTGTACAAAATGTTGGTGATACCCCTAACACGGCTCCTTCTGAAAGATTGAAGAAAGCCATAAAAGAATATGACAAAATAGTATATGAATCTTGTCTGGCTTATGACATAGGGTTGAAAACTATAAGAGAGAAATGTATCTTATTTAATGAATGGATTGGAAAATTAGAAAATTGTTGATAGCGGATAAGTACAAAAGATATTTCAAAGATATTTCAGATATAATTTTCAGATATAAATTTAGAGATAATTCCCGGAAATCATTTCTGGAAATTATCTCTATTGGTCTTATTTCATGAAAGACGTTTCTTAAATTTTTTGTTCTTATTATTCTTGAAAATTACTTCTTAAATCTCACTTTTAAATCTCACTTTTAAATCTTACTTTTTGAGTCTTACCTTTTAAATTTTACTTCTTAAATTTTACTTCTTGAATCTTACTTCTTGAATCTTACTTCTTGAAGATAAAATAAACTGCCAGAACAAGACAGAAAAATGCGGCAAGATGATTCCATTTTAGCTCCATCTTGAATGCAATAACAGAAAATACTGTGAAAACCACTAAAGTAATTACCTCCTGAATAACCTTAAGCTGCATGATATCGAAAGGACCGCCGCTTTCACGGAAACCAAGGCGGTTGGCCGGAACCTGTAAACAATATTCAAAAAAAGCTATGGCCCAACTGAATGCAATTACCCCGATAAGAGGAAGCGAGTCGAACCAACTGTATTCTCTCAACTTAAGATGACCGTACCATGCAAATGTCATAAAAATGTTTGACAAAACCAATAATGCTACTGAATAAATACCATGTGATAACATAATTTTATTTTTTAATGAGTTGTTTTTTCTTATTGTTATATATTGCTATATATATGTTATATATTTCTCATTCGTTTGTTTTTCCTTTTTGTTTATCTATATATATATTTATTATCTCTTCCTTTTATCTCTTTTTTCCTTTTATTTATTACTTTCTTTCTTCCTTTTATTAATTAATTTAATCTGTATATCTTTCAAGTGAATAGACAGACTACTCAATTACTTAATTTTAGGCTCAACCACAGGAAGCATATCTGTCTGAATATTATTCATGCTGCTCCACAGACTATATCTTGCTTCCGGATTCAGTTCTTCAAGTTTCTTCAGAACTTCCTTCATGTCTGATCTGTGTGAATCTTTTTCATAAGGACAATTCTTTATCTGTTTCCTGAACCCTCTTATTCTTGCCATTTCCACAAGGTCGGCTTCATGAATAAGACACATAGGACGGATTATAGTCATATCGAATTTACGCATAACAAGTTTTGGCGGCATGGTGCTTACTGCCCCCTGGAATGTCATGTTCATAAGCAAGGTTTCTATAATGTCATCCATATGATGGCCTAAAGCTATCTTATTGCAACCATATTCCTTGGCTACTGTAAACAAGGCCTTTCTTCTGTTCCAGGAACACAGAAAACATGGAGATTTGCGTGTATCGGTAGACGGATCGAAAGATGTGGTATATGTAACAAACTCTACACCAAGTCCTTCGGCATATTCTCTTAGATATGAATTGTCGGACTTATATTCTATGTTACTCATCTCCACATGTACCGCTACAACCGAAAACCGTGGCTTATAAATTCTGGAACGCAGAGCAAGCAGTTCGAGCAAGGCCAAAGAATCCTTTCCGCCCGAAAGTCCAACCAAGATTTTGTCGCCATCTTCTATCAGTCCGTAGTCTACCACACCTTTCAGAAATCTCTTGTTTATGCGGTAAAGAATTTTTTCATCGGCCGGATTCTTCAAGTCTTCTGCCGGCTTTCCTGTCTGCTCGTTTTGTTCGTAATTCATGATTTATACTTGATAGTGTTTGATATTAGTAAGTCTTGGTATTGCAGCTTCCTGTACTGTATCCTTTCGATTAGTGGTAATATTATCGATAAGCTATCTTTCTGTAAGTGATATTATCAAGGTCCGGAAATAGTTGAAACCCGTCGGCCTTTTTACCGCTTTACGTCCGAACAACCACCGGAAACTGAAAACCGGCTGCAAAATTACAAGAAAAGTATGATTCACAGAAGACTTTCAATGATAGAATGACGGCTTAATATGGAAAAATAATTATATACAGAAAAAAACATAAGTACACGATGTGAAAAAAAGAACAAAACAGGATGGATTTAATAAGTTTTTTTTGTAATTTTGATAATTAATATTATTGCGTCACTTTCATTGTATATATTCCATTGTATATATTCATATACCAGTTATAAATTTAAGTATAAATATGATGTAAATGAATGTGATGTGAATAAATATGATGTGAATGAATATAATATAAAGAATAAGTATAATGGATGGATATAATGGAAATAAAAATAACATAACAGGGCCGATATGGACGTGAACAGTGAATGCGAGCATAGTATTAAAATGCGAGTATGGTATTAATATGAATATGCAAGAACATAATATGAACTCAAAATATAAAATGGACAGAAAAATCAAACTTGCAGCTTTTGCTCTTTGCATTTGTGCAAGCGGTATATATACAGATGGTTTGAGTGCCCAGACACTTACTCAGGCTAAGAAATGGTTTACCGACGGCGAATTTGCCAAAGCCAAACCGGTATTCGAGAAACTTGTAAAACAGGCTCCGTCGAATGCTAATTATAATTTCTGGTATGGCGCCTGCTGCTATGAGACCGGTGAGACAGAAAAAGGACTCCCCTATCTTGAAAAAAGTGCACAAAGAAAGGTAATAAACGGTTACCTTTATTTGGGCAAGGCATATTATGACCTGTACCGCTTTGATGATGCTATCTCAAATCTTGAAGAACATATATATTGGCTCGAGAAAAAGAACCGCGATACATCCGAAGCTGAGAATCTTATGAGTAGGTTCAGAAAAGGTGCCAGAATGATTAGAGGCGTGGAAAATGTAGTGGTAGTTGACAGTTTTGTGGTGGATAAAGCCGGATTCCTGTCGGCCTACAAGCTCAGTTCACAGGCAGGCACAATCCGTGAAACTGGCTCTTCGGTCCCTGAAAATGAAACCATATCTGTTGCTCCTGCTCCTGTGGATTCTGTAATGACATCCGGATTATCTGAAATACCGGCATACAGAAGTGCAGAAATCTCCCACGACAAGTATGATATATTGACAGAATATATCAACGAAATGGATGACAAGAAGATTCTTACCGTGGCCGTAAACGACAGCCTTTACGAATTGAATGCAAGTGTAAAGCTTATCGACAAATGGAGTACTCCTCAGAAAATGAAAGGATTTGATGAAACATGCCGGCAGATTAACTATCCTTTCCTTGATTCCGATGGTACTACACTCTATTTCTCGGCCAAGGGCGAAGAAAGTCTTGGAGGTTATGATATTTTCATTACAAGAGCCGATTCCGACGAGAATACCTATTTCAAGCCCGACAATCTTGGGTATCCGTTCAACTCTCAGTATAATGATTACATGTATGCCATCGACGATTACAGTAATCTTGGCTGGTTTGCTTCCGACAGATACCAGCCGGAGGGTAAGGTATGTATATACGTATTCGTGCCTAACGATTCGAAAACTGTATACGATTATGAATCGGAAGATCCTTCAAAAATGATTTCTCTGGCCAGACTCGACAATATCTCTCTTACTCAGACCGACAGAGAGAAGTTAATAAAGGCAAAACAAAGACTTGCCACACTTATGTACAGCAATCAGACCAAGGCATCAAAGTCTGAGTTCCGATTTGTGGTAAACGATGGTAAAGTCTATACTTCCATTGATGATTTCAGAAACCCCGAAGCTAAGAAACTTTTCCGCGAGTATCTTGATATGGTAAAAGATCTGAAAGCACTCGAATCGGATCTGAAAGAACAGAGAGAAACATATGCGAGGGCTAATGCTTCAAGACAATCCGAACTTACACTTGCCATTCTCGACAAAGAAAAACGGGTGGAAGAACTCAGAAGAGAAATAGACACTATAGTCGTTAAAGTAAGAAACACCGAACTGAAGTGATAAAATTCTATATTGTAAATCTATATTGTAAATCTTTATAGTAAATCTATATAGTAAATCTATATAGTAAATCTTTATTGTTAAATTCTAAAACCGACAGAGCACATGAAAAAGTATTTTGCACCTTCCGAACTTATAATTAACGAAGACGGATCAGTATTTCATCTACACGTAAAACCAGAACAGTTGGCCGACAAAATAATTCTTGTAGGCGATCCAGGCCGTGTAAAATTAGTGGCATCACATTTCGAAAGCCAGGAGTGTGACATAGAAAGCAGAGAATTCAGAACTATTACCGGAGTTTATAAAGGCAAACGCATTACTGTAACTTCTACGGGAATCGGTTGCGACAACATCGATATAGTAATGAACGAAATGGATGCGTTGGCTAACATCGATTTTACTACCCGTGAAGAAAAAGACACACTGAAATCTCTTGAGATTGTAAGAATAGGAACTTGCGGCGGATTACAGCCAGATACTCCTGTCGGTACATTTATTTGTTCAGAAATTTCAGTAGGATTTGACGGACTTCTCAACTTCTACGAAGGCAGAAACGCCGTTTGTGATTTACCTCTCGAACGTGCATTGCTGAATCATTTAGGATGGGCTGGAAATATGTGCCAACCTGCACCTTATGCCATTCATGCCGATGAAGAAATGGTGGAAAGAATAGCTTCTAAAGATATGAAAAGAGGCATAACAGTAGCCTGTGGAGGCTTTTTCGGTCCGCAGGGACGCCAATTGCGTATACCTCTTGCCGACCCTAACCAGAATCAGAAAATTGAAAGTTTCGAATATAAAGGTCACAGAATCACGAATTTCGAAATGGAAAGTTCTGCTTTGGCCGGTCTTGCCAAACTTCAGGGACACAAAGCTACTACAGTATGTATGGTAATAGCCAACCGTGTGGCAAAAGAAGCCAACACCGGCTATAAGAGTAAGATTGATGATCTGATAAAAGTTGTTCTCGACAGAATATGATATTGATGTATAGATTATAACGAAGTTTATACATTCAAATATACACATAAATATATATTATATATTATATATTATATTTTACATTGTTAAGAAAATGGAAGCAAGTTTCAAGCAAAGCTATTCAGATAAGACAAGCAAAGAAGATAAATATAAAATATTTCTGGAACAGTTTGCACCCTTGATAGAAGATGAGAAGGATATAATCAGCGTTTTGGCAAACACTGCAGCTGCCCTCAAAGAAGCATTTGATTTCTTCTGGGTAGGTTTTTATCTTGTTGACACAAAAGGTAGTGAATTGCAAAACGGAGGAATATTAAAATTAGGTCCGTTTCAAGGCAGCGTAGCATGTTATAGAATAAAGAAAGGTCGTGGCGTGTGCGGTACAGCCTGGTCAGAAGCACAAACCCAGGTAGTTCCCGATGTAGATAAATTTCCCGGACACATAGCATGCAGTTCCCTGTCGCGTTCCGAGATTGTTGTTCCAATAATAGTACCTGAAGATTCCTCTGCCTCACATCCGTCAAAGGACTCAAGTTCACAAGTTGTAGGCGTTCTGGATATAGACAGTGACCAGTTGAATACATTCGACGAAACAGATAAGGTTTATCTTGAAAAAGTAGTCGGACTCCTTGTTCAAAATCTTTTTATCAAGAAATGATTTTAACAGAATAAAAATAATAACAATTATACCAATCACAATTACCAATCACAATTACCAATAATTTCAGAAATAACCACCAATGAATTTAAACTATACAGACGATACTATATGTGCCATAGCGACAGCCCAGGGAGGCGCAATCGGGACAATCAGAGTATCAGGAAAAGAAGCTATACAAATTACTGAAAAGATATTTTCAGCATCCGGAGCTAAACTGTCCGAACGTAAGCCTTATACACTTACTTTCGGACAAATAAAAAGTCCGGATGGAGAAATAATAGACGAAGTACTTGTAAGCTTATTTCGTGCTCCTCATTCATACACAGGAGAAGATTCAACAGAGATATCCTGTCATGGCTCATCATATATTCTCCAGCAGGTAATGCAACTCCTCATTCAGAATGGTTGCCGTTCTGCACTTCCCGGAGAATTTACCCAAAGAGCGTTTATCAACGGAAAGATGGACCTCAGTCAGGCTGAAGCAGTAGCCGACGTCATAGCTTCAACTTCGGCTGCCACACATCGTTTGGCCATGAACCAGATGCGTGGAGGATTCAGCAGAGAGCTTTCTTCTCTAAGGGAAAAACTTTTACATCTGACATCACTCATGGAACTTGAGCTCGACTTCAGCGATCATGAGGAACTGGAATTTGCCGATAGAAGCGAGCTTCAGGAAATAGCAAGCCAGATACATAGTGTAATAAGTCGTCTGGTAAATAGCTTTAGCCTTGGCAACGCAATAAAAAACGGAATTCCCGTTGCAATAATCGGTGAAACCAATGCAGGCAAGTCAACCCTTCTGAACACTCTGCTTAATGAAGAGAAAGCCATAGTGAGTGATATTCATGGCACCACCAGGGATGTTATAGAAGACACTATGAATATAAATGGAACAGTGTTCAGATTTATTGATACAGCCGGCATTCGTGAGACAAATGACGAGATAGAAAGTATGGGAATAGAACGCAGTTTCCTCAAGCTCGACCAGGCAGACATAGTATTGTGGGTAATAGACAGTACAAACATAAATGCCAGCCAGCATTTCGAATCATTGAGAGAAAAGATACTCCCCCACTGCACAGGTAAAAAGCTCATCATTGTTTTTAACAAATCAGATCTTTCCAACAGTAACGCATTTGCCGATGACAATGCTACCACCAATGTAGCTGATGTCACTGGTGCCATCAGCCATACTGCCAATATAAGTGAGTTTATTCAGAACATCCATGCCAAAGGACATGATATAATATCCATTTCTGCAAAAAATAAAATTGGAATTGCCGAGCTTCAAACCAAACTTATAGAGGCAGCCGCATTGCCTGAGATATCCCAAAACGATGTTGTTGTAACCAATATCCGTCACTATGAAGCTCTCAGCAAAGCCTTAGAATCAATCCAACGTGTTGAGGATGGTATGGCTATGAATCTTTCCGGCGACTTTATCAGTCAGGATCTCCGCGAATGTCTGTTCCATCTCGCAGAGATTGTTGGTGGCGAAATAACTACTGATGAGGTGTTGGGGAATATTTTCAAGAATTTTTGCATCGGGAAATAAGGACTGAAAAACGATGAAAAACGCCAGCAAACAATAACAAATAAAAGTCTAATAATCAATATATTAAACAATGTTAGCAATCTACGCTAACATTGTTTATTTTCACGGTTTTGCATATTTTTGTACCCCGAAAGTACCTGTTGACTCATTAGAGTAATTTTTCACTAACAACGT
>JAXEBI010000195.1:0-76500 GCA_034094155.1 Phocaeicola sp.
ATTGTGTTTCTTGCGTACATACATGGTGCAAAGGTACACGTTTTTCGCTTGCGCCACCCAAACCACCCAATAATTTTACGTAACTCGCTGATTATCATTGTGCGCTATATGATGGCGCAAAAAAGTGATGAAGTCAGGAGATTGTCTACTATATAGTAAACATCAAATTCACATTTTCTGGAAACCTCAAAAGCAATATCTTCTGCTATATCACCCACTATAAATCTCTCATTATTAAAACTCTGTTTCTTATAGAAGTCATAAAATTCATTATTTGCAATAGTTCTCACCCACGAATGAAACTTGCCTCTTTCCTCGTACTTATTGATATTCTCGAAAATAGTTCTGACAGTGTCCTGAACTATATCATCGAAATAAAAATTGTTGGTTGTTTTACAAGATATACATTCTCTCACAATTTTGTAAACTTCATCCCAATTTATTTGAGCATTGTTCATAGATATTAGTTTTAAATATACCTAACATTATGTCATGTATACAGGTTAATAATTGTTTTTATTTTTTTGTCGCGGCAAAATTACACGAAAGCAATAAATAAAAATCATATAATTTCACTATTAACCTAACATAAAGCACATATTTAATTTATATAAACATTTTAGTAAATGATTATAAATTTTACATATTTACACATAATAATGAATCATGTTACACAAAATTTCAGTATAAATAAAATATATAACGACAAAATGCAAGTCCTATAACTAACTATCTTTTTGAAACCGGATTTTGAATCAACCTTAAAAGATATCTGAATTATCCAAATTGAGAAAAAAACAACTAATCAGCCGATAAATATACATCCAATGTAAAAATCCGAGCCAACTAACGGTGAATTATTGCAATAATATAATAACCTGCAAACGCGAGCAACAACAATACGAAAGATACTGAGTTGGCAATTACTGCCCAATCATAAGACAAGGATAAAGAATGAAAGAAAAAACATAGTCCGAATATTAGCGACTCTACTCTCATCAACCTTACCGCAAGCTTAAATTGTACATTCCAATTGAATTCTGTTGGCCTTACAGCAAAAGAATAATATTTTACCGGTGCATATGAAGATGCAAGAAACATCAGGCATATAATAAAGTGCAGCAGACTTATTGTCAAGTATTCATAATTATCTTGCCAGCCGGCGTCCGAAGCCAATACCACCACAGATATTACACCAGATAAAATAAACGCAACAGACAACATATCGGCCAGTTTTTCAATGAAAGTTGGCCGGAAGACTATATTATCATACTTCTGGGGAGCAGAATACATCCCTAATCTTATCTGAAAGAATTTAAATCGAGTCATTGTAAAAGATTTTAACATACCACAAACTTCACTTACTCAGCAGCACCCTCCGGATCGGGTTGTTTGACTTTCTTTTTTGAAGACTTCAAACGCCCACTTTTCCGGAGAGCCTCGTTTATAATCCATTGAAGCTGACCGTTGGTACTTCTAAATTCATCGGCAGCCCATTTTTCTATAGCATCCATTGTATCGGAATCTACTCTTAACACAAAACTTTTTGTTGTACTCTCTTTCTTTGCCATCTAAATAAAACTGATAATCTATTATTAGACATAACAATAAAGTAACCCTATTATAATCCAACAAGTTACATTGATTTCTATCACTCTGTCAGAAACTTTGCTGCCTGTTATTGTGATTCTTAACAACTTATATTATAGGAATACAAATATTACAGGAATACAAAAAGCAGTAAAGTAGCACACTATTGAAACAAGCAGGATGCTTTATATGCATTAATGATTCAACGTTCCTGTATTCACCACTGGCTGGGCCGACTCATCTGCACAAAGAACTACAAGCAGATTACTAACCATTGCAGCCTTCTTTTCTTCATCAAGTTCTACGATTTCTTCATCCGACAGTTTATCAAGTGCAAGTTTAACCATTGAAACGGCGCCTTCCACAATTTTCTCTCTGGCAGAAATAATGGCAGATGCCTGCTGACGGCGCAACATGACCGCTGCAATTTCAGGGGCGTAAGCGAGGTAGTTTATTCGTGCCTCAACAATTTCAATACCGGCCATATCAAGACGTTCATTCAATTTCTGCTCAAGCTGATCGTTTATTTCTTCTCCTCCTGAACGCAAAGTAAGTTCATCGCTATGGGCTTCATTATCGTCGTAGGCATACTGCCCTGCTACCTGACGCAAAGCGGCATCACTCTGTATTCTCACAAAGTTTTCGAAAGCATTCATACGGCTTCCCACAGAATTGGCCGAACTATTGTTGGCAGGTGTAGAATCGGCCATTGTCTCAGAGTCTATTTCGAACAATGCCTTATAAGTATCCTTTACTCTCCATACAAGAACCAGACCTATTAAAATAGGATTACCAATCTTATCGTTAACTTTTATAGGTTCTACATCAAGGTTTCTTGCTCTCATAGAAATTTTCTTTTTTTCATAGAAAGGATTAACCCAGAAAAAACCGGTATCCTTGAAAGTGCCTTTATATTTTCCGAAAAACACCATAACACGGGCTTCATTTGGTTCAAGCTGCATGTATCCGCAATTCATTATTATAAAAAGCAACCCGAGCATTCCGCCCAAGATGTACAACCACAAACCGCCATAAACGCAACAAAATACTATAATGGCAGGCAATACAAACAAAAACATGAATAAAGCCAAAAAGCCATTCATTTTAAATCCACTGAAAATAGTTTCATTAGTTTTCATAATTCCTCATTTTAAGTTACACAATATGATATTATTTTGATATCACAAAAGTATTAATTCTTATTGATTCCGACAATATCTAATTATATGTTTTTCAGCACCTGTATATAACATTTCCATAAATTTCTTTTAGTTGAGAATAAAAAAAAACAATACTTAAACGAATAATTCGGGGCTGTTTGGACTGTTTGGTTTATACCGTACCACTTAAGTCGGACGACCGTACCATATTAATCGTACAACCGTATCATATTAATCGAACGACCGTACCACTTAAGTCGGACGCTTGTTTCATATAAGTCGGACAATGTACTATTGTATTTTCCAGCTTTACCGAATAATATATTACCGAATAAAGCATTACTGAATAAAGCACTACCAAATTAAACACACCATACCTATATGAATATAGAAATAAAGGGCACTCAAGCCACAAAAAACGAACAAAATCACACAAACCCAAAGAAAATACTTATCTTTGCACACTAATTATTATAAGACAGATGGCAACTACACAAAAGAGAAATACGCGTACAAGTAAGCAGACAAACAGTAAGCTTACAGATGAATACGGCCACCTTCAGCCACAGGCTCCAGAACTTGAAAAGGCCGTGCTTGGTGCACTGATGATTGAAAAAGACGCATACTCGCTTGTAAGTGAGATTCTTCGTCCGGAATCATTCTACGAACATCGTCATCAATTAATATATGCAGCCATAACCGACCTGGCTATCCAGCAGAAGCCTATCGACTTGCTGACCGTTACAGAGCACCTTCGTTCGAGAGGAGACCTCGAAGATGCGGGTGGTCCTTTCTATATTACTCAGCTGAGTGGTATGATGGCTTCATCGGCTCATATTGAATATCACGCACGTATCATTGCTCAAAAATTCCTTGCCCGCGAACTTATCACTTTCACAAGCAATATTCAGAAAAAGGCTTTCGATGAGACTGAGGATGTAGACGATATAATGCAGGAAGCCGAAGGACGTCTGTTTGAGATTTCGCAGCAGAACATGAAAAAGGATTACACTCAGATTAATCCTGTAATCAGAGAGGCATATGAAATGCTTCGTACTGCCGCTGCCCGTACCGATGGTCTTAGCGGACTCGCAAGCGGATTTCACAAGCTCGACAAAATGACATCGGGATGGCAGAATTCCGACCTGATTATCATTGCCGCCCGTCCTGCCATGGGTAAAACAGCCTTCGTGCTTTCAATGGCAAAAAACATTGCCGTTAATGCCAAACAGCCTGTAGCACTGTTTTCTCTTGAAATGAGCAACGTACAGTTGGTCAACCGTCTTATTGTGAATGTCTGCGAAATTCCTGGTGAAAAGATCAAGAGCGGACAGCTCGTTCCTTATGAATGGAGCCAGCTGGACTATAAAATCAGGGAACTTTACGACGCACCTCTGTATGTAGATGACACGCCTTCTCTTTCTGTATTCGAACTCCGAACCAAAGCGCGCCGACTTGTAAAGGAGCATGGAGTGAAGATTATTATTATAGACTACCTTCAGCTTATGAATGCCAGCGGTATGTCGTTCGGAAGCCGACAGGAAGAAGTAAGTACCATATCACGATCTCTGAAAGGACTTGCAAAGGAGTTGAATATCCCTATCATAGCACTGAGTCAGTTGAACCGTGGTGTTGAAAACCGTGAAGGAGCCGATGGAAAACGACCTCAGTTGAGCGACCTCCGTGAATCGGGAGCCATTGAGCAGGATGCCGATATGGTATGTTTTATACACCGCCCGGAATATTACAAGATTTATACCGATGAGAAAGGAAACGATCTTCGTGGCATGGCAGAAATAATCATAGCCAAGCATCGTAACGGTGCCGTGGGAGATGTATTGTTACGTTTCCGCGGGGAATTCGCACGTTTCCAGAATCCGGAAGACGAGACTCTTGTACCACCACCTTCGGAAAGCGACATTATGCCGGTAGTACGCTCTAAAATGAATGATGTGAAAAATGCTGAATTCAACCCCAACGATTACCAGAGTAACGGAAGCGTACCTCCACCATCGTCTGATATGGGACAATACGGAGGAGCGCAGTACGGAAACCAGCAATATGGAGGTATGCAGAATGCATCCGGCCAGCCGTCGCAGGCTCAGGATGGCAATCCCTTTGGCGCTCCATTAACTGATGTTCCATTCTAAATCAGCCTTAATACAATTCCTATAGGGCAAAAAAACTTTTACGCATTCTTGTAAACCAAATATTTATATTAACTTTGCGCATAATTGTACAAAGTTACACAAAACCGTATTTGCCGGAATTATTGGTTTGAATCATGCCATAAATCTATAATGATATATATAGTAATCTATAATTGTATCTATATTGTGATTTATCACTGGTCTATAATTGTATTAATTATTAATATGGCTGATTAAAACCTGCGTAACAGATATTGACTACAGAACAAATAAGAAATATAAATAAAAACCATAAAGAAATGAATATATCTTATAATTGGCTGAAGGAGTATGTCAACTTCGACCTTACTCCTGATGAAGTTGCAGCCGCACTTACCTCTATCGGTCTTGAAACCGGTGGTGTAGAGGAAGTTCAGACTATCAAAGGCGGATTGGAAGGTCTTGTAGTAGGTGAAGTACTTACTTGCGAACCTCATCCAAATTCAGACCACATGCACGTAACAACAGTAAATCTTGGTCAGGGAGAGCCTGTACAGATAGTATGTGGTGCCGCAAATGTAGCTGCAGGACAGAAAGTTATAGTCGCTACTCTTGGTACTAAACTTTATGATGGCGATGAATGCTTTACAATCAAGAAATCAAAACTACGCGGTGTAGAATCAAACGGTATGATCTGTGCCGAAGATGAAATCGGTGTTGGTACAAGCCACGACGGAATCATTGTTCTTCCTGCTGATACTGTTCCTGGTACACTTGCCAAGGATTATTATAACATCAAGAGTGAATACGTGCTCGAAGTAGATATCACTCCAAACCGTTCGGATGCCTGCTCTCACTATGGTGTAGCGCGCGACCTGTATGCATGGCTTATACAGAACGGATACAAGGCTGAGCTTAAACGTCCTTCTACTGAAGGCTTCGCTGTAGACAGCAATAATCTCAACATTGATATTGAGGTTGAAAATACTGAAGCATGTCATCGTTATGCGGGTGTAGCTATCAAGAATGTAACAGTTAAGGAAAGTCCGGAATGGTTGCAGAACAAGCTTCGCCTTATCGGGGTACGTCCTATCAACAATATTGTAGACATCACAAATTACATTCTTCATGCCTACGGACAGCCAATGCACTGTTTCGATGCTTCAAAAATCAAGGGTGGCAAGATTGTAGTAAAGACTTGTGCCGAAGGTACTAAGTTCGTTACTCTTGATGAAGTGGAACGCACACTTTCAGAACGCGACCTGATGATATGCAATGCAGAGGAACCAATGTGTATTGCCGGTGTATTCGGTGGTCTTGAATCTGGTACAACAGAATCTACTACAGATGTATTCCTCGAAAGTGCATATTTCAACCCTACTTGGGTACGTAAGACTGCCCGCCGTCACGGATTAAGTACAGATTCTTCTTTCCGTTTCGAACGTGGTATCGATCCAAATATCACTATTTATGCTCTTAAAGAAGCAGCTATGCTTATAAAAGAACTTGCAGGCGGCGAAATTGCTTCAGAAATAAAGGATAATTATCCTAATCCTATAGCAGATTTTGCTATCGAACTATCTTATAACTATGTAAATACTCTTATCGGTAAGGTAATTCCTGCCGAAACTATAAAGAGCATCGTTACAAGTCTCGAGATGAAGATTGTAAACGAAACTGCCGATGGTTTGTCTCTTCTTGTTCCTCCTTACAGAGTAGATGTTCAGCGTCCTTGTGATGTGGTAGAAGATATTCTGCGTATTTATGGTTATAACAATGTAGAGATACCTACAAGCTTGAAATCAAGCATCAACGTTAAGGGTGCTGAAGACAAGTCGGTTAAGTTGCAGAACATAATTTCTGAACAGATGGTGGGATGTGGCTTCAACGAGATTCTCAACAACTCTCTTACTGCTGCCGCATACTACGACGGTCTTGAATCATACAAGCCTGAAAATCTTGTACGTCTGATGAATCCATTGAGCAACGACCTCAATGTTATGCGTGCAACATTGCTTTTCGGTGGTCTTGAAAGCATTCAACACAATGCAAACCGTAAGAATGCCGATCTTAAATTCTTCGAATTCGGTAAATGTTATCATTTCAATGCAGAAAAGAAGAATCCGGAAAAGATTCTTGCCGCATATTCAGAAGAATTGCACCTTGGATTGTGGGTTACAGGAAAGAGAGTAAGCAACTCATGGGCTCATGCTGATGAGAATTCTACTGTTTATGAACTTAAAGCATATGTTCTTAATATCTTCCGTCGTCTTGGTGTCAACTTCGGTGCACTTGTATTCGGAAATCTTACAGATGATATCTATTCTGTAGCTATTTCTGTTCACACTCGCGGAGGTAAGCTACTCGCTACATTCGGAGTTGTAAGCAAGAAGATTCAGAAAGCATTTGACATTGACAATGAAGTTTATTATGCTGATATCAACTGGAATGAATTGATGAAGGCAATCAAGAACAACACTGTAAGCTATAAGGAAATTTCAAAATTCCCAGCTGTAAAACGTGACCTTGCATTGCTTATCGACAAGAATATCCAGTTTGCAGAAATCGAAAAGATAGCATATGAGACAGACAAGAAGCTTCTTAAGGCAATAGAGTTGTTCGACGTATACGAAGGCAAGAACCTTGAGCCGGGCAAGAAGAGTTATGCTGTAAGTTTCATGCTTCAGGATGAAAATGCTACTCTTAACGACAAGCAGATTGATAAGTTTATGCAGAAGCTTATCACAAATCTTCAGAACAAGCTTGACGCTAAGTTGAGATAATATAATATGAATAAATAAGGAATCGGTTTATAGAATCATGATTCCTTATTTATTCATATTCGCCGCATACTATCTGTATGTATAGGCAAAAATCAAAAAAGCAGTAAAGTAAGGAAGTATATGAGTAAAGATAAAAACAGAATAATTGATACATTATCTGCAATAGCACGTGTTATAATAGATATATGGATAATATACCGTTCGTATGATATCGTGTTAAACAATGCAATATTGTGGAAACGAGTCCTTGCAGGTATAGGCGGAACTATGTTCCTAATCTTTCTCATATTAGAATGTTACTGCTTGCTTAAGAAAAAGAAAGATAAACAACAATAATAAAATAATACAACAATTTAAAATAATAAACCAATGGGAAGAGCGTTTGAATATAGAAAAGCTGCCAAATTGAAAAGATGGGGTCACATGGCAAAGACCTTTACACGTCTGGGTAAACAAATTGCTATTGCAGTAAAGGCTGGTGGTCCAGAACCTGAAAACAACCCAACACTCCGTTCTATCATCGCTGTCTGCAAGCGTGAAAACATGCCTAAGGACAACATCGAACGTGCTATCAAGAATGCTCAGGGTAAAGACCAGAGCGACTACAAGAGCATGACTTACGAAGGATACGGTCCTCACGGAGTAGCAGTATTCGTTGATACACTTACTGACAATACAACTCGTACAGTAGCTGATGTCCGTTCTGTATTCAACAAATTTGCCGGAAACCTTGGAACAACAGGTTCGCTTGCATTCTTGTTCGACCACAAGTGTGTTTTCACTTTCAAGAAGAAAGACGGTCTTGATATGGAAGAACTTATCCTCGACCTTATCGACTACAATGTAGAAGATGAATATGACGAAGATCCTGAAGAAGGAACAATCACTATCTACGGTGATCCAAAGAGCTACTCTTTGATTCAGAAGCATCTTGAAGAATGTGGTTTTGAAGATGTCGGTGGTGAATTCACTTACGTTCCAAACGACCTGAAAGATGTTACTCCTGAACAGCGTGAAACTATCGACAAGATGGTAGAACGTCTTGAAGAATTTGATGATGTTCAGAACGTTTACACTAACATGAAACCGGAAGATGAAGAATAATAATTTATGAAATTCTTCTGGATTTTATAAATAAACAGATTTCAAGACTATAACCAGATTATTAAGCCTTATGCCTAAAATCTTATATAGTCTTGAAATCTGTTTTTCATTTATATTTGCTATTCGTACGGAATAATTATAATTCTTAATCAAGGTAGAATTAGAAAGATATAATAAGTATGATATAGTAAGTATGATATAGCAAGTATGATATAGCAAACAAAATATAGTAAGCAAGATACAATTAGTAAATTTAGATTTTGACTGAATATGAAAATTAACTACAGAACAAGCGGAACATGCAGTTCAATGATAGAAATAGAAGTAGAAGACAATAAAATAACAGACGTTAAATTTACAGGCGGATGTAACGGTAACCTCAAAGGTATATCATCATTGGTGAAAGGTATGAATGTAGAAGATGTGATATCAAAATTGGAAGGCATCACTTGCGGAAATAAAATTACATCTTGCCCGGACCAACTGGCTAAAGCTCTGAAAAGTTGTCTTTGATAAATATTATAAGCAAGTAAATAATTATAGAAATAGTATCGGTTATATGATAAATTTTCTGTTACAGCAACATAAAAATACCATATAACCGATTACTGCAATAAATATTCCCAACAGGGATATTATTCTGCAGCATTATTATTCAGCCAGTTCAAACGTCTCTGGTCTGGTAAATGCTTGACTGTAAAGTTCTCGAACTTGGCAATAAATCCATCACCGTCGGGAGATGCTGCCATAAATCCAACCTTTACAGGTGTATTATCCTGCATCCACGCATTACGCATCAATACGTATTCCTTATCATCAAAGGAATAGAAAATCTCTACAGCATCAAGTCGTCTTACTGCTTTGATCCATATATACTGTACTGGTTTGTCGAGCGGAATGATACTCCAGTCGGAAGTCTTGTGTGTAACTACTGCACTCAAATTATATTTACCGTCAACGAACTCTATTCCTGCTTTAATATAGTTTTCATGATCTATACGTATCATAATACCGGCTTGATCATATCTTGTTTTATAATCACCCGAGACTTTTACTTTGGCTTCGAATTCACCTCCATAAACACCATAATAGAATGGAGCATCGTCAACTGTAAAACCGTAATGTGAAATTCTCCAGTAATCACTTTGTGGAGTTACAAACATGGTCATTGTTTTTTCGTCCGTGATTTTCCACTCTCCAGGTTCATTGAACCAGTTCATTTTTTCAAGGCTTTGTGCCTTAACTCCGAAACATACTCCCATCAGAAGCATTCCGGAAATTAACAGTTTTTTCATACTTTGTTATTGTTGTTGCTATTATTGTTATTATTATTGCTATTATTGTTGTTATTGTTGTTGTTATCGATTTACCTATATAAGTTATTCTTCCTTGATTGAGTTTTACTAAAATATATCATTCCTCATTGGGATATAAATTTTCAAACCAGATGGTGAGATTCATCAGGATCGAGTTCTCTAATTACCTTACAGGGATTACCAACAGCCAATACACCTGAAGGTATATCTTTATTAACTACACTTCCTGCTCCGATTACAGAATTGTCACCTATACTCACTCCTGGAAGTACACTTACTCCAGCTCCTATCCAGACATTATTTCCTATTCGTATAGGATAGGCATACTCCAACCCTTTGTTTCTCTGCTCCACATCAAGAGGATGACCGGCAGAATAAAAGCCACAGTTAGGCGCAATAAACACATTATCTCCAAATACTACTTTTGCCCCATCGAGTATGACGCAATTTACATTCATATAGAAATTCTCACCTATCTCAATATTATAGCCGTAATCGCAGAAAAACGGCTGTTCTATGAGGAATGATTTCCCGGTACGTCCAAAAAGTTTCCTTATAATTTTCTCTCTCTCTTTCTTCATCGATGGACGTAAAGAATTATACTCATAACATATATCCTTACATAAATCCCTCTCACGAAGCAACTCTTCATCATAATTGGCATCATACAACATACCATTATGACATTTTTCCTTTTCTGTCATA
This sequence comes from Phocaeicola sp., assembly GCA_034094155.1. Lineage (GTDB taxonomy): Bacteria > Bacteroidota > Bacteroidia > Bacteroidales > Bacteroidaceae > Phocaeicola. The sequence goes on from JAXEBI010000195.1 coordinate 10,788, forward strand.
TCTATATAAATTGTTTTGATAGAATGTTTTAATTATTTTTGTACAAAGATACCTACCATAGCATAGACAGGCAATAATTATAAATAACCATTTTTATAGGAATAATCCACAAATATTATGGATATATGGATATCAAGAAAAAAATATATAGAAAACTTATAGCTCAAGATAGTCGTGACAAAGAGTCTGATAGAGATATGGTAACAGATAGTGGGAATAATAATTCCGGATCTGATTATAGCTATGTCCCGTCATGCGATATAAACACGCTTAAAAATATAGCATGGGGATATACTATAACGGAGAACTCTATAGCCGTTCTGAGCGATTTAAGGAATTATACTAATCATATATACCACAGTGAACTCTCTGAAATTATCGGTATAGGTAAAAATGGTGAATATGAGCTCACATATTCAATATGGGAAGAAAAGATATTCAACAGGATTCATCCAGATGACTTATCAAAAAAGCACATTAACGAACTTCAGTTCTATAACTTCATAAAAGGCTTGCCATTTAATGAAAGAAAAGGATATTATGTAAGGCATAATATAAGGATGCAGGACAATCACGGAACATATCTGCCTATAACTCACAGGATATTCTATTTTTACGATAAATATTACAAGGTCATAAAATATGCTTTATGCCTTTATAATCTCAACACAAACACTCAGAGCGAATTATCGTTTATCCTCAATACCATAAGTTTCAAAGTTGTTCATCTGTCGGAAATAAATTGTTCGTGTATTTTATCCGACAGAGAGAAAGAAATTCTTAGCCTGATAGATAAAGGTATGAGCAGTAAAGAAATATCTGAAATTCTGTCTATCAGCAAGAATACTGTAAGCCGCCACAGACAGAATATAATAGAAAAGCTACAGGTAAGAAACTCTGTAGAAGCATGTAAGATTGCAAAGGATATGAAACTTATTATATAGAAGTTATATAGAAGACCAGGGATTGTAGCTGAAATGTACCAGCCGACTATAAATATAAGAATTCTCCGATTTAAGACTCTCAAAAGAAGTTTGCTTGAAGAAACATCTAAAGAAGTTCTTTTAAGAAGTTCACTTAAAAGAGTTCGTTTAAAAGAGTTTGCTTAAATCGGAGATTTAATTTTTATATCATTATTTTACTTCATAAACGCAACAGGAATCACCTCTGGCTAAAATAAAGCATGATACATGATTTTCAGAACAATGTACACACCTCAGCACGGCTGACCTTAATAAGGTCTGACGGAGCGATTTTAACCTGCAATCCTCTGACTCCGGCACTTACATATATATAGTCGAAATCATTGCAGGTGTGATGAATATATGTAGGAAAATGCTTTTTCATACCAATTGGAGAACATCCTCCTCTGATATATCCGGTAAGAGGCAACAATTCCTTCATTGGAATAAGGTCACACTTTTTGTTGCCAGAAACTTTTGCGGCAAGTTTCAAGTCAACTTCATGCTCACCCGGAATTACACAAACAAAATAGCCAGATTTGTCGCCATGAAGTACCAAAGTCTTGAATACCTGTTCTATATTCTCACCCAAAGTTGCGGCAACATGCACACAACTCAAATCATTCTCGTCAACCTCATATGGAACGAGCTCATATTTTATCTTATCTTTATCAAGCAGACGGGCTGCGTTGGTTTTTGCTATCTTTTCCTTTGCCATAATAATATTACATTGAAACAACTTTCAAAAAAAATATTATAACTTAAAAAACTATCCTCACTTACTGCGTTTTCCCTGAATAAGTTCCTGTTTCAGAAATTTAGGAGTATAGCCCTTGTTACTCTCGGCAACCTCTTCAGGAGTGCCACACGACAGAAGTTCTCCTCCACCCTTTCCTCCTTCGGGTCCCATATCAATTATATAATCTGCCATCTTGATGACATCCAGATTATGTTCGATTACAAGTACAGTATTTCCCTTGTCAACAAGACGGTTCAGTACATTCAACAAAACGCGTATATCCTCAAAATGAAGACCTGTAGTAGGTTCATCAAGAATATAGAAAGTCTTGCCTGTATCCTTCTTTGACAATTCTGTAGCAAGCTTGACGCGCTGGCTTTCTCCTCCCGACAGTGTAGTAGAAGGCTGTCCAAGTTTGATATATCCCAAGCCTACTTCCTGTAACACCTTAATCTTGTTGAGTATCTGAGGAACATTCTCAAAAAATTCAACTGCCCGGTTTATTGTCATATCAAGGACATCGGCTATGGATTTTCCCTTGTATCTTACCTCAAGTGTTTCGCGGTTATATCTCTTTCCGTGACAAACCTCACACGGCACAAGTACGTCGGGAAGGAAATTCATCTCAATAGTCTTATACCCGTTACCGCTACATGCCTCACAACGTCCTCCCGAAACATTGAACGAGAATCGTCCGGCTTTATACCCTCTAATCTTAGCTTCGGGCAAACCCACAAACAGGTTTCTAATGTCTGAGAAAACACCGGTATACGTTGCCGGATTGGAACGTGGTGTCCGTCCCAAAGGCGACTGGTCGACATTCACTACCTTATCTATATTCTCAAGTCCCTCTATACGGTCGTATTCCAAAGGGTCCTGCAAGGAACGATAAAAATATTGCGAAAGAATAGGCTGCAGTGTATCATTTATAAGAGTAGACTTTCCGCTACCAGAGACACCGGTGACACAAATCAGTGTACCGAGAGGGAAATCCACATCTACACCCTTAAGATTGTTTCCCCTTGCACCGAAAAGACTCAGTTTCTTGCCGTTGCCGGTTCTTCTCTTCTCCGGAATCTCAATGTTCATTTCACCGTTGAGATACTGAGAAGTAATAGTATGAGTCTTAAGCATTTCCTGCGGAGTACCCGAGAATACCACTTCACCACCAAGACGACCAGCCTTGGGACCCATATCAACAACGTAGTCGGATTCGAGCATCATATCCTTGTCATGTTCCACCACAATAACTGTATTGCCAATATCACGCAAGTCTTTAAGAGATTTTATAAGACGAACATTATCCCTCTGATGAAGACCGATACTTGGTTCATCGAGTATATAAAGAACATTTACCAGCTGCGAGCCAATCTGTGTGGCAAGTCGGATACGCTGACTCTCGCCTCCCGAAAGGCTGACTGAAGTACGGTTGAGAGAAAGGTAATCAAGTCCCACGTCAAGCAGGAACTTCAGTCGAGTAAGAATCTCCTTGATAATTTCCGCCGCAATAATCTTCTGCTTAGAATCAAGATACTGTTCCACATTCTGAAGCCATACATACAACTCACTGATATCCATTGTGGCAAGTTCATAAATATTCTTGTCGTGAAGACGGAAATGCAAAGCTTCTTTATTAAGACGCATACCCTTACACTCCGGACACACATCAGTCTTTGCAAACTGGTCGGCCCATTTCTGGGCAGTAGCCGAAGCTTCCTTTTCCTGCATCATCTGGATATATTTCACTATACCCTCATACTCTACAAAATAATCGGAGGTAGTGTGTACCAGAGAACTTTTGATTTTCAGACGCTCATCGCAGCCGTAAAGAATTTCGTTCACTGCATCATCGGGCAACTGTGATATAGGAGTTTTCAGTGTAGCCTCATGTCTTTCGAGTAAAGCCTCAAGCTGCCAGAATATCATGGAATTCTTATATTTCCCAAGAGGAGCAATACCACCCTCATATACGGAAAGTTCCCTGTCGGGTATCACTTTATCTGTGTCTATCAGATTTACTACCCCAAGTCCTTTACATCGAGGACACGCCCCCTGAGGCGAATTGAAAGAAAAGTTGTGAGGAGCAGGTTCACGATACGACAGTCCGGTTACCGGACACATAAGCCGTTTACTGTAATGGCGCACACTCTCTGTCTGAGCGTCAAGTATCATTATAAGTCCGTCGCCCAACTGCATGGCTGTAGCTATACTCTGCCGCAGTCTTTTTTCCTCCTTTTCGGTAACTACAGTCTTGTCGACTACCACCTCTATATCATGGTTCTTATACCTGTCGAGTTTCATACCATGAGTAATCTCCCTTACCTCACCGTCAACTCTCACATACAGATAACCTTTTTTTCTCACCTGTTCGAACAACTCCTTATAATGTCCCTTACGTGTACGCACCAGCGGAGAAAGAATAAAAATACGCTTTCCCTTATAGTCACGATGAATAAGTTCCATGATTTGCTCTTCGGTATATTTCACCATCTTCTCGCCTGAGATATAAGAATATGCAGTAGCAGCACGTGCAAAGAGCAGACGCAGATAGTCATAAATTTCGGTAGTGGTACCCACAGTAGAACGGGGATTCTTATTGGTAGTTTTCTGTTCGATAGATATAACAGGACTCAATCCGGTTATTTTATCAACATCCGGACGTTCCATTCCCCCGAGGAAGTTCCTGGCATATGCAGAGAATGTCTCAATATACCGTCTCTGTCCCTCAGCAAAAAGAGTATCAAAAGCGAGCGACGATTTACCGCTCCCGCTAAGACCTGTAATCACTGTAAGACTGTCGAGCGGAATCTCTACATCTATATTCTTAAGATTGTGTACACGGGCACCCTGTACACTTATTGTTTCTTTTCCTTCCATCATTATTTCTTAATAATCGCTGAATCTTTGCAAAGATAATGCTTTTTTTCGTACTTTTGTCCATCATTATGTATATCTATATCTTTAACTATACAGTATAAAAAAATGAAATTCATAAGAACAGCATTTCTTGCTCTTGCACTTTCGATGGCCGGAAGTTATGGCATAATGGCTCAGTCGGGAAACGGAGCCGGATATTTTTTGCACACAGTGACTAAAGGACAAAGTCTATACTCAATATCAAGTATGTATAATGTAAGCATAGACGACATTGTACGTATGAACCCCGGCAGCGACAAGCAGATTCGTGAAGGTGCTTCACTTAAGATTCCACAACTGTCGGAACAGAATATCCAGAAAGGTATCTTTCACACCATACAACCGGGCGAGACTCTATATAGAGTTTCGGTAAAATATAACGTAACAGCCCAGGCTATATGTGAGGCAAATCCAGGACTTAGCGCAGACAACTTCCGCTCAGGTCAGGTTATAGCCATTCCAGCACAGTCGGCATCCACAACCAGACAGGACGCTTCGTCTGCTGTTTCATCCAGCCAGACAAAAGAGGATAATGAACAATATACAGGTGGAAAGACCTGGAAAGAAATGCACAAGGTGGCCCGTAAGGAAACCATCTTCAGCATAAGCCGCGAGTATGGCATCACAGAAGAAGAACTTATAGCTGCCAATCCAGAGCTGAAAAACGGAAAACTCAAAAAAGGTTCATTTATCTTTATACCATACAGCAAGGCAGAATTGAAAGAAATGAACAAAGACAAAGAACAGCCTGTTGTCATAGAATCTGAAATTTCGAACGAAGAGTTGTTCAGCAAGAACAAAGAACAGAAAAAAGATATAAAAACTATAAAGGCTGCTGTAGTACTTCCATTCATGACCGGAACTCAACAGAAAGACAACCAGCTCAGAATGGTAGAGTATTACGAAGGATTCCTGATAGCTGTCGACAGTTTGAAAAGACAGGGTGTATCTGTCGACCTTTATGCATACGATACAAAGGGTAATACTTCTACTCTGAACAATATTCTCAGAAAAGAAGAAATGAAGAATATGGATATTATATTCGGTCCGGCCAGCAAGAACAATATAAAGCCTCTTACAGAATTTGCCGACAAGCATAACATCCGTCTTGTAATACCATTCTCTCCAGATGTGGAAGAGGTATTCCAAAACCCGCATATTTATCAGGTAAACACTCCTCAATCTTACTTGTACTCTGAGGTGTATGAACACTTTATACGCAAGTTCAGTTCGAGCAACATTATTTTTGTTGATGCTCAAAACGGAGACAGGGAGAAAGATGACTTTATCAGCGGGATGAAAAATGAGTTCAAAGATAATGGTATCAAATATAAAGAACTTAAGATTACAGAAGAAATAGATCCTATGAGAGTAATTGCCGCAATGGATACATTGGGAAACAATATCTTTATTCCTACATCAGGCAAAAACACTGCACTGGTAAAGATTCTTCCGCGTCTTACTCAGGTAAGAAGAGAAAAGCCTCACTATTCGATGCAGTTGTTCGGATATCCAGAGTGGCAGACTTATACCAACGATCATCTGGCAAGTTTCTATGAACTTGATACTTATTTCTATTCTTCATTCTATACAAACAATCTTTTCCCTGCAGCTGTTAAGTTTACACAGTCGTACAGAAGATGGTACAGCAAGGACATGGCCAATATTTATCCAAAGTATGGAATGTTAGGATTCGACACCGGATATTTCTTCCTTAAGGGATTGTCAAGATTCGGCAACAAGCTTGAAGACAACCTTTCATCAATACAGGTTACTCCTATACAGACAGGATTCAAGTTTGAAAGAGTAAACAACTGGGGCGGATTTATCAACCGCAAGGTTTTCTTTGTACACTTCTCAAAAGACTATGAACTTATCAAACTCGATTTCGAGTAATTTTATAGAATAGATAAATTCGAGCAAGTATAATGATTCTAAAGATATCTTCCTGTATTGTACGAAAAATAATAAAATTCCTACGACAATGAAGAATATTATTAAAGAGTCCTGAATAATTCTGAATTAAAAAATGAGTAAAAAAATATTTACCGTAATATCTGCATTATTAATTTCATGGTTAGTAACATCACCGGCCAAAGCACAGTTGCAGGACCAGAGGCATAATTTCTCCATCGGTATAAACGGTGGAGTAAATTTCAGTTCTGTAAGTTTCGAACCTAACATCAAACAGACCAACCTTCTGGGACCTAACATTGGTATAACCGCACGCTATATCTCCGAAAAATACTTCAGTATGATTTGCGGTATACAGGCCGAAGTGAACTACTCGCAGAGAGGATGGAAAGAAGTATTCGAAGAAGAGCCCGACAAATCATACCAGCGAGCCATGAACTATATTGAAATTCCAGTACTTGCACATCTTGCATTCGGCAAAGACGAAGGGCACGGGGCAAGATTTATACTTAACCTCGGACCACAGATAGGTTTTCTTTTAGGTGAAAAAGAAACGAACAATACCGGAGGCAACAGTAAGGAACAATATGGGAAAATGGCCGAAAACAGTTTCGACTACGGACTTTTAGGAGGTGCAGGAGCCGAAATAAGAACCGGTATAGGCAACTTTCTTATAGAAGGAAGATACTATTTTGGCCTCAGTGATTTCTTCAACAGTACCAAGAAAGATTATTTCTCACGCTCAGCACATTCATACATAGGTGCAAAAGTGACATACCTGTTTGACTTGACAAAATAACAGGCTTGTCGCATCTTCTGAAATTAAAAAATCGTACTGAATAATCGACACAGAATAACCGGTACAGAATAAACAGTGCTGATAAAGCCGTACAAATAAATAGTACAGATTCAAAAGAACAATTTATTTATCAATATCAAAACAGAATAACAACATGCGATTAATATCATGGAACGTAAATGGAATTCGCGCATGCTGCGACAAAGGATTCCGCGATGCATTCAATAATCTTAATGCCGATTTCTTTTGCCTACAGGAAACTAAAATGCAGGAAGGACAGCTCGACCTTAATTTTGATGGCTATTCATCATACTGGAATTATGCCGAAAAAAAAGGTTATTCGGGAACTGCCATATTTACAAAGCATAAACCTCTGAATGTAACATACGGAATAGGGATAGACGAACATGACCATGAAGGACGAGTAATTACTCTCGAAATGGACAATTTCTATCTTGTTACAGTATACACACCCAACTCACAGGACGGACTGAAACGTCTTGACTATCGTATGACATGGGAAGAGGACTTCAGATCTTATCTGAAATCATTAGACAGCAAGAAACCTGTTTTGGTATGCGGCGACTTAAATGTTGCTCATAAGGAAATAGACCTGAAAAATCCAAAGACCAACAGGATGAATGCCGGATTTACCGATCAGGAAAGAGAAAAATTCCAGATTCTTCTTGATTCAGGTTTTATTGATACTTTCCGTTTCTTCTATCCAGATATGGAAGGAATATATTCGTGGTGGTCGTACAGATTCAAGGCGCGCGAAAAGAATGCAGGGTGGCGTATCGACTACTTCCTTGCTTCCGAGAGACTGGCCGGCAAACTTAAAGGAGCAAAAATACATACAGAGATATTCGGATCAGACCATTGTCCTGTAGAGGTAGAAATAGATCTCTGATTAACAGAGTTACAGTCTGCAACACACTGAATAACATACTGCCTCTGGCACATTGCCTGCGACATAACATAAAAAACATACTGAAAAAAATATTTATACCATACATACTGCATAACTCAGCAATGAACATTTAACATATCACCACTGATAAACTTTTAAACTAATAAACTGATATACAGACAAACTGATATACACAAACTGATAAACTAATAAACTGGTAATATCAACCTATAATAAATATTCAGGAATGAAAAACGACGGATTCACAATCAGGAAAAGGCTAAAAAGTTTTGTTTATGCATCAAACGGTATACGTCTGCTTATAACTAAAGAACACAACGCCTGGATTCACTGCTTTGCAGCCGTATGTGTTGTTATAGCAGGGATAATATTAAAACTGTCGGAAATGGAGTGGATAGCAGTGTGTATGTGTATAGGAATGGTATTGTCGGCCGAAGCCGTAAACTCTTCTATAGAGGCTCTGGCCGACCTCGTTTCTCCAGAATACAATGAAGCCATAAAAAAGACCAAAGATTTAGCAGCAGGCGCAGTGCTGATTCTGGCAATAACTGCTGCCATTATTGGTCTGATAATCTTTATCCCCAAAATTATAACATGCTAAAAAGAATTCTTACTTTCATATTGCTTTGCATATTATCGGTTAATATTTTCCAGTTTAATGTATCAGCCCAGACTATAGAAGTCGGCAGCAACCGCAAGGCCGTCAGAACTTCCGGCGATATAGGTGCTGTGCTTCTTCCTGTAGCAGGACTGACTGCTGTACTCATAAACAAGGACTGGGAAGGGCTTAAACAAGGAGTATTTGCAGGTGCCACAACTTTAGGTGTGACCTATGCACTGAAATATATTGTTGAGAAAGAGCGCCCCGACAGAAGCGACCTTCATTCTTTCCCATCTATGCATACATCCGTTTCGTTTGCCGCAGCATCTTTCATACAGAGAAGATACGGATGGAAATGGGGAGCACCAGCATACGTCCTGTCCACTTATGTGGGATGGAGCCGCGTTTACGGGAAAAAGCACGACTGGTGGGATGTAGCTGCCGGTGCTGCCATAGGTATAGGAAGTTCTTATATCTTTACACGCCCGTTTGCAAAAAAGCATAACCTTACAATTAGCCCTGTAGCAGGCGACGGACATTATGGCGTGTATGCTTCCATGAACTTTTAGAAAAATACTTTAATGTATCTCTATACTGCTTCGGCCACTGCTGCCCGACTTTACCACACGTATCTGAGTGCGGATTCTTTCCTTCATTTCCATAGTGTGACTTATCACACCTACCTTCTTTCCCTGCATTGACTGCAGTCCCGACAAGGCGTCTATAACCATATTAAGGCTATTGCTGTCGAGTGTTCCGAACCCTTCATCAACAAACAGATTAGCCATATTTATGTTTCTCGACGACAGGGAGGACAGTCCCAAGGCAAGTGCCAGACTTACAAGAAATGTTTCTCCACCCGAAAGAGAACTGATATTACGCACTTCATCAGCCCTATCATGGTCTATAACCCTTACTCCGAGAGAATTTGGTATCTGGTCGAGACTGTACCTTCTGTTAAGCAGACGTAACTGTTCATTTGCCTGTCTCACCAGGAAATGAAGTGTCATGCACTGGGCTGTTTCTCTAAATCTGTCGGCATTGGCATTACCGAGGATATCGTTCAGTTCCTTCCAGTCGGTATATTTCTTTCTTCTCTTATCAAGCTCTTCACGGCACGAGCCTAAACGTTCCACACTCTGGTTGTGTGTCAGCAGTATACTTCCGGTCTGCTGCTTCTCCTCCTCAAGTTGTACATGCCTCTGATTCATCGCATCGGCTTCAGCAATAAGCGAATCCATTCCGGGCAACTCACCTCCAGCAGCCTCCAAACCATCTGCAACATGTTTCTTCAATGCTTCTTCCTTTGCCTCAAGATTTCCCTGAAGTCTCTTTATCTCATCATCTGTCTGTTTGAGCATATTCCTCTTTTCCAACCAGTTGACACTGTCACCTAAGTAATAATCCAACTTCTGTCTGTCTACCGATACAGCCCCCACAGAAGATAACTTTTCAGGAAGTGATGCAATAAAAGCATCCAGACGTTTATCCAGTTCCTCCTTACATACCTTCTTATACTTCAAAGTTTCGGAAATAGTATTTACTGTACCTTTTATTATATTAAGTTCCTCATTAACTGTCTTTAGCTGAGATTCATTCAATTTCAAAGAATCCTCACTGCACGAAACAGCGCTCTTAAGTCTCTGTTCCACCTTATCAGGGTCTTCAGAATTGAGGAACGAAGAATACAGCCTCATCCTTTCTTTAAGAAGAGTTCTCTGTGCCGAAACATCCTTCTGCTTTTCTGACAATAAAGAAAAATCCTCCTCCAGTTGCCTGCGGAGTTTCTCCAAAGCAACAGCCAACTGCGATTTTGTCTGTACGGCTTCATCACGTGTCTTAACAGATACAGAATATCTGGTTGCCATATCTTCCATGCATTCTATAATTTCTTTACTTCCTTTATCAGAATAAGTAGTTTTCCAGTCGCTCAAGCTAATCCGCATACCTATACCATCTTCGAGACTGGCTATTCCTTCAAGGGTTTTCTCAAGCGAGACTCTTTTCTGAGACAAAGAACCGGCATACTGTTTTTCCTCACTCTCTAAGGAATGAAGGTTCTGAGTAAGCAATCTCAATTGTTCAAAAGTTTTATTGTACTTTTTCTGCAAGACTCGTATTTCATTATTGATATTATTGTACCTCTCCGACTGCCTCTTCAACTCCTGCCCTTCTTTAACATTCTGTTCCACGGCATTCGAAATTTCCTTTTCGAGTCCATTGACACTATAGTCGTGCCACATAGGAAACGCCTCAGAAATCTTATTCCATTCGGCTACCTCATCAACGAGCAACTTTCTTGTTGCAGCCAAAGTCTCGCCCTGAGAAGCGATACGCCCACCTGCAACATTGATTCTTGCCATCAGACCATTTTCAGGATGATTTATTCTCTGTTCAAGCTCAGTCTTGAATTTTCTTTTTTCTTCTATCTGCACCCTAAAAGGCTTCAGAACAGTCTCCACAGTACCGGCATCATGGAGGTACGGATGTTCTGTCGACCCACATACCGGGCATGGACAATCCTTCTTCAGACCAGCTCTAAGTTCCGCCACACCTTTACTTGCAGTAATATTATACACCTCTTCCAACGACCGCAGCACAGTATCAGTCTGCTTTAGTTCGGCATCCAGTTTATCATACTCACCCATGAGCGCATCCCTATCCTTTGTAAGAACCGCCACCGATGCCTCAAGTTCAGAAATGGCATGTCTGTGAGAGTTAATGCCAGAATAGAGCTTCTGAAGCTCTGTAAGCGCACGATGTTTCTCACGTAGAGAATCCAGGCGTGAGTTGACCATACTGATATCTATACCGGAAATCTCTGTCTGCTTTTCAGAAAGTATCTGTTTAAGAGAACTCTCCTCTTGTGTAGTATTTTCAACATTATCAATAAGCTTTGCCGACGATGCTTTGATAGATTTGATACGCAACTCATCGGATTCTATCTCCTTAACTTCAGACAATTTCTGCTTATAAGCAACATCAAGCGACAGAAGATTTTCCTTTATTACCCCAACAGATTCTATCATTCCAAGGTGAGGCAACATAGATTCTATAGTCTTTTCCGATTCAACAATAATTCTGTCCTTCTCACTCACAGAAGTTTCATTCTGCGATATTTCCTTCTGCAACTCTTTACAACGGAGAGCAAGAACAGATTCCTCCTTTTGCAAGCTATCAGCTACTCCCCTTATATTCTTCAAGTTGACCAGTTCCTCCCTCGCCTTCAATATAAGAGGTTCATTGGCCGTAAGACTCTCACGTGCCGACTGAAATTCGCTACGGAATTTCTCCACAGCCTGCGTTATCTGCACAGCCTCCCTGTCCTTCAATTCCAGTTTCTTTACAGACTCACTAAAATCACTCTCCAGATGCGATATTTCCCTCTTTAGAGCAACATCCGAATGATATTCCTTCGAGACCTCAGATACGACATCCAATACATAAATGTCATTTCTTACAGAATCCAATGTACGCGAAACATCAACAGCCTTTGCAAGCAATGAAGATGCATCGGCCACTTCTTTCTCAAGATTATTCCTGTCGGAATACCACTTTTGCCAATCCTTGTTTTTCTGAATATCGGTATCCAACTGAGTCAGTGCTTTCTTAAGCCCTTCCATAGTTTCGCATACCATGGCCAACTTATCATCAGGCAAGACAAGAGCCTCAACCGACTTAACATCGTTGTACAACTCAAGATAACAAGATTCCGCCTCCTTATAAAGCTCATAAATCTTGCGTGCCACAGCCGTATAAAACTCTGTACCTGTAAGCTTTTCAAGAAGAACAGCCTTTTCACGGTCCTCAGCCTTAATAAAATTAGCAAATGAGTTCTGTGCCAACATAACGGTACGTGTAAACTGACTGTAGTCGAGTCCTATAATATTATCAAGGGCCCCATTGTTAACATTTCTTCTACCCTGAGCCTTTCCACCTTCGGTAGCAATTTCAAGTTCCTTTTCGCGCGAGCCGCCTTCAGGAAGATTCTCCAGCCGGAACAGACGCCTTAGCGGACGAGAGTAATTTGTTCTTGCAATGGAACACCCCCAGTAAGCCCTATACCTGTATCCATCCCTTGCCAGAAACTCCACCTCGGAATAACACTCCTTGGTACCCTTTCTGAGGATATTCCTCGGGTCATCTGTACTTAAAACCTGATTTTTGTTGACAGGCTCATCAGAATAAACCGACACCTTAGTTGCATTATAGAATCTCGGAGCCACCCCATACAGAGCAAGACATACAGCATCCAGAATAGTAGACTTACCGCTACCCGTTTCCCCCACTATAGAAAACAAGTCGGCCGATTTCAAAGGTTCCGATTCAAAATCTATTATATGCACTCCCTCTAGGGATGCCATGTTGAATATAGTAAGTTTAAGAAGTTTCATATATTTTATTCTATTATATTTATGGCAGTTACTCTATTACATACAGATACTTTATATAACATATTCTATATTACATAACCTATATTACATATCTCTATAGATTTCCATCAACACTTTTACGTGCCTCCTCTATTGCAACATTGGCAAGGGCTACCAGTTCATCTCTCATTTCATGGCCATATTTATTGAAATAACTCTTTTTAATTACTTCAATAGGATTTCTGTTTAAAAGATCCTCTATAGACTCAGTTCCGGTTTCCCCGTTCCCCGAAGTGACACTCGGATACACTATAACGGTACGGCAAAGTCGTACAGCTTTTCCTTTTAGGGCATCCTCAATTTTCTTGTTGATACCTATAACCGGAGATTCAAGGTATATCTGCACTTCAAGATAAGGTTCATTATTACATTGAAATCCCTTAATCTCAGTCGGTTCAGCAGAAACAGATGATTCTGAAGAGCAAAAAGAATCAGATGAGCATGAAGATTCTGAAGAGCAGGATGAATCAGAAGAACAGGAACATTCTGAAGAACATGAAGAATCCGGAAGTTCGGAAAGACACCTGATAACCTCATCAAGCGGCAAAGGCTTCTCAGGAACAGTAATAAGAGGATGCTGCAAGATATAATCAATATACTCCGGAGCAGAAACAATACTGCCGTTCTCTATTTCCGCATAAACAGCACCATGCTTATAAGATTTTTCAGTAAATGACATAGGCAAAGCACTGCCAGGATAGATTCTGTCGTCTCTTCCCGCAAGTTTCTGCCGTCTGTGCAGATGCCCTAAAAGAACAAGAGATATTCTTGGATCGAGCATAGCCATATCAACCTGCTCGGATCCTCCCACAACAATTCTTTCCGAAGAGTTTTCAGCTATCTCGGAACCTGTAGCATACAGATGCGCCATCAGTATTACATTTGGATTATTCTTAGCTGTGTCATCATCTGAAGCCACAGTTTGAGGAGCAACCTTACAATATCTGTCGAATACCCTTTCAGTAATCTCCGAAATAAAGCAATTCACGCCTTCCGAATACGCCATGCCGCGAGGAAAATCACCATCTCTCAGATAAGGAACAGCAAGAACATATGCTGTATCAGAGCCATCGTGAGAGTGAATTTCCACAATCAGGTCATCATATATCACGCCACCATCCACATCACGCTTCACCACACCTCTTACATGTACATTATGTCTTTCGAGCATAGCACGAGGAGCCTCAAGACGGGCAGCAGAATCATGATTACCGGCAATTATAACAGTCTGCAACTCCGGAAACCTTTCAGTAAGCCTGTCGATAAATGAATAAAACAATTCTTGTGATGTAGCCGACGGATTACTGTTGTCGAACACATCACCTGAAACCAGCAAGGTATCCGGACGTTTTTCGTCTATTACATCAAGCAACCACGAAAGGAAGTGTGCATGTTCTTCATGACGGTCGAACCCGTGAAAGTTATTGCCGATATGCCAGTCGGTTGTGGATAGTATCTTTATCATTATGAATGAGTTTTATTGATATAAAAAAATATAAACAAGATGGCTATGCATCCTTATTATTCACGCCATATCCAAACAGAGCGAAATCACCCATACACGGATCACCAGGGAAAAGCTCATTAAGTGCAGCTGTTATCCTCTTTGCATTCGAAAGCGAGAACACAGCCTTATCAGTAAGTCCGAGCAAATGTGCCACTCTGCATACATGTGTATCAAGAGGGATAATAAGTTCAGCCGCATCCATTCTCTTCCATATACCGAAATCCACTGGAGAATTCTGTCTCACCATCCATCTTAGAAACATATTAAGTTTCTTTTGCGGAGAGCGGTCGGACACCTCCATAAAAGCACACAACTTCTGCATTGGAGATCCAGGAAAATCCATAAGTCTATCCTCTAAAGTCAGGCCTGAAGAATAAACCCCGTAAAGCCTTTCAAGATAAGATCTGAACTCGGAATGCGAAACCATTCTGTAGAAACTCGTAGTATCGTCATCACGGAAATCACTTCTCCATTGTCCGGAGAGAATATACGAAAGAGGCTGATGCTGCATGATGTCATCAAGCTCGTTAGCCTTACGGATTATCATCTTTCTGTTGCCGAAACTGAGAATTGCAGTAAGAAGTCCCGATATCTCTATATCCTCTTTCCTGCTATATCTGTGAGGAAACTGCACGGGATCATCGGCTATAAAATCTGAGTTGTGATACTGGGATGCCCACTCAAGCAACTGCTGTCTAACATTCTGTTCCATAATTTCCAAAAGCCTTTAAAAAACCTTTATAAAAAAGAAGCCACCCTTTACGTGTATGCTGTACATACTCCAACAGCACGTAAAAGGTGGCATAATATATTAACGAATGCTTTATTAATAACTAATCATTAATTAAAATAATACAAGAAAGTGGCAACACCTTCCAATGCTTTCTTCTTCTGGTCTTTAATATCAATAGAGAATTTTATTTCCGCCTTTGCTACACCACGAAGATTTACAAGCGACTGAAGACTTGCAGAAAGACGAACACTCTGTCCCGCCAGTACTGCCTGACCGAATCTCATCTTATCCATTCCATAATTAACCATCATCTTAAGATTATTCACCTCGATAATCTGATTCCAAAGATAAGGAAGCAACGACAATGTAAGATAACCATGAACAATAGTGCTCTTGTAAGGGCTTTCCACCTTGGCACGTTCAGTGTCCACATGAATCCACTGATGGTCGAGTGTAGCATCAGCGAACTGGCAGATGCGTTCCTGTGGAATTTCCAACCATTCTGATACGCCTATCTGCTTTCCAACCAACTGTTCGAATTCTTCGAATGAATTAATAATTACTTTCTCCATGATATATTTTCTGTTGTTTTATAGTTTTAAGGAATGCAAATGTACTAAAATTTATCAGAATATGTAACTAATACTACACAATTTAGCGAAATATGTGCAATTATTTGAGATATTTGTAATAATAACCGTTATATAGTCAACATTATAACAAAAAAAATACCGGCAGCACAACTCACTGCACATCACTGCCTATCTCAATATTTCACAAGCTTCTTCGGTGAGCCATGCCATGAACAGCCCAAACAAAACACCTCTGACAGGTTGAAACCTTCCAGACTTTCTTCCGGATGTTTAGGCACCACTTCCCCATTATCGGTAACATATACTATTCTTCTCTCATTTTCTGCGTTGAGCACATACATAGGAGAAATCTTACATTGCGGACATACAAGTTTTTTCATTATAGTAATTCGTAAAAATAAAAAAATATATATATCAAATAGAACAAATAAACAGAATATAAACAAATAGAACAGAGAAATATAAATCAGTTCTAAATTAAGAAACAATATTACCCTAATAAATGTTCAGTGAAAAACATATAAATGCAGTGATGGTACGATTATAAAATCACAAACGAATATCACATCATAAAAGTATTTTACGCGTACGACTTAAATGATACAAGCGTACGACTTGAGTGGTACGGGCGTACGACATAAATAGTACAGGCGTTCGACTCAAGTCGTACGGTATGGTATAAATTATATCTACGACAAAATAAAAAAATATCTCGTCAATCTACCTGATTTATCTAGACATTTTAATGAAAATAAGGCCGCATTTTAACTCATAGATATTGGCATACCAATTTAAATTATACCAAGTTATTTCTTAAGTATTACTAAAATAACATAATAAATATGCTCATGTTATAATATTTCTATAAAACAAAAAAAATATTTATAAATTAGTACCGTCATGATATTCATGCATGGTATTCATAAACAATATATATATGCATAGTATACATGAATTCAACACATGAATTCGATAAATAAGAAATTTTAAGGAATAGAAATATGGAAATAATCCACCTTGACAGCATAGACACCTACAACAAACTTTACGGACTGCCCACAAAACATCCACTTGTATCAGTGGTTGATCTGACAAAAGCGACAAAATGTGTAAACCACATAAAAATGAACTATGGAATATATGCCCTATATCTGAAAAACGATGTAAACTGCACACTTAAATATGGTCGCCAAAGCTACGATTATCAAGAAGGCACCATAGTCAGTTTCGCTCCAGGACAGATAGTGGAAGTCGAAATGAAAGAAACAGAATTCCAGCCTAAAGTATATGGTCTGCTATTTCATCCCTACCTCATCTTCGGTACTTCCCTTGCAAAGAAAATCAAACAGTATACTTTCTTCGACTA
Organism: Phocaeicola sp.; assembly: GCA_034094155.1. Classification (GTDB taxonomy): domain Bacteria; phylum Bacteroidota; class Bacteroidia; order Bacteroidales; family Bacteroidaceae; genus Phocaeicola. The sequence goes on from JAXEBI010000195.1 coordinate 28,282, forward strand.
TGCCCAGAACGAAGCATTGCACCTGTCCGATAAGGAACGCGACATAATAGTAGACTGCATGAAGAAGATAGAATACGAACTTGAGTATCCCATAGACAGACACAGCAGAAACCTTCTATGCGTACACATCGAACTGATACTTGACTACTGCATGCGTTTCTACGACAGACAGTTCTGCACCAGAGCAAGAATAAACAACGATCTGCTTTCACGTTTCGAATTGCTACTCGACAATTATTTCAAGGAAAAGAAAAACGAGGCAAAAGGTATTCCTACGGTAAAATATTTTGCCGACAAGGTATGCCTGTCACCCGGATATTTCGGCGACCTGGTAAAGAAGGAAACCGGAAAAACTGCACAGGAGTACATTCAGAATAAAGTTATAGAAGTATCAAAAATAAGGCTTGCTGACAATAATATGAATGTAAACGAGGTTGCCTACTCTATAGGGTTTCAATATCCTCAACATTTTATCCGACTTTTCAAGAAAGTGGAAGGATGTACACCGGGAGAATTCCAAAACAGGATCTTTTCGTAAAAACACATACATGACCATTTATAAAATAAACATATAATCATAATACTAACATAATACAATATATAAAGACCTAATAATATGGCCAAAAAGAAAAAAAACATCACTGACTATATGTCAGAAATAATTTTCAACGAGTTTTATAACTCATTATCTGAAAAAGATAAGGAATTAGTAAATCAACTTAATATTTCCAATATAGGAGACCTTTTGGAATTCTTCTCACATGTAGAAGCTTTAAAAGCCTCCCAAATGATAGATAATGATAATAGCTCAAAAAATAGAAAAAATAATGTCATTAAAATGAATGTTCCGTCATCTCAACAATATCATTTCAGAGTTAAACTTATTAATACCCCATATCCTGTATGGAGAGAGTTTCTGGTACCTTCGAATACTAATTTAGATGAACTCTCGCATATAATAAATAAGATTATGGGATGGGATGGAACTCACTTATATCATTTTATATACAAGGATAAGCGTTACCTTCCATCTGAATACATTGAAGAAGATAATTTCTTTTTATATAACAGAACAGAAGATTTGCCGTCAGAAGAATTTTTATTAGCAGATGTCTTTACCGATAAAGGCAAAAGAATTAAATATGAATATGACTTCGGTGACAGCTGGATGCACGAAATATGGGTAAAGGGTATAAAAGAATACGAACCTAATGAAGAGCAAAAAGTAAAAATTCTAAAAGGTAGTGGAGCTTGTCCGCCAGAAGACTGTGGCGGTGTGTGGGGATATGCAGAATTACTTGACCTCAGTAAGAAAAAGCGTATTTCAGCAGATGAAAGAGAACAACTCGAATGGTATGGCATTGACAAAGATTTCGATCCGGAATATTTCGATATAGAATACGTTAAACAATTGTTAGAATAACATTATAAGAGATTTTGTTTTATAAATAAGTAAATATGGAATAAAACAGATTATGAATAAATAAAAAAACTGTACCTTCATTTATGGGCCTAAATGAGGTACAGTTACACGAATAAACTAAAAAATTAATTATCTTATCTTAGAAAAACAATGATGTGCTCTTTCTTAATTACCTGATGTTTATGATGTTTATATAAAATTTTTATTACTGTCTTTTTTCCTTATGTTTTTTATAATATGTTTTCTCTTTTGTCTTATCTTATGTTTTTTCTATATAACAAACAAGACATATAGTTTGTTCACTCATTTTCAATAAAAAACGTATTATTTGCAGTTTTTATGCTGAAATACTTTATTTCCCGTAAAAATAAGCCGGATAACCATCGTAAAGGCAGTCGAGCCTGTTGTTTCCCATCCTTATATTTTCCATATAAGAGAAGTCGCCGGGACCATACTTCAAACGCAAACTGGTGTACATCGCATCGTACCAGTCCCACGTAAAGCTATATGACGTTTCCTTTTTATATCCATGACGGTCCTGTGTATATGTATAATCCTCACCGGTATTATTGGTGTAGAATCGTAACTCCTGATAATGGTAAACTCCATAATCATCTTCCCATTCATCTATCCATACCCTGCTGCACAGATAACTTGTGGTTTCACGATAATCGTTTGTTCCGTTTCCTACCTCTATACCTATCCCGACAAAATCGCAAGATGTTGTCATAAAGGACAGGGACATTACTGACAGCAATACTACCAGTAAGCTTTTATTTAATCTCAGTTTCATAAGAACCTCCCGTCTTCATATCTTTTGATGTTACAAAGGTATAACCGGAAAATCATATAAAAGAGAGAAAAATCCTACATGTTTGGGGGAATTTCCCTAATTTTTATAGGGAAACACGAAAAAACAGAAGACCTCCTGACGGAATACATCATTTGACATATCCTGACAGGAAGTCTTCTTGAAAAACTTGAAATATTATCAGTTACACTGAAATACAAACCAGATATCAGGCCATTGTTCCACCTACAATATCAAGCAGTTCGTTGGTGATAGCCTGCTGACGACTCTTGTTGTAAATCAATGTAAGTTCCTGAATCAAATCATTGGCATTGTCGGTTGCTATCTGCATTGCCATAGTGCGGGCCGCATGTTCCGATGCCGCGGCATCAAGCAACACTGTATAGATTTTCATCCTCAGAACCTTTGGTACAAGCGACTTCATTACTACCTTTACAGACGGTTCTACTATATAATCGCCCGACTGAAATCCCATACCGGCCTCTTCACTCTCTTCTGGCTTACCATTGTTTTCACCAGCCTTGCGTGAAACGGCAGCAGTCTGTGCCGCAATATCAAGCGGTAGGTATGGTTCGTGGGTAAGGACCTGCGTCGATGTAGATTTGAAATGATTATACAGCAGGTCGACTTTCTGGATTTCTCCCTTAAGGAATTTATCCATCAGTTCCTGTGCCAGATCGGATGCTTCCTTGTAATTAGGCTTTCCGCTCAGATGCTGGAAATCGCCCATTACAGTAAGTCCCATTTTCTTTACAGCCTCAGAAACTTTCTTTCCAACAGGGTAAATAAGAACATTTTCCTTACCTACCTCCTTGGCATACTCATCGACAAGAGTTGTAAGATGTCTTATCACATTGGCATTATATCCGCCACAAAGACTGCTGTTCGAAGCAAAAGCCACCAGAGCCACCTTCTTCAAAGGTTTTCCGGTTGCAAAAGGTGTCTGCACCGAAACTCCCGAAGCAAGGAAGTTCTTAAGTATTCCGTGCAGTCTGTTTTCGTAGGGAAGCATATTCTCAATAGCCTCCTGCGCCTTATGCAGTTTGGCCGATGCTACCATCTTCATGGCCGAAGTAATCTTCAGCGTCCCGTTTATTGAATTAATTCTACCTTTAACTTCTTTCAGCGATGCCATAATGCTTACTGTTTATATTGTACAGATGTTTCGGCAGCTACCTTTTCTATAATTGCCGTAACGGTATCGTTTATTTGTCCACCGGCCAGTACGTCTATCACATCTTCCTTGTGGTTTACACGCAGAGTTGACAGGAATGTATCCTGGAAATTTCTTACTTTTTCCAATGGTACATCACGCATAAGTCCGTGTGTTCCGCAGTAAAGAATTGCAATCTGCTCGCCCACAGGCATAGGTGAATACTGTGGCTGGATAAGCAACTGGTTGTTCTTACGTCCACGGTCTATTGCCATAGCTGTAACAGGGTCCATATCACTGCTGAACTTTGAGAATGCTTCAAGTTCGCGGTACTGTGCCTGGTCAATCTTCAGAGTACCAGCCACCTTCTTCATACTCTTAACCTGAGCACTACCACCCACACGCGATACAGAGATACCTACGTTGATGGCAGGACGGAAACCCTGATTGAACAGGTCGGTTTCAAGGAATATCTGTCCGTCGGTGATAGAAATCACGTTGGTAGGGATATATGCCGAAACGTCGCCGGCCTGTGTTTCGATAATAGGCAATGCTGTAAGTGAACCGCCAGCCTTTACCTTACCTTTAAGACTTTCAGGCAGATCGTTCATCTTTTCTGCCACTTCCTGCTGGCTGATTATCTTTGCCGCACGTTCGAGCAAACGAGAGTGCAGATAGAAGATATCTCCAGGATAAGCCTCACGACCGGAAGGACGGCGAAGAATAAGTGATACTTCACGATATGCCACTGCCTGTTTCGACAAGTCGTCATACACTACAAGGGCATGACGGCCGGTATCTCTGAAATATTCGCCTATAGCAGCTCCGGCAAACGGTGCAAAATATTGCATTGCAGCCGGATCGGATGCTGTAGCGGCTACCACTACAGTGTAGTCCATAGCTCCACGTTCACGCAGCGCGTTTACAATGCTTGCCACTGTAGAACCTTTCTGTCCTATGGCTACATATATACAGTACACAGGGTTGCCTGCTTCATAATTTGCACGCTGATTGATGATAGTATCAATAGCAATGGCTGTCTTACCAGTCTGACGGTCGCCAATGATAAGCTCACGCTGTCCGCGTCCTATAGGAATCATGGCATCGATAGCCTTTAGTCCGGTCTGGAGCGGTTCTGTTACCGGCTGACGGAATATTACTCCCGGAGCCTTACGTTCCAGAGGCATCTCGAATTTCTCTCCGCCTATTTCACCACGTCCGTCCAACGGAACGCCAAGAGGGTCGATAACACGTCCCAGCATACCTTCACCTACATTGATAGAGGCAATATGTCTGGTACGCTTGACTATCATACCTTCCTTAATCTGGTCTGTAGGGCCCAAAAGTACGGCTCCCACATTGTCTTCTTCCAGATTCATAACTGTACCCATCACTCCGTTCTCGAATCTCAGCAGCTCGTTGGCTTCTGCATTGCGCAAGCCGTATATACGGGCTACACCATCGCTCACCTGAAGCACAGTACCTACTTCATCGAATTTCAATGAAGTATCTATACCCTGCAACTGCTGGAGCAATACTTCCGAGACTTCGCTTGGTTTTATAGTATTGTCTGCCATTCTTTGTCAATTCAAATAAATTATACTATTCTTCTGTTCTTTTCGATAAACTGGCGTTTTACCTTCCTGAGCTGGTAGTCGACACTCGCATCAAGGCGGTATCCGTCTAACTCCATAATAAACCCACCTATAATAGACGGATCTATCTCTGTTCTGATTTCAACAGTGGAATTAGTTTTTTCGCCCGCCTTCTTCCTGATGTGCTCAACAAGCTGAGGAGATTCAACCGCTGTAATCAGCTTACCAACCAAAATATGCTTCCTTTCCCGATACAAGTCAATGAAAGACCATGTCATAAATTGCAGGAATTTTTCCCTTTTCCCGTCGAGGACAAGCATAAAGAAACGCTTCAACTCCTCGGATATGCCTTCACCACCTGCTGCCTCAACAAGAAGTGCATGCTTCTTATCCTTCGACAACACCGGATTATCGACTGTTTTTCTTAATTCGGGAACTCTCGCAAAATGACCGGCCAAGGTGTGTATTTCCTTATACACCTTTTCTTCATTACCATTATTCATGGCATAATCCAGTAAAGCCTTGGCATAACGCCTGGAAACTACTCCTGTATTCATATTCGGTTATTTAGAAGATCCAACCATTTCATCCATAAGTCGACTGATAAGTTCAGTCTGTTCCTTCTCGTCGGCCAACTTTTTACGCATAACCTTTTCGGCTATACCTACAGAAAGCAAAGCCACCTGACGACGAATATCGCGGATTGCACTCTCCTTTTCGGTTTCAATCTGCTTCTTCATCTCCTCCATCAGACGGTCGCCTTCAATACGGGCTTTTTCCTGTGCATCTTTTATTATACGGTCTCTTGTTTCAGTAGCCGACTTCAAGATGCGAGCCTGTTCTTCGTGAGCCTGAGCAAGGATTTTTTCACTTTCGGCACGCACGTTTGCCAATTGTGCATTGGCCTCACGCGCAGCCTTAAGTGAATTGTCGATATACGCTTTCCGGTTTTCTACCATACTGATGATTACAGGGAAACCGAATTTCGCCAACAGAAAGAAGACGATTCCGAAAACCACAATCATCCAGAACAGTAACCCCGGATCCGGAGTCAACAATCCCATACGCTATCTATGTATTTATTATGTAAATAAATTATAAGAACAATGTCAAAAGACATACAATGATAGCAATAAGTGCTACACCTTCTACCAAAGCAGCCACAATAATCATATTCATACGAATATCACCTGAAGCTTCCGGCTGACGAGCAATTGCTTCCATGGCAGAACTACCAATCTTACCAATACCAATACCAGCACCGATAACTGCAATAGCTGCACCAAGAGCAGCACCAAATTTTCCTAAACCTGCACCAGCGGCAGCCTGTAATAAAATTGAAAGTAACATAATTATAAGTTTTTAATTGTTTGTTTTTTTAATATTAATCTTCTTTTTCTTTAACTCGTGATAAGCCGATAAATACGGCCGACAGCATTGTAAACACGTATGCCTGGATAAATGCCACAAGAACTTCAAGGGCCGTCATAAATACTCCGAAGGCAACAGACACGAAGGTCATTGTTCCATTAATTAATGGACCAACTTTTACCGTAATGAATATTATAGCTAAAAGGCTCAGAATAGCGGCATGACCTGCCATAATGTTGGCAAAGAGTCGGATCATCAAGGCAAACGGCTTTGTGAACAGTCCGAAGAACTCTATTACCGGCATCATAGGTATAGGAGCCTTAAGCCATACCGGAACTTCGGGCCAGAAAACTTCTTTCCAGTAATCTTTTGTAGCAAAAGCATTTGTGAAGAAGAATGTAAATAATGCCAGTACCAGGGTAATGGCTATATTACCTGTAACATTTGCTCCTCCTGGAAAGAATGGTATCAGTCCCATAAGATTATTGACAAGAATAAAAAAGAAAGCAGTGAGCAGATATGGTGCATAACGCTGGTAATCGGGACCTACACATCCCTTTATCACATCATTATATACCATTAGAACTACCGATTCTATCATTCCTACACCACCTTTAGGCGCTCCTTCCTCAACCGGATGTTTCTTATACCATCTTGCACATCCTAATACTATCCATACCAGTATTGTGCTGTTGATAATGAGGGATAATACGTTTTTGGTAATGGAAATGTCAAACGGACGGACTTCTTCACCTGCTGCATTGCGTTCTACAATCTTTCCGTCATAAGTTCCACCTTCGGCAATATACAGTCCTTCATGTTCTCCTTCTTCAAGGAGTTTTGAGGAGAACACATGCCATCCTGTACTGCTTTTTACTATCACCGGCAGAGGTATGGTGATATGTGTATCTCCTATACTGACTATGTGCCACTCGTAGGAGTCGTTGATATGTCCGAACACAAGTTCGTTTACATCAACATCGGGCCCTTCGCTGTCACCGGCAGTCTCGGCAGAAGCGAAACCTGTGGCAAATAGCATGAGCAACAACAAAGTCCATAAGTACCGTACTTTTTTCATTGTTTCTGTTTTAGTTTTTTTCTCTTTTTTATTCGCAGTTCGATATTCGTGAAGTAAACAGTCTCGAATATTAGGAAAGTAAGATAGAATACCATAAAGGTAGCGACAAATGCCAAAACTTCATGTTGCACGGCAAAACAGTAAATAATAACTATTATTGCACTTACAATGAACTTTGTGCCCTTGCATACCAGAAACAGCGGAACTAACTTGTCTTCACCTAACCTATAACCCAAACTGAACATGTTGATGTAAAACAGTCCGAAAAGATAAAAGTACACCGGAATGGCCGGAAACCAGGGGAAATACCTGTCGGGTATAAACAGATGGTAAACCAATCCTATAATCACCAACAATACTACAGTAAGTATTGTCATCTTCTTTATGAACTTTCTCTTTGCGGCCAACAAAAACATGTTTTTCAAGTTTATAAGTTAATAGTTTATATATGCATTAATAAGTATGCCTTCAGTATATAGTCAGTATACAGTATAAATCAAGTACACTTTAATATGCATTAAGCATACATCACTATTAGTCAGGAATTATTATAATTCCACACATGCAGAGACTAAATTATTCTTTACTTCTACAAATCCCCCTGTTATCTTTAAAGTTTGCGTATCTCTCTTCACACGGTACTGTGCTTCGCCACACTGATATATGATTTCACCCTCCTTAAGAGAAGAAATAATGGCAGCATGATTTACCAGTACCTGAAACTTTCCAAGTTCGCCGGGAAGTTCAACCCAGTTAACCGGTCCGTCGAAGATCGTACGTTCGGGCGATACTATCACCAGATGTAATACCTTCTTGTCCATAGGCATTATGCTTTAGCAGCTTCAAGAAGCTTCTTACCTTTCTCTATAGCATCTTCTATAGTTCCAACATTGAGGAATGCCTGCTCTGGCAGATAGTCTACCTCACCGTCAAGAATCATCTTGAAGCCTTTAATTGTATCTTCAATAGAAACCATTGCTCCCGGAACACCAGTAAACTGTTCGGCTACGGCGAAAGGCTGTGAAAGGAATCTCTGTACTCTGCGGGCACGGTTCACAGTCAGACGATCTTCATCCGACAATTCATCCATACCAAGAATGGAAATAATATCCTGAAGCTCTTTATTGCGCTGAAGAATCTGTTTGACTCTCTGAGCTGTTTCATAATGTTCCTTACCAACAATAAGCGGATCAAGAATACGTGAAGTAGAATCAAGAGGGTCTACAGCAGGATAAATACCCAATTCGGCTATTTTACGGCTCAAGACTGTAGTAGCATCAAGGTGAGTAAAAGTAGTGGCTGGAGCAGGGTCAGTCAAGTCATCGGCAGGCACATATACAGCCTGTACTGATGTGATAGAACCGTTCTTTGTTGATGTGATTCGTTCCTGCATCTGTCCCATTTCAGTAGCAAGAGTAGGCTGGTAACCTACAGCAGAAGGCATACGTCCCAGAAGTGCAGAAACTTCGGAACCGGCCTGTGTAAAACGGAAGATATTATCGATAAAGAAAAGAATATCCTTCGGACTGTTTTCTTCTGTCTTGCGGTCGCGGAAAGATTCTGCCAGTGTAAGTCCGGATAGAGCTACAGACTGACGTGCACCAGGAGGTTCGTTCATCTGTCCGAACACCATGGCCACCTGAGACTTTTCAACTTCCTTATAGTCTACTTTCGACAAATCCCAGTTTCCTTCTTCCATACTCTTAAGAAATTCGTCGCCATAGCGTATTACACCAGACTCAATCATTTCTCTCAATAAATCGTTACCTTCACGGGTACGTTCACCCACACCGGCAAACACAGAGAAACCATTGTGCTTTTTGGCAATATTGTTAATCAACTCTTTGATAAGTACCGTTTTTCCTACACCGGCGCCTCCAAACAATCCGATTTTACCTCCCTTCAAGTATGGTTCAAGAAGGTCGATAACTTTAATACCTGTAAACAGGACTTCTTGTGTAGTAGCCAAATCTTCGAAACGCGGTGGTTCGCGGTGGATAGGGAAACCGTCTTTCTTGTCAAGCTCCGACATTCCGTCGATTGTCTCTCCCACAACATTCATCACACGTCCTCTGATTTGTGCTCCAACCGGCATTGTTATCGGCTGTCCGGTCGGTATCACTTCCATTCCACGTTTTAATCCGTCAGTACTGTCCATCGCTACGGTACGCACTGTATCTTCACCAATGTGCTGCTGAACCTCGATAACAAGAGGACGTCCGTCTTTACGGACTACAGTCAACGCATCATGAATCTTTGGCAATGCAATATCAGCATCCAATCCCTCAAGATTGAAGTGAACATCAACCACCGGACCAATTACCTGCGAAATATGTCCTACAATTTTTGACATAAGTTTATCTATTAAATTATTACCTTAATTGACTATCGCAAATTTAAAACATTATTTGGTATATGTGAATCACCAAGTAACATTTTTTAGCCGATAAACATTGTTATAGGACATAATTCATGAAAAATAGCCCAGTTGATTTTACATAATATCATATTAGTTAAAACATTTTTAACGCAAATTCAGTTTTAAAAGAGTCGGTTAGAAGGTTTTTTTCTGTCAAAGTACTTTTGAGACTTTGTACCAATTAACGGAATAATATACGAAGTTTCAGAGAAAGTGCTTGGTCAACAAAACATTTTTAAGAAAAAAAAGGCCGTCCCACAAAACGGAACGGCCTGTATCTGTCGGATAATTAATTTTAATAGCCAGGATTCTGAGTCAATTTCGGATTGACATTCAATGCAGTCTGAGGAACTGGTTTCAAACGCATACGAGTACTCCATTTCATGGTAATGACATTTTCACCATCCGGCATCAGAATAGGTACGTTATTCATCGCATTCTGCCAATAAGCATCTTCATAGCGGCTCATATCATCACTGCGGAAACCTTCTGCAGCCAACTCAATACGACGTTCACGACGAATCATATCAAGTGCTTCTTCCTTGCTTAAGCCAGAAGGTACATTTGGCATACCACAACGCTCGCGAAGCTGGTTCAAGGCTGATTCTACTTGATTATCATACCCTTCCACTTCTGTACGGGCTTCAGCAAATATAAGCAATACCTCAGCGTAACGGATACAAGGATAATCACCTGTAGCCTGTCCCTGATTGGCAGCATCCATTTCCAAACTTAAAGTCTTACGGAAGTTGAATCCTGTCTTTGATTCATTGTTTCCATTCTTGATCCATTCATAAGCAAAGTTTGTACCGTAATTTGTTTCATACCATCCTTTGAATGGCAACATAATAGACACATATAATCGGCTGTCACGGTTTCGGTACTGCTGCATATACTCATAGCTGGTCAGAGAACCATCAGCTGTCTTTTCTTTAACGAAAGCTTCCATAGCGCTTAATCCGCCTTTATCCTCGCGTTTATTGAATTCTGCAACGAATGCATCATAATCTGCACGCATAGTCTTATAGGCAGCAGCACGGCTTTCAGGAGAGGTCAAAACAGGTACATCACCATCACTTGCCCAATATGCATCAACCAGGTTCTGAGTAGGAGTTACTGAAGACCATCCTCCTAACTGGTTAGGACGCATAGAAGTATAACGTGTCATATCCTGATAGTCCCAGCTGTCAGAAACATATTGGCGAGAAAGGATATATTCAGGATTGTTATTATTAGCATTCTCAGTATGCCATAATGATTCATAACTGAACATACCTTTAACAAATTTATCCTTGGCAGCCTCATCAGCAAAATCAACAAACAAAGACATTTCATCTGCTTCCTTTTGCTGTGCTTCGTTCAATTCTGTAACTTTGAACAATTCATATTTACCACTTTCCATTACTGCACGTGCATCTGCTTCAGCCGAAGCATAATCACCGAAATAAAGGGCAGCACGTGCACGTAATGCAAGAGCTGCATATCTAGTAATACGTCCTTTTTCATTAAACTCACCTGAGCCAGAATAGCTTTCTGGCAGATCCTCTGCCACAGCTTTCAGTTCATCAAGAACAAACTGTTTAACTTCAGCTGCCGGTGTACGAGTCAGATAAGGAGAATCAAAATCCAAAACTTCCAAGACCAAAGGTACATCTCCAAAAGTAATCACTTTGCTCAAGTAATCCATTGCGCGGGCAAAACGAACTTCAGCCTTAGTACGTTTTTTCAGTTCATCACTTAAATCTGTATTGTCTACATTCTGCAGATAGATATTACACATACGAACAAGACCGAATCCCCATCCTGCATCATATGAAGCACTGAAACCATCTTGCTGGAAAAGTGATGCTTTAGACTCATGAGCATACTGGCAATAAACATCGTCAGTAAAAGCGTCGTTATAAATACCGATTCCAGGTATTGCATTTGAATAGATAGCATTCAAATTATACCATGCATCTTTCGCTGTTTTCCAATATGTTTCGGTAGAAATACTTTCAGTAGGTTCTACTTCCAGACTGCAACTGCTTATACCGGCTCCAAACAGCGCACAAAAAGCCATTAATTTATATATCTTTTTCATATTTATCTTTTCTATCATGAGGGTATTAGAAAGTTAAATTTACACCAAATGAGATGGTACGTGTACCACGTGTATTTACACCACGTCCGGAAGCTGTTTCTGGATCGAAATCCTCCATACGGTGATCAGCACGGATTGTAAACGGATTTTCAGCAGCTACATAAGCTTTCAGTGCCTGAATGCCCAAACTCTGAATCATTGATTTCGGGAAGTTGTATCCGAAAGTAATGTTCTTAATACGGAAGTAGTCTGCATCAAACAACCAATAGTCGGACAGTTTCTGGTTGAATGAAGAGTGAGAACTTGTACGTGAGTAAATACGAGGATAATCTGCATTAGGGTTTGGATTATCTACAGTCCATCTCTTCAAGTGATATTCACGTGGACTTGCATAATCGGAGAATGCCCATGCATTTTCCATATCGAAATAAACCTTTGTTCCGGCAACTCCCTGACCAAATACACTTAACTCAAAATTTTTGTAGTTAAGGCTCAGATTAACACCATAAGTGAAATCAGGTACATCTGAATCAAGACAGTCCTTATCACCTTCATCCAGTTTACCATTATTATTGCGGTCTACGTATTTGATATCACCAGCATTAGGTTTCAGACCGTCAGTAATATAATTGCCATTATCAATATCTTCCTGAGTAAGAAGTCCGTCTGTACGATATCCATAGAAAGTACCGATAGGATAACCTTCCATATAAATCCAGTTACCGCTATATGTAGGATTATTTTCACCCAAGAATACTATTTCATTCCAGTTCTTACTCATATTCAAACCTACAGAATATCCCAAGTCACCAATCTGATTATTGTGAGAGATTGAGAATTCAATACCTTTGTTACTTACTTTACCAAGGTTGGCAGATGGAGAACTGGATGCACCTACTTCTGCTGCAATATTACGAGTCAGCAAAATATCATTAGTTACCTTATTATACCAGTCTGCTACGATGTTCAATTTGTTGTCGAACAGATTTACATCAACACCTATATCTGTAATTGTAACTGTTTCCCATCCCAATTCGTAGTTAGGTAATTTGGATTCCAGAATACCATTAACAATGACATCATTGAAGTTATAGTTGCTTCCCTGAGCATAAGTTGCGAAATAGTCGTAATCCCCTACGTTATTGATATTACCAAGCTGTCCCCAAGAACCACGGATCTTCAAATTGTCAACCCATTCAATATCTTCCATAAAGGTTTCTTCACTAATACGCCATCCGGCAGAGAATGAAGGGAAATATCCCCAACGGTTATTTTTATGGAATCTGGAAGATGCATCGGCACGCATATTCACCTCCAAAAGATAGCGGTCCATAAAACTGTAGTTGACACGTCCGAAATAAGACATAAGTTTGTTTTCATTGCTTCCGCCTTTTGCAAAAGTATCAGCCGAAGCACTGGAACCTCCATTCATATCTGTTGATGAATTGGTTGGGAAATTCTTACGATATGAATATTGTTGCTGATAACGGTAATGTTCATAAGAAGTACCAAGCAAAGCATTAACAGAATGATTATCGTTTTTCCAGTCGTATTTAGCCATGGCATTATAAGTCAGACGAGTAGTTTCCTGCCATGTATAGGTCATCTGAGAAGAAGCAATGGCTGTTCCACTACTTGTAATAGGGTTACCGGTAACGAAGTCTTTCACATCTTCAGTACTGGCTGTATAAGATTTGGCTTTATAATCATAAAGTTTATATGCCATTTCTCCAGTAATTGTCAGACCTTTAACTGGTTTCAAATCCAAACCGAAGTTCAACATAGTATTACGCCATGTATTATTACTCCATCCTCCTTCTTCAAGGCGTCGGAGTGGATTACGCTGGATATTTACCAAAGCTGCCGGACTACCAGCCTCATAACTACCCCATTCACCGTTACTTTGTTTTGCTACATAAGTAGAAGGAATAGTTAACAAATGCGTATAAATTACACCTCCTCCATCATTTTTGTCATCATTCTGAACATAATTAATATTACCGCGGAATGTCAGCCATTTCTTAACATCTGCTGTAACATTTGTCAGGAAGTTATAACGGTTAGATGATGCATATGGGATAAACTTATCATTATATGTATAACCCAATGATGTAAAATATTTAAGTTTTTGTGTTCCTCCATTAATACCAATTGTATGTTTGGTTGTGATAGCATGATCATCCAACACTAAATCATACCAGTTTGTATTAGGATACATATCCGGATTAGTACCATCACGGAACATGGCAATTTCTTCATCTGTATAAGGAAGTTCTGCATTCGGATTATCATTAAGAGCTGCTTCATTACTCAAACGAGCATACCACTCAGAGCTAAGAACTTTCGGAGTATAGGTAGCTGACTGAAAACCTACATAACCATCATAAGTTATACGCATATCTCCTTCTTTACCACCCTTAGTTGTTACCAGAACAACACCATAAGCAGCACGTGCACCGTAAATAGAAGATGATGCAGCATCTTTCAAGAATGAAATACTTTCGATTGAGTTTGGATCAAGAGCAGAGAACATGGTTGCATCAGAGATTGCACCATCAATAACATACAAAGGTGCTGATGTACCCAAGTTACCACGTCCACGGAAGTTGATAGTCGGAGTTGATCCAGGGCGAGAAATAATAGTAACACCAGGAACCTGTCCCTGTACAGAAGCCAGTACGTCTGAATTAACACGAGTTGCGATTTCATCGGTTGTAACAGCAGATACAGAACCTGTCAGGTTAACTTTCTTTTGAGTACCATAACCGACAACTACTACTTCATCCAGCACTTCTGTATCTTCATGAAGGACAATACTATAATCGGTTACACCTGGTTTCAGAGCAACAGTCTGGGTTTTGTAGCCCACATAACTAATATCAACTGCGCTTCCGGAAACACTTAAAGAAAAACGTCCGTCCATGTCAGTAATGACACCATTCATTGTATTCCCTTTTTCTACTACGGAAGCACCGATTATCGGTTCGCCAGTTGCATCCTTTACTACACCACTAATGGTAACTTTTTGTTGATTTACTGTAGCTATTGCATTGGCATGCGGAGCTTCAGTCTCTGCCAAAGCAGGAATAGGAGCTGTAATCAGTCCTAAAGCAAGCAAAAATGACAGATGTGCTTTTCTTTCATGCAGATAAATTTTCTTCATAATATATTGATAAATTTTCTCTAAAAATCATTTAGATTGCTGTGTCAGTTTTCTTAAAATGACAAGATAAAAGTCTCAAAAGGACTTTATTTCATGTTTTAGGGCACAAATATACAATAAAATGCACCACCATAGCAAAAAAATTAAGAAAAATTTAAATAAATGAAAGAAAACAATAAAAATAAAAGTTTTATACAATTTTCAGCGAATAATCTTCATCGGCATATTTGATATATTGTCATTACATTATTTTTAGTCATGGATATCATTTCGAACAGGAATATACGTTTACATTCCACCATCAGTCTATTATGGCATTTATTTTTTTCCTTATGGCAATAAAATTATATATTGTAACCACAAGGAACAACAAGATTCCAATTACAACTGACACATAGATGTCTCCTTTTTCGAATCCGGGAAGCACACTTGTCAGGGTATCAAGATAGAGTCCTCTGACAACATACACGATAAAGAAAGACAATACAAGAACGGACAGATTCAATGCGGCAGTCAGAATCTGATATGGTCGGGCCACACTGGCTTTACTGTAACCTATCAATATAAGATTTTCCAGTTTCTTGGTGTTTTTCTGTAACAGCAGATACACGCTAAGCATCAAAATATAGAATGACAGAGCACTGATAATCAATCCAACAGCCATAACTATACCTACCACCATTTTCAGAAACCATGTAGTTTTTCCTGCATCAAGCTTATCATTTTCTGTTTCGTAGCCGTTTTTACTGAAAAACTCCGCAATTTGTTCATCTGCCGGATTGTCAACCTCGATAATAAGCCTTGAAGGCTCCCATTCCTTGCTGCCACCATATACTTCATTTGCATAATCCATGAATGTTTCAGGCACCAAAATAGTGTTTAGTCTGTTTGAGAATCCTACAATTCTGCCCTTCATGACATCTCTTCTTCCATTGCCAGACAAATAGACATTAAGAGCAACCATTCCCATCATACCTTCTGAGAGCTTAGGAAGATTCCTGCTTTGGGCAAAACCGAAGTTATACAGATTAAGATAATTGCGTGGGATTATTATAGGAATTTCTGTCTGTCCCTCTTCATATTTCCAGTTTTCGGAATTAATGTCGACAAACTCATCGGGTACAGATTCGAAAAACATTGCAGTAGAAATATTCATTCCACTGAATTCCACTCCAGCCGATACCTTGAATTGTGCAGGCTGGAAAGCACCTATCCGCGAAGTAAAGGACTGTGATTTTACTTTGTTTATTTCTGAAGAAGAGAAAGTTCCGCTTTTTCCTGTAAGACTTCCTATAGTGCTGACTTTCTTGCTGACTATAATATAATCGTTTTTCATAAAGCTGTCTCCTCCGGTAAATACAGGAGAAACATCATTATAAAACTGTATACTTAGAAGTACTATTATCATACCGCACAGATTGGCAAGAAAAAATCCGGAGAGTTGAGCTAAACTAATATGTTGTTTCAGTAATTTCCAGAGCATAATGTATACTACCTTTTTTTTAATTTATTTGAAATCAATAATGTATGATTTTTAAGCTACAGCTTAAGAATATTGCTGTAATTCATTTCCAGCCTGTGTCCTATAGATGTTACAATAACCCCTACTCCACGTTTTTTTATTTCACTGTCAAGAATAGAACTCATTATCCGTCCGTTATCCTCATCAAGATGGCTTACAGGCTCGTCGAGGAAAAGAAAATCGGCTGGCTGGCACAACATTCTTATAAAAGCCACCCTCTGCTGTTGTCCGAAAGACATCTTTGACACAGGTTCTGTCCACTTATCGGCAATACCCAACTCATCAAACCATTGCTTAATCTGGCTAATTTCACGGAAGGATGTCAAATTATTCTTCAGAAGAACATTTTCACCGGCAGTAAGTTCGCCAAACAACCTGAGTTCCTGAAACATCATGCCAATAGAATTCTGGCGGATATTATCCCAGTCCTTCGAAGAAAGATTCCTGATATTTTCTCCATTAAAACATATTATTCCTTGGTAATCCTTTCTGTAACCATAAATAAAGCTGCACAAAGAAGACTTTCCGGTACCGGACGCAGCCTCTATCAGATAAGACTGTCCTTTAATGAACTCCACTTGTTTGTGCCATATATCAGAATAAACGTCATTCTGTCCGGCAAAGACAGATGGCAACGTTTGTTTTAGTTCTATTTTCTCCACTTTCTTATTATATTTTATCTATTAAGAGCAGTGTATATATTATTAGAAAACTACACAATCTACAACTACTCCTATACAGTCCTAATCGGAAATATTAAATGCTTAATTAAAAATCATTGTAAGAGGATTCTTTTCCTTATCTTTCATCAAAATTTCTATATGTATATTCTTTCCGTCCGATGATTCCACGGTAAGATAATCAAGACCTCCGAAAAATGCAAGAGCAGATGCCATGGTACCATTAAGATGATTCAAATCCAGAAGTTTGTTAAGTGATGACAGATTCGAAGACATAAAGAATTTCTGTCCTGTAACCCTGGTTCCCCATTCTCGGTTTCTAAGCGACAGCCCCAATACCTTCCGGTCTATAAGTGATTCTTTATTTGTAAGATACAGTTTGTTGTCCTTAACACCAATCCACAACGAAACCGGTCCTTTTCTCAAGCCTACAAGACTTCCATCATGTGTTCTGAAAGAATATCCGTTATCACCATAATTTTTCAGAACTACCTGTCCGCCTGTCATTGCAGCCATAGTCTTGAGCGACTCAAACGACTTCAGGAACCCGTCGCTGTTTATATCTGCAAAAACAATGAAATTCTGACCGTTTCTGTCCATTGACATAGCCACATCACCATCTATAGCATTAAAAATAGACTTGAAATCAACAGGAATAAGTGAACTTTGGAATATTCTTCTCACAGTTGGATTTTCACAGATAAAACTGAAGAACTCTTCCCCTTTAAGATTTGCAGTAACCCATAAGTCGGTCTTTGATGGAAAAAGATCAAGATATGTACCCTTAACAAGAGCTGTAACCTTTGATTTCTTCTCCATTATTTCACTCATTATCTTGTCATCTACAATGGTTTCTACATCTACCGCAGTCTTGCCTTTTTCAAAATTAATGGTAGAAATTGCCTTTACATCCTTAAGCTGAAGTTCTGCAGATACCCCCATTGTAAGAGGATATACAGCTTCCCTTGGTAATACCTCAAGAGTTGTCCAAGCTACAATATCTCCATTTTTCTGCTGTATTTGTTTGAAGTCGGCACTTGCAGAAAATCCCTCGCCTTCTTTCTGACGAAGCCACATAGAAGCCTGACTCACCAGATTCTCCGGTTCTAAGCCCTTATTATCAGCGGCAAGCACAACAGCCGACTTTGAGTAGGCAAGTAACCATTGGCCTACAACAGTCCATTTGCATCCATCGGCTTCCTGTACCGGGCCACATATTTGTTGACTGCACAGTTCATCGATAACCTTTTCAAGTTTTCTTCTACTGTTGACCTTTGCTACTATGCCACCCACACTAGCTTGTTCGCCAGCAAAGAGATACACCTTTTCTTCAAGTTCCAATCCGCTTTCAGACGTATCATCAAATATTTTAGAAACAAGTTTCTCAGAACCAGTAAGGCCACTTTTTACAGTCTCCTCAAGTTTGGACAACAATTCTTCATTTGCATCCGGTCCGCTCAGTCCGCCTTTTTCGGACATATCATCTAAATCGAAAGCAACTACCATGGCTGAATTCTTAGGAATTACATTTGTATAATCGGGACCTTCCCCACATGAATACATCAATGATGCCAATAATGGGATGATATAGTATTTGAACTTCATAAAAAATACTGTTGACGAATTAATAAAGATACAATTAACAAATTAATATAGAGATCAAGTAAAAGAGAAACCTTCGGCAATCAAAAAAGACAGAAGCGCCAACTAATCTATGGCATTCAACAAATTGATTGTATGTACGGCAACGAGTGCAGCTGTTTCTGTACGCAATCTCGATTTACCCAAACTTATGGGTTTAAAGCCTTTTTGAATAGCCAATTCCACTTCTTCCTTACTGAAGTCACCTTCTGGACCTATTAACACAAGTGCGTCTTCACCTGGTATAATAGCATCTTTAAGTAAGGTCTTCTCACCTTCATAACAATGAGCTATAAACTTTCCACCTTTAAACTCTCTATCCATAAATTTATTGAAATCAATCATTTCATTGACAATAGGCTTACGTGCCTTCAATGATTGTTTAATTGCCGAAACTACGATTTTTTCCACTCTTTCTGTTTTTATCACCTTACGTTCGGAAAAGCGGCAATTAAGAAAACTGAGTTCATCAAAACCTATTTCAGTTGCCTTTTCGGCAAACCACTCTACCCTATCCATCATTTTGGTAGGTGCCATAGCCAAATGAATATGTCCATTCCAGAATGGTTCCTGTGGAATAGTCTCTATAACTTTTACCTGACAACGTTTGCCTGTGGCAGCACTGATTACAGCCTTATAAAAATTTCCGGTGCCGTCTGTCAACGTAATTTCATCACCAATACCTAAACGTAGGACTCTCAAACAATGCCCTGCTTCTTCTTCAGGAAGTTCAGGATTCACAGAAATATCGGGAGTATAAAATACATGCATAATATTTAGTCTTTTGATTTTAGTCTTATTGAATATTGTAAACAAAAGTAGTGTTTTTTTTCGGTTTTATACCATGTTATTCATAGTTATTCATACAAAGAAAAGTATATAAACAAAAAAAGGGAATCTTCCCAGACTCCCAATCTTCATTAACCTTAAATCTAATACCATGAAAAACACATTGCAAAGATACGTATTTTATGTTATGCAACATACAAAACCAATAAAATCTCTATTGTATTTAACATTATTTTATATTAAATGCAATCATAAACAATATCAATATATATTTATTAACATTTTAATTATCTACATTCATTCTTCACAACCCTTTTCACGTCTTGCTATTTCATCCCTCAATTGGGCAGCCTTCTCATAATCCTCATTTTTTATAGCAGCTTCGAGGTTTGTTTTCAGCAATTCTGTTCCCACAGCATTAAGCGATAATGAAAAGCCGGAGCCATCGGGAGTAACAGAATACAATCTTTCATTAGCTAAAATACTATCGTATACATATACAGGGAACCCTGCCTTCAATGATAACACTAAAGCATCTGTTGTCCTTGAGTCTACTTTAAACTCGTAGCCGTCATTTTTACGTGTAAGATAGATATATGAATAATATATTCCATCCTTGACTTTATAAATGAGAGCTTTGTTTACAGTTATTCCTCCTTCATTCATTATATCAAGCATCAGTTCCACAGTCAGAGGACGTGGAGTTTTATATCTTGCCATTGCCATTCTTATATCCTTGGCCTCTCTGTCACCTATAATTACAGCAAGACATCTTCTGTCACAATTTACCTCTTCCAGTATCAAAGCATGTGAAGAGGATGGTTTAAGCAAATCGCTTACTCCCTTTACCATTACTTCAACTTCCAACTCTTGTTCATCCATACCAATGATATTTAATCAGTTAATTATTAATTAGATAAGGCTCAACAAGATTTATCATTATCAGATTAAGCCTTACGGTAAATACCTCTTATAACATTATCAGAAAAAACATATAAGTTTCTGATTATAATATGTGGTTTTATGAGAGAGGCTATGCTCTCTCATGTTTATATTTGAAAACCAAAGCAAATACCACTGCAACAACTAAAGCATATATTGCAAACACAAACCAAGCCATGCTCCATCCTTCAATCTGAGGTTCAAGACTATTAAAATCAACAAATCTGTTTACTACAGCCTGAGCTGTAAGTGTTCCTATAGTTGCCCCTATTCCATTAGTCATTATGATAAACAAGCCTTGAGCACTGGAACGGATTGAGATATCTGTTTCCTTATCAACAAAAAGCGAACCGGAAACATTGAAGAAATCGAATGCTACACCATACACAAGCATAGACAGGATAAACATCCATACTCCATCGCCAGGATTTCCAAATCCGAAGAATCCAAACCTCAACACCCACGCAAACATTGCAATAAGCATCACTTTCTTTATGCCGAAACGACTAAGGAAAAACGGAATAAGAAGTATGCAGCATGTTTCACTTATCTGAGACAGTGAAATCAGCAGATTGGCATGCTGAACTCCAAATGTATCTGCATATTCTGGGATGGCATTAAAACTTGTTATAAATGGATTGGCAAAACCATTTGTTATCTGCAGCGAAACTCCCAAAAGCATTGAAAAGATAAAGAATATAGCCATTCTCTTACGTTTGAAAAGCATAAAAGCCTTTAAACCCAAAGCATCTACAAGAGATTTCTTACCTTCAGCCTTTCCACTAACCGGACATTCCGGAAGTGTCAGTGTATATGCAGCAAGAACTATTCCCCACAGAGAACTTGTAAAGAACTGCATATAATTCGACTGAAATCCAAGAAGGTCGACAAGCCACATTGAACAAATAAAGCCAATTGTCCCAAAAGTTCTAATCGGAGGAAAAGCTTTAATAGTTTCAAGCCCAGCCTTGTCGAGTGATGTATATGCTACAGAGTTGCTTAAGGCCAATGTTGGCATATAGAATGCAACTGCCATAGAATAAAAAGCAAACAGAACATTGAATTGCACTGCATTGCCGGCAGTCATTGCATAATAACCGGCTCCAGCCATAAACAGGGCACTCAACAAATGTGAAAGTCCAAGAAGTTTTTGGGCAGGAATCCATCTGTCAGCTATAATACCGAGTATTGCAGGCATAAATAATGACACAATACCTTGCATTGCATAAAATATACCAATATTTCCGCCAAGTCCAACACTGGCAAGATATGTTCCCATAGATGTAAGATAAGCTCCCCAAACCGCAAACTGAAGGAAACTCATTATAACAAGTCGGTTTCTGATACTCATAAGGTCAAAGTTTTATTTTGTTAGTTTTAGATTAATAAAAACAAAAGTAATAAAAAGTGCACAAAAACACGACAAACAGCTATACTTTTTTCATCAATCATAATTATAACAAATTATACATATAGATTTATCATATTTTTTCACCAGTCTTATCAAATAACAAATTATCATATAATATTACAATTAAAATGTTTACCTGAAACAGAAACATAGGGAAAATAAAGATATTTTTTATACATTTGCGTCAAGTTTAGTACAACTGTATTCAATTTTACTAAACAACAACTAAAGGTTGTTTAATAATATGCAACAATAAACAAATTACCCGATATGAAGAAATTATTATCACTTCCCCCAAACTTGGTTGAATGTTTTCATGAAATTGAAAATGCAAACAGAAATGAATGGTTTTGTACATCCGATCCAATCGGTAGCAAATTAGGTTCCGGCGGCGGTACCACCTGGATTATGAAATCATGTATGGAGTATGAAGGGGCTGAAAACATAGACAAATGGCTTGCCAAAGAAAAAAGAATATTATTACATGCAGGCGGACAAAGCAGAAGACTGCCATCTTATGCGCCATCAGGGAAAATTCTTACCCCAATCCCTGTTTTCCGCTGGGGAAGAGGACAGAAATTAACTCAGAATTTACTGTCACTCCAATTGCCTTTGTATGAACAGATAATGGAGAAAGCACCAGAAAGTTTTCATACATTGATTGCAAGCGGTGATATATATATTAGAGCTGACAAGCCTCTGCAGAAAATACCAGAAGCAGATGTTGTATGTTACGGTTTATGGGTTGACCCGAACCTTGCCAAAAATCATGGTGTTTTTATAATGAACAGACAAACACCGGAGAAGCTTGACTTCATGCTTCAGAAGCCAACCATAGAAAAACTTGGCGAACTTACACAAAATTATTTATATCTGATGGATATAGGTGTATGGCTGTTGAGTGACAAGGCTATGAAATTAATCATGGACCGGTCTATGAAAGGCAATAAGGTGGAATTCTATGATATGTATTCTGAATTCGGTCCATCGTTAGGAGAAAATCCTGCTATAGAAGACAAGGAAATCAACAAGCTTAGTGTAGCTATTTTACCATTGCCCGGAGGCAAGTTCTACCATTATGGAACAAGCCGTGAAATGATATCTTCCACATTGGCCGTTCAGAACCTCGTAAAAGACCAAAGAGAAATCACTCACCATAAGGTAAAGCCTCATCCTGCAATGTTTACACAGAATTCATGCGTTAACATAGAGCTGAATGCATGCAACTCTGATTTATGGATTGAAAACAGTTACATATCTCCAAACTGGAAAATAAACAATAAACATATTATAACAGGTGTACCTGAAAACAACTGGCATATAAACCTGCCTTCGGAAGTCTGTATTGATATTGTTCCAATTGAAGAAGACAAGTTCGTAGCCCGTCCTTACGGTTTCAATGATGCATTCAAGGGTAGTCTCTGCGATATAAACACTATATATCAGGGTATTCCTGTCATTTCTTGGCTTACACAGAGAGGATTAGATCCTAATGATATAGAAGGCAACAATGACCTTCAGTCTGCAAAAATATTCCCTGTATGCAATAATCAGGACGAATTGGGAAAAGTTCTGGAATGGATGATTAACTCTCCATCGTATAATGAAGGAGAAGATATCTGGAAAAAAGCTAAAAAAATTTCTGCTGATGAAATTTCATCTTTTGCAAATCTTAAAAGACTTACCATGCAAAGAAGGGATTTCAGAAAGCTCAACTGGAAGGGACTTTCCGACAATTACAGAAAGAGTGTCTTCTATCAGTTGAATTTACTTGAAGCCGCACAGGAGTTTTCATCCATGAAACTTAGTTTACCTGATGAACTTCCTTCAGACGAGCCTCTAAATATAAGAATAAGTGATGCTATGTTCCGTTCTAAGACCATGGAACTTTCAGGTAATACAGAAGCTGCCAAGGCTGAAGAAGATATTGCTTTCCAACTCATGAGAGACGGTATCAAGCTTCAGGACGAACATATCCAATCTCCTCGCCTCTCTGTTTATGCCGACCAAATTGTATGGGGACGAAGCCCAGTCAGAATAGACTTGGCCGGAGGATGGACAGATACACCGCCTTATTGCCTTAATGAAGGTGGTAATGTGATAAATCTTGCTATCAACCTTAATGGACAGCCTCCTTTACAGGTTTATGTCAAGCCTTGCAAAGAATATAAAATTATTTTAAGGTCCATCGACTTGGGAGCAATGGAAACAGTCAGCACATACGATGAATTGCACAGATTCAATATTGTTGGCTCACCTTTCTCTATTCCTAAAGCTGCACTGGTTCTTTCTGGCTTCTATCCAAGTTTCTGCAATGAGAAATTTAAATCTCTTGAAGAACAGCTTAAAGCGTTCGGAGCCGGAATAGAAGTAACACTTCTTTCTGCTATACCTGCAGGTTCAGGATTGGGCACAAGTTCCATTTTAGCCGCTACTGTATTGGGAGCACTAAACAAGTTCTGCGGACTGAATTGGGACAAGCATGAAATATGCAATAAAACACTCATTCTTGAACAGTTGCTTACTACAGGAGGCGGCTGGCAGGACCAATACGGAGGTATTCTTCCAGGAATAAAACTGTTGCAAACAGAAGCGGGATGGAAACAGTCTCCTTTGGTAAGATGGCTTCCGGGACAACTGTTTACCGACAGTGAATACAAGAACTGCCATCTCCTTTACTATACCGGAATAACTAGAACTGCAAAAAGCATTCTTGCGGAAATAGTAAAAGGAATGTTTCTCAACAGTACAGAACATCTTGACTTGTTGCGTCAGATGAAGCAGCATACACTCGACATGAATGAGGCTATTATGAGAAATAATTATGAGGAAATGGCAAGACTTGTCGGTGTTACATGGAAACAGAACCAGAAACTCGACAGTGGAACTAACCCTCCTGCCGTGCAGGCTATAATCAATAAGATAGACGACCTTTGCTTAGGATATAAACTTCCGGGAGCTGGTGGTGGAGGTTACCTGTATATGGCTGCCAAGGATGAAGAAGCTGCTGCAAGAATCAAACGTATACTTAATGAAGAAAGAATAAACGACAAGGCAAGATTTGTTGATATGACACTTTCTGAAAAAGGATTCGAAGTTTCTTTAAGCTGATTTGTGAAATTAAACAACTAATTATGGATAAAGAGTATTGGTATGCATTTTATGTAAGAATGCACCACGAAAAAAAAACAGCTGAAACTCTACAGAAAATGGGTATAAAACATTTTCTTCCTGTACAGGAAACCATACGACAATGGAGTGACAGAAAGAAAAAAATTAAGGTTGTTATTATACCCATGATGATTTTTGCAAGAACAGACGATAAGACTCGCATACAGTTGCTTAATACTATACCATCATTGAGTGGTACACTTATCGACAAATCAACTCACAAACCTGCCATTATCAGGGATGAAGAAATGGAAAGGTTTATATTCATGCTTGACTACTCAGAAAATACAGTAAAATTCATGAATGAACATTTGCAGCCTGGTGAAAAGGTAGAGGTTATAAAAGGACCGCTGCAGGGACTTAAAGGAGAACTTCTTGAGTTTGAAGGGAAATCACAAGTTACTGTACAGCTTAATATGCTTGGATATGCTGCAGTAGAAATGCCTATTGGATTTCTAAAGAAGATATCCGAATAATTATCCTTATAAGAGCTACACCAGACATAGCATATATCATTTTATTACATAAATCTCTAAAAGAACAATAATTTGCATACAACAATTGTTCTTTTAGGGATTTTTTCTATATTTGCATCAATTCCTACTTACACAAAGTATATAAAAGAAAGAAAAACATAATTCATATTGTCCATAATTGCCAATATGAAAAACGTCATACCAAATACAGATAACAATAAAAACCAAATTAGTTTTATAACCATGGAAAACGAATGCAAATATCTCCATCCAGGAATGGAGACTATGACAAGGGAGGAAATTGAAGCCTTACAACTGAAACGTCTGAAAGACACAATCAGTCATTGTATGAATTCTCCTTTCTACAAAAAAAGATTCAAAGAGCATAATCTTAAGCCTGAGGATATAAAAACTCTTGACGACTTAAGTAAAATACCATTTACCACAAAACAGGATCTTAGAGACAATTATCCATACGGACTGTCTGCCGTACCATTGGAGAAAGTAGTCAGACTTCACTCTTCAAGTGGTACAACAGGAACCCCCACCGTTATCTTACATACACAGAAAGATCTTGATGAATGGGCCAACGCCGTTGCAAGATGTTTATATATGGTAGGACTCAGAAACGGAGATGTATTCCAGAACTCTTCAGGCTATGGAATGTTTACCGGCGGACTGGGATTCCAATATGGTGCCGAAAGATTAGGTATGCTTACTGTTCCTGCAGCAGCTGGAAATACCAAGCGACAGATTAAATTCATTGCCGACTTTGGAACTACGGCCTTGCATGCTATTCCGAGCTATGCCGGACGTCTTTATGAAGTTATGGAAGAAATGGGTATTGATCCAAGAAAAGACACAAAACTCAAAACCCTGATAATAGGTGCAGAACCTCATTCTGATGAACAAAGGCGCAAAATAGAAAACATGCTTGGAGTAAAAGCTTACAACTCCTTCGGTATGTCGGAAATGTGCGGGCCTGGAGTTGCCTTTGAATGTACAGAGCAGAATGGAATGCACATTTGGGAAGATTATTATATAGTTGAAATAGTAAATCCAGATACACTTGAGCCTGTAGCAGACGGTGAGATAGGTGAACTTGTTCTTACAACCATCAACAGAGAGGCTATGCCACTCCTAAGATACAGAACAAGAGACCTGACAAGGATTCTTCCCGGGGAATGCAAATGCGGCCGTCACCATAAACGTCTGGATAGAATGAAAGGAAGAAGTGATGATATGATAATTCTGAAAGGTGTCAATATATTCCCTATCCAGATAGAAAATATCCTGATGCAGTTTAAAGAACTTGGAACAGACTATCTCATTACTCTTACCAACCTTGAAGCAAACGACGAAATGACTGTAGAAGTCGAGCTTAGTGAGTTTTATGATGATTACGGCTTCCTCCAGAAGCTTACAAAAGAGATTACACATCAGTTGAAAGACGAAATCCTTATTACTCCTATAGTAAAACTGGTTGCCAAAGGAAGTTTGCCTAAGCAAGAAGGTAAAGCTGTAAGAGTAAGGGATCTTCGCAAAACTCTTATATAACTCTGATACAAGAGTGAGTACAGACTACATCTGAAGATACGATAAAGCAAAAGTTTAATAAAACTAATGATATAATAAAACCCCAATTAGAATCAGACAAACATATTAATAACTCATATTATGACAGTACATCAATTATCAGTTTTTGTAGAAAATAAATCAGGAACACTTTTAAAAGTGCTTGAGCTTCTTAAGGAAGCAAATATACAGCTTATAGCATCTACAATATCCGACACAATAGAATACGGAATATACAGAATAATATGTTCAGAACCAGAAAGAGCATATCAGACACTAAAGGATGCTGGAATATCAGCAAATGTTTCAGAAGTATTTGCTGTAACACTCGACAATTATCCAGGACGCGCTGCCGATGCTATAAAAAGCTTCACTGATGCCGGTATCGGAATATCCTATCTGTATTCATTCCTGCTTGGCGGTAAGGGAATTCTTGTTTTTAAGACAGACAATAACGAGAAGACAAGGGAAGTTATTCTGGAAAATAATCTCAGTTATCTGGAAGACAGTAAATTAAACCAGCTTATATAAAGATGGTTGTTTCAGAGAAGGTTAATTCAGAAATATTAAAAGTATATTAACGGAAAGTTATAAGCTTATTGCTCATAAAGTTTACCGCTCCATAAATAAAAAGGCCAAGAAATTGTGCCAGATATTCATTAAAGTGAAGCAGTTCTACAAGAGTGAGAAGAAAAACAAACTGTGAGCTATAAGCCATTCCAAATGCAAGTAAAAAGAACAGTATCTGACGTCGGGTGCTGTTCTTTTTTGTTTCTTTATTTAAAGGGAATATCCAGTACTTGCACCAAAGAAAGTTGTTTATCTGTGCTGCCGTATAAGCCACTACATTTGCCAGCAGATAATCCTGATTACATAAATCCATACCTATCCATACCACCAATGCCACTATTAAGGCATTCATGGTACCAACTATAGCAAACCTTATGATACGTACAGATTCTTTCATTTTTACAATAATACTATCACAAAATCAGGCACGGAAACAGACTTGCAAACTTGCAAAACCATATCCGTGCCTAAAATTTTTCTTGGAATGATATTTAATTATATTTCTTTCTTATTACATCCTATTATCCGGAAATTCTTTTCCAGAAAGAGTGTAAGCATCTTCCGGCAGGTTATTCCTTGATATCAACTATCAGATTCAACTCGTCAAGCTGTTTCTGGTCAAGATATCCCGGAGCGTCAAGCATAACGTCGCGTCCTGAGTTGTTCTTTGGGAATGCAATACAGTCGCGTATTGAATCCAGACCGGCAAACAAAGAAACCCAACGGTCGAGTCCGTATGCCAAACCACCGTGAGGAGGAGCACCAAACTTGAAGGCATTCATCAAGAAGCCGAACTGTTCCTGTGCTTTTTCAGGAGTAAATCCTAATATCTGGAACATTTTAGCCTGAAGTTCTGAGTCGTGAATACGGATTGAACCACCACCAACTTCCACACCGTTTATTACCATATCGTATGCATCTGCACGTACTGCAGCAGGATCAGTATCAAGAAGGGCAATATCTTCATCCTTAGGATGAGTGAACGGATGGTGCATTGCCATCAAACGACCTTCTTCTTCACTCCATTCGAACATTGGGAAATCAATAACCCACAAACAAGCAAACTTGTTCTTATCACGCAAGCCTAACTGGTTACCCATTTCAAGACGAAGTTCACAAAGCTGTTTACGTGTCTTCATTACATCATCACCGCTCAAAATAAGAATCAAGTCACCCGGTTTAGCTCCAAAAGCTTCTTTCATCTGTTGAAGTACTTCCTGAGAATAGAACTTGTCGACACTCGACTTAACGTTTCCGTCAGCCTCTATACGTGCATAAACAAGACCTTTTGCTCCAATCTGAGGACGTTTTACGAAATCAGTCAACTGGTCAAGTTGTTTACGTGTATATGTAGCAGCACCTTCAGCGCAAATACCACCAACATAGGCAGCATTGTCAAATACAGAGAAGCCGTGTCCCTTCATTATATCCATAAGTTCCACAAACTTCATACCGAAGCGCAAATCAGGTTTGTCACTACCATAATACTTCATTGCATCAGCCCATGGCATACGGATAAAAGGTTCTGTAAGTTCCACACCACGCAATTCCTTAAACAGATGTTTTGCCATTCCTTCAAATGTAGCAATGATATCTTCCTGTTCAACGAAGCTCATTTCGCAGTCTATCTGAGTAAACTCTGGCTGACGGTCGGCACGAAGGTCCTCATCGCGGAAACATTTTACAATCTGGAAGTAGCGGTCGAATCCTGAAACCATAAGGAGCTGTTTCAAAGTCTGAGGTGACTGAGGAAGAGCGTAGAACTGTCCCGGATTCATTCTTGATGGAACAACGAAGTCGCGCGCTCCTTCCGGAGTAGAACCGATAAGCATAGGAGTTTCAACTTCCAGGAAGCCTTTGCTGTCAAGATAACGTCTCACTTCCATAGTCATACGGTGACGAAGTTCAAGGTTCTTTCTCACAGCATTACGGCGAAGGTCTAGATAACGATATTTCATACGCAAGTCATCACCGCCATCTGTATTATCTTCTATAGTGAATGGAGGTGTCTGTGCTGCATTCAGAACTTTAAGCTCAGAAACTATGATTTCAATATCACCGGTAGGAATATTACTATTCTTGCTTGATCGTTCATTTACTGTACCTTTTACCTGAATAACATATTCACGTCCAAGGTGGTTAGCTTTTTCACACAATTCGGCATTCACGTCAGTATTGAAAACCAGCTGAGTAATACCATAACGGTCACGAAGGTCGACAAATGTCATTCCTCCCATTTTACGCAAACGCTGCACCCATCCGGCAAGCGTTACGTTTTTGCCTGCATCGGCAAGTCTTAACTCGCCGCAAGTATGACTTCTAAACATAAAATCTTAGTATTTAATTCTTTTGAACGACAAAGTTAGTATATGTTTTCGACTTATGCAACAGAATCACTTTCGAGTTTATTCTTAAGACGTTCCAACAAATATATACACCCCTGCATCTTAGGGTTTTCATAATTTATTTCACACTGGTCAATCAGTCTTTTCAGTGTGTCTTTCACGTTTGGAATAAATGTAGCTTTATCAAGCTGAAGAGATTCCGGCAGTTGTCTGCCTTCAAACCACTTTTCCAACTCTCTCAATTCTTCTATCGTATAAAGTTTAACAGTTTTCTTAGCCATAACATTATATATTATTTATTTCAATATATTACAACTCAAGCAACATATAAATACCACTAAATACCACAATAATCAGAATGGGTATCCTACTGCAAAATGAAATGCAAAATCTCTTGAAAAATCAGGTCTTATGATAGGATACTTATATTTCCCGTCTTTCATCGGATTGATCGCTTTCATACCTCCGTCGAATCTGATAATCAAAAAATCAAGATCGAAACGCAGTCCCAACCCATACGAAACAGCTATTTCCTTATAGAATGTACCAAATTTAAATTGTCCAGTAGATTCTGCATCACGTTTCTTAAGAGTCCACACATTACCGGCATCAATGAAAGCTGCGCCATTGAGTTTCCAGAAAAGATGAGTTCTATACTCCAGGTTCAAATCAAGTTTGATGTCTCCCGTATGATTGACATAATCCATAGAACCGGCTGTACCCTTATATCCACCTGGGCCCAACGACCTTACACTCCAACCTCTGACACTGTTTGCACCTCCCGAAAAATAAAGTTTTTCGAATGGCAAACTCTTGGAATTGCCATAAGGAATTGCAATTCCAGTACCAAAATGAAAGACCAGAAAATTTCTTTCATCTATCATTATATTCTTTGCAAAGTCAAAGTCGGTTTTTATATACTGGGCAAAACTTATATTACCCATTTTATAAGATTCTCCATTTTTGGGTGAACCGTTTACCAATTTTGAGAAAGCATATATAAGATTACCCGACTCTTCGATGTTAAAACGTATGGAATACGAACTTCGTTTCACCGTTTGCTGGGTTGTTGATGCCCCTACACTATTATAAGAATAAGTATATCCCATTCTCACAATAAACAGATCTTCATAACTGTATCTTAACAACGGATTTATTTCATCCATATAGTCAAGATAGGCCACAAATGCATCCGAACGGTATGGCATATAAATATAGTTTACATCCAGTACATCAAATCTATGTGTAGCTCTTCTTTTTCCGTTCCATCTGTAACTCCAGGAAGCAGATGCCAGGGTTCTTTCAAATTCTGGACGGATCTGCCAGTTATACTTTGCCGATACCTCCGATTTTGCATTAACTCTTCTTTTGAAATCTGACTTAAGAAACGGAAACATAAACTCGGGGAAACTTAAACTTGTTTCCACGCCATACTCTGTATAATTACTGTTGGCATATCCTTCTATACCGGTTACTGCCTCATATGCTCCCCTCAGCTTAACTGTAAATGTCTCCGAACCTTTAAACAGGTTTCTATGAGTGAATGCCACCGATGCAGCCGCACCCAAATCACCAGCAGAGTTTGTTCCTTCAATCTGGAAAGACAACATTTTATTCTTGTTTCTTGAAAGCGTTACGTATGCATCCAGATAAGCAGAGTCGTTTTTTATTTCTTCGGCGAACCTTATATTTGAATATTTCAATATACCCAAACGTCCCAGCGACGAATATGTAGACATAACATTACGGTTGGAGTACATGCTTCCGGGCACAAGCCTGTTATGCGAAGCCACCACATCAGGACGCAAAAAAAGTTTCTTGTCGGAAATGAGGTTAATTCCGTCAACTGCGACAGTATCTCTTCCGGCACCCGACATATTGTCCATTGGATTATCAATATCCATCAGATAGCTTACGTTTCTTATCGTATATTGTCTATGATTATATCCTTCACTGTCGTTGGCTATTTTAAAAGGAGATATATTCATAGTAAGGTCTACATTATAGGTGCCTCTTACTGTATCTGCAGTAAAGGTTATATAATCCTTGTTGAATCTATAATAACCGTTGTTCTGAAGATATTGGGTGATTCTGTTTCTTTCTTCTTCCAATACATTTACATTGAACTTCATTCCTGTTCTGAGCAGTCTGTTTATGGAATCATTCAAGAACATTTTGCGGATATTGCTGTCCTCTATATCATAATTAAAACCTGATATCCAATAAGGCTTTCCGGAATACACTTCATAATATACAGATATTTTGTTACCGTCTGTTATCTCCTTCA
Source organism: Phocaeicola sp. (assembly GCA_034094155.1). GTDB lineage: Bacteria > Bacteroidota > Bacteroidia > Bacteroidales > Bacteroidaceae > Phocaeicola. Next base: position 60,787 of record JAXEBI010000195.1, read on the forward strand.
TATTAACCTGAGCTCCCATATAGCCTTTATTCTGGACAGCATTAAGCATCTGCTGGCGCGACTCTTCTGCCGATTTTGCATTATATATCCTGGGGGCATCACCTATTTTACGCAAAAATTTATTGAACCATTTTGTTGAGTCGAGACCTGAAGCTCCATAAATGTACATAGGAAGCTTAACAAGGCTGAACCATTTGGCATTAGGTTTCTGACGTACATAAGTATGCATTTCCGAAGGCTTTATCTCCTTGTTATCGCTGCCCACATGTACATCGCTAAGCAAATACTGTCCCTCCGGAATGAATTTGCCTACAGAGCAACTGCACGTTATAAACACAACAACAAAAAAACAGATATATCGGAACAAATGTTTCATCTACACAGAATTTTTATTTGCAAACTTACAAAAAAATCCACTAAATGAATATACAGTATATAAAAATATACTATTAATTAGGAAATTATATACCATAATTAAAAATATCTTCTTAGCTTTGTTCAAAAATACAGTTGTTTATACAGGGGTATTTTTTTAAAAGTACAAACTATCGTTTTTCAACATAAAGACAAGTAATCATGCTAAGTAAAAACAAAATAAAGTTTATACGATCACTCGAACAGAAAAAATTCAGAAAAGAAAATGGTGTATTTCTTGCAGAAGGGAACAAACTCGTAGCCGATTTATATGGTCATTTCAACTGCCGTATGCTTGTAGCTACCGGAGCCTGGCTCGAAAGCAACAGCATCATTAAAGCTGATGAAATAATAGAAGTTCAACATGAAGAAATATCACGCGCCAGCCTTCTTAAAAATCCACAGGATGTTCTTGCTGTATTCGATATTCCTTCGTATGATACTGACTTTACTTTGCCACGCAAAGAATTATGTCTTGCTCTCGACGACGTACAGGACCCAGGTAATCTTGGTACAATAATCAGAATAGCCGACTGGTTTGGAATCGAACATATATTCTGTTCTTCAGGAACTGCCGATGCCTTCAATCCCAAGACCGTACAGGCAACAATGGGCGCACTTGCAAGAGTAAAGTTGCATTACTGTAATCTGAGTGATCTTATTACCGGACTGTCTGATGTACCTGTATTCGGAACTTTTCTTGACGGGAATGATATGTACAAAGAAGAACTTTCCGCCAATGGGCTGATAGTTATGGGAAACGAAGGAAACGGAATAAGCAAAGAGATTTCACAGATGATAAACAAAAGAATACTTATTCCAAACTTCCCACAAGGATGTGAAACAAGTGAGTCACTTAACGTAGCTGTGGCTACAGCCATAGTATGTTCGGAATTCCGCCGTCGCCTGCTTTAAATAAGCAGGCTTTTTTTTATTTTAAAGAAATAATCCTGCTTTGCGGCATAAATTCCATCTGCTGCAGATTAAATCCGGTTATAAAATAAGCCTTCAGGCAGAGATTATCCCTCATATTTCCATCCTCTGTATGATGTTTCTGTACAAAACGGCCGGTAAAAGTTTCAAACGACTCACTCCCACAACGCTTTGGAGCCACATCCGACAATAGAATTATACCACCAAGCCATTCTGTAAAACTGATTTCCTCTACAAATGGATTTACAGACAATACCACACCGGAAATTTCATCTATTTCTACCACCTGTTTCTTCAATATCTCCCCATTATGAAGAAAACACACTCTATGTGATGCAAATCTTTTCATCTTGAAATTGGACGGACTTTTCTGTCTGACACTCTAATTTTCTCCTCCTTGATATTAGCTTCCTTTACATCAGATGACACATTTTTCTCCGGACTGACAGATATCACATTTTTAGCTATTGGTTTTGAAGAATAACTGCCATTTCTAAATCTCATAAGGCGGATGTTACTAATAAGAAGAGATGCATCCAAACTGTCAGGATTGCTAAAATACACAAATCCTGTTACACTTTTGAAATTGTATGCCGAGTCGGCAAGCAAATAAAGTTCATGACTGCCCGAAGTATTGAAAGTAGCAGATATACCTTGTGTACTATCATTCTTGAAAACTATATTCATAGCCACAACAGCCTTCGATGTATTCTTTTTCACAGAAGACATGAAATTATAATCTGCCACCAGCACAAGCGCATCATTCTGATGGAATGAAGTATCAGCCTTCAAATCAAATTCAAGACGGTTGGTAAGAGGAGAAGAAGTAAGCCAATACAAGTTTCTGTCCGACCACAAATCTATTGAGTCGCCCGACAATGAAACCTCTATCTGTCCGCTTCTCTTGTTTACTTCGGCACGTATCTGCTCTTCAGCCATCTCATACCTCTTCTGAAGATTCTTGTATATATTTGTCAGTTCCACACCATTACGTGTATACCATACCATAGAAGAGTCAAATTCGGCCTTGGTAACACCATGTTTCTTAAGTACGTATTCTTTATAAGATTCCCTTTTATATTTTTCGGAATAGCTCAAATCGTTGCCCATAGTAATAGCCAGATGATAATCATACAGCAAATTCTCCATGTCAACAGGCTGAATAATATCATCAGGAATACTTTTTCCGCATGCCAATGCCATAGCCACAACTGGCAACAATAAAAATCGTACGTACTTTCTTTGAGTCATAATTTATAAATACAACTTGTAATACTGTAAAACCTAATAAAAAAATCAGTTTATTTCTTATCTGTATGAGATTCTGAACTTAAATACTTGCTATAGAACAATAGCAGTGCAATGATACCGCAACTTATAGCAGCATCTGCGAAGTTGAATATCGGACTGAAGAAAATAAAGTGTTCCCCCCCCACAAATGGCATCCAGTCAGGCCAGTATGTATCAATAATAGGGAAATAGAACATATCTACCACCTTACCATGCAGCCAGTCGGCATATCCCTGTCCCAATGGAACAAAAGAAGCAACCTGCGAGCGTGTACTTTCACTGAAAATCTCGCCATAAAATACACAGTCGATAATATTTCCCAAAGCTCCCGCAAGTACCATAGAAAGACAAACAATATATCCGGTTTTCACCTTAACAGGCTGTTTTACGAGTCGTGTCAAATACCATGTAATAAGGCAAACGGCCACTATACGGAATACGGTAAGAAAAAGTTTGGCAAATATTTCAAGCCCAAAAGCCATACCATTATTCTCGGTAAAGTAAATATAAAACCAGTCAGTAATATGATAATTCTGATGCAAATGCATGTTAGTCTTAACCCAAATCTTGATAACCTGGTCGATAATCAGAATTAGGGCAACAATAATAACGGCCAACCGGCCCTGAGACAGAAACTTCTTCATTAAAATCCAATTTAAAAAATTGAGAACCGAAAGCACAATTCCGATTCTCAATTTTCTTTTTTAAATAATAAAATTACTTCTTTCCTTGTTGTTTTGCTTCAATACTCAATGTAGCGTGAGGCACAGCACGAAGACGTTCCTTAGGAATAAGTTTACCGGTTTCGCGGCAAATACCATAAGTTTTGTTTTCGATTCTTACCAACGCAGCACGCAGATTCTGAATAAACTTAAGCTGTCTTGATGCCAGACGAGTAGTTTCTTCCTTCGACAAAGTGCTGGCACCTTCTTCCAGAACTTTATAAGTAGGAGATGTATCATCTGTATCATTACCATCTGTATTCATAATACTGCTTTTCAGTTTCTCATAGTCGCGTTCTGCGAGCTGAAGCTTTTCCATGATTATGGCACGGAACTCCTCGAGTTCAGCGTCAGAATACCTTGTTTTATCAGCCATAGTGTTTTAAAGTTTAAAATAGTTAAATAATAATATCTGCCGGGCATATCCAATGTCCGGCAGATATGAGAACATTTATCACTGTTTAACTACCTTGATGAACAGTGAGAAGTCATCGAAGTTAAGTTCTGTACCATCGGCAACTTCATCAACAAGTTCAAGAGAGTTAGCTAAAACTTGGTTGCAAATATAATTATTATATTCATTTACCGCATCATCTGTGTTGGAATTTCTTGATAATGTAATATTAATCTTATCAGTTATTTCAAAACCACTACTCTTGCGGATATTCTGAATACGGTTTACAAGCTCACGTGCAATACCTTCGCGTTTGAGTTCTTCTGTAATTGTTACCTCAAGAGCCACAGTAAGACGTCCTTCGTTGGCAACAAGCCATCCCGGTATATCCTCACTGAAGATTTCCACATCTGTAGTTTCAACCACAGCGTTTCCGCCTTCAAGTTCGAATGTATACGAGCCGTTTCTTTCCAGTTCGGCAATAGCTTCCTGAGACATTCCGGCTACAGCTGCAGCCACATCCTTCATCTGCTTTCCGAACTTAGGACCAAGTTTCTTGAAGTCGCATTTTACTTTCTTTACAAGTACACCCGATGCACCTTCTACAAACTTGATTTCCTTAACATTCACTTCACTTGTAATCAAATCCTTAACGGCTTCGATATGACGTTTCTGGTCTTCGTCCACTACCGGTACCATGATACACTGCAGCGGCTGGCGAACCTTGATATTGACCTTTCTACGAAGTGCAAGCACCATAGAAGTCACATCTTGAGCCATCTGCATACGTGCTTCAAGCTCCTTATTGATAAGAGACTCGTCAGCTTCAGGGAACTTGGCAAGGTGAACAGAAACCACATTGTCTCTGCCAGTAACCTTAGTCAAATCCATATACAGGCGGTCGGCATAGAACGGAGCGATAGGCGCCATAAGTTTAGCCACAGTTTCAAGACATGTATACAGAGTCTGGTAAGCAGAAAGCTTGTCTGTCGACATAGAGCTTCCCCAGAAACGCTTACGGTTAAGACGCACATACCAGTTACTCAAGTTATCGTTTACGAAGTCAGTAATCAGACGTCCTGCCTTAGTTGGTTCATAGTCGTTATAGCAAGCATCCACATCCTTGATAAGCGAGTTGAGCAAAGAAAGAATCCATCTGTCAATTTCAGGACGTTCTTCCATCGCCACTTCGTCTTCAGCATAGCAGAAGCCGTCTACATTTGCATAAAGAGCAAAGAACGAATATGTATTATAAAGAGTTCCGAAGAATTTACGTCTTACCTCGTCAACACCTTCGGTATCAAACTTCAGGTTATCCCAAGGCGATGCATTGGTAATCATATACCAGCGCAATGGGTCGGAACCGAACTTTTCAATTGTTTCGAAAGGATCAACCGCATTACCAAGACGCTTAGACATCTTGTTGCCGTTCTTATCGAGAACAAGACCATTTGAAATAACGTTCTTATAAGCAACACTGTCGAATACCATAGTGGCAATAGCATGAAGAGTAAAGAACCATCCGCGAGTCTGGTCAACACCCTCTGCAATAAAGTCGGCAGGATAATATGAACGGTTATCAACGATTTCCTTGTTTTCGAACGGATAATGAAGCTGTGCATATGGCATAGCACCAGAATCAAACCAAACATCGATAAGGTCTGTTTCACGTTTCATTGGTTTGCCGCTTTCCGATACAAGAACAATATCATCAACATACGGACGGTGCAAATCAATTTTGTCATAATTTTCCTTTGTATACTGGCCTGGGACGAATCCGAGTTTCTTATATGGATTTTCAGTCATGAAGCCAGCAGCTACAGCCTTTTCAATTTCGTTATAAAGTTCTTCTACAGAGCCGATGCAAAGTTCCTCACCCTCATCATTTCTCCATATAGGAAGCGGAGTACCCCAGTAGCGTGAACGGCTCAAGTTCCAGTCGTTAAGATTTTCAAGCCACTTGCCGAAACGTCCCGAACCAGTAGATTCAGGTTTCCAGTTGATAGTCTTGTTGAGCTCAATCATACGGTCCTTAGCCGCAGTAGAACGGATAAACCAGCTGTCGAGAGGATAATAAAGCACAGGCTTGTCTGTACGCCAGCAGTGAGGATAGTTATGCACATGCTTTTCTATCTTAAAGGCCTGATTATTCTGCTTCATCATCATACATATATATATATCCAGAGATTCAGCAGCCTGAGCAGCCTTTTCATCATACTTACCGTCTACAGTAAACTGAGGATTGTAAGCATTCTTCACCCAGCGTCCCTGATATTCCTTATATGCCTCAACATTTACACATTCAGCCACAAAATCATCGTCAAGTTCGTCAAGAAGATAGAACTTACCTGTAAGGTCAACCATAGGACGAGTCTCGCCCTTCTTGTTGATCATGAACAAAGACGGAATACCTGCAGCACGAGCCACATTGGCATCGTCGGCACCGAAAGTCGGAGCGATGTGTACAATACCGGTACCATCTTCAGTAGTAACATAATCACCAGGGATTACTCTGAAGGCCTTGTCGGCAGCCTCTTTCCATCCGTTTTCTGTAGCCTCAACAGGTTTCACCCATGGAATAAGCTGTTCGTATTCCATACCTATGAGGTCTGTACCCTTATACTCACCCACAACCTTGAAAGGAATAAGCTTGTCACCCTGCTTGTAATCTTCGAGAGCGATACCTTCCGCTTTCTTGTTGAAATGTGTATAAAGCAAAGGTTTAGCCAGAACCACTGTCATCTTTTCGCCTGTGTAGCCGTTATAAGTCTGAACAGCCACATAATCAATCTTAGGACCAACACAAAGAGCAGTATTCGAAGGCAAAGTCCAAGGAGTAGTTGTCCATGCCAGGAAATAAGGAGTACCCCACTGATTCATTTCAGGTTTAGGGCTCTTCATTCTGAACTGACCTACCACTGTAGTATCCTTCACATCACGGTAGCATCCAGGCTGGTTAAGTTCGTGCGAGCTAAGTCCGGTACCTGCAGCAGGAGAATAAGGCTGGATAGTATATCCCTTATATAGCAAACCCTTTCCGTAAAGCTGTTTCAGCAGCCACCATAGAGTTTCAATATAACGGTTATCATATGTAATATAAGGATTTTCAAGATCTACCCAATAACCCATTTTATGAGTAAGATCTGTCCATTCCTTAGTAAATTTCATAACATCGGTACGGCAGTGATGATTATATTCTGCCACAGTAATAGTCTTACCGATATCCTCTTTGGTAATACCAAGAGCCTTTTCCACACCAAGTTCTACAGGCAGACCATGAGTATCCCATCCGGCTTTACGCTTTACCTGGAAACCCTTCATAGTCTTGAAACGGCAGAAAGTATCCTTAATAGTACGAGCCATAACGTGGTGAATACCCGGCATACCATTAGCCGATGGAGGACCTTCATAGAAAACATACGAAGGATAGCCCTCACGTTCTGTCATACTCTTTGAGAACACATCGTTCTCATCCCATTTCTTCAGCACTTCTTTATTGACCTCTGACAGGTTGAGCTGTGAATATTCAGTAAATTTATTACTCATAATTTATGTTGATTTTGTCTTATTATCTAATTATCTCGTTATACAAGTTTCAAAAGGTTATACCTTCTCCTAATTTAGGCTGCAAATTTATAAGAAAAAATAGATAATAAAAAGAAAAGTAAGTAAGTTTATGATTTACTATCATTTAATTTCATATTCTGAAGAAGTTATTTCATATAGTCGGAAGGCGATTCTCCGGTTATCTGCTTGAATAAAGCCGAATCCATAATTACAAATACAGACAGGGCAAGGAAAGAACACTATCTGCATTACACCGGTCAGATTTGGGGAGAATCAAGAAACTACAATGCCACTTTCGATACTGAAGTATTCTCTATCTCCCGTATTGCAGAAATATTATATGAAATTTGCAGTGTTAAAAAGTAATTCACAAAAGTTTTGTATAAAATGTTCTAACTTAATAATGCTATAAACAAAGAATCACAATTTATATGTTACATAATCTTTTTCATCACAAATCTTTAATTCTCACTTTGGCAAATCGTATGGATGTATCGTCTGATGGATTCTTATACTGGATATAAATCATACCATCCATAACAAAATATTGTTCAGAGAAATTATCAGGGAACCTGTATTCTCTTAAAGCACTTCTATCACTATCCAAAACAATCAAACCAATGGAACGATTCTTGTCAAACATATCCGACTTTGGCCCATAATGAATACGAAAATACTTTCCACTGGTTGAATCATAATGAGGTTCACAATAGCGAGGACTTAAGCCCTCAAATTCGAATTTTTTACGTGGATTTTTACGTGATTTTGCATCAAGTGAAGGCAACTCAGCGGAAATTTCCAGCGATGTCATGTTAATACTATCCGTTACACCGCTATGCCTGTCATACTCATAAATATGTGATGAACAGGGGAAATTATATAATATCCTGTCGGAATAAGCAGATATACCAGGAAATGCAAGTCCCTGAAATCCTTCAATCTGTGAAACAAGTCGTGAAGGATAATTAACTGGAATTGAAGATAATTTATTCTCTGGTATGCTGTATTTCATTCCAATACTATAAGTCGAGATATTATCGGAAGACACATTTATAGGGAATAATGGTACAGTCACTTCTGATTCTGCAACCGAGAGGTTTGTCAATCCCCCCATACTAACTCCGGTTGGTTTCATTGAGTATTTTTCGGTATCAAGAGAAGAATATGGAATTCTGTTGATTACCTTACCTTCATAAGAAACCACTATTATACCGCTTTCATCCTCCAGTACTATACATGACGGGGTAAAACAAAAACTCGAAGTCGGCAAAACTCCATCAGCTCCTTCCTTATCCAGAGATATGGAAAAATTATCACTGTCTGAGAGACTGATAAAGTCAAAGCTGTGTGTAAGATGGTTATACCCTCCGGCAAAAGGTGCGCCATGAAATTTGCATGCCGAAAGTTTTGTATATGAATTCAAAAATGGATAGTCTATATTTACTGATATAGAGTCATAGTTGTCAAGCGTATAAATCTTACCCGAGTCAACAGAATGACTACAGGAAAAAAACAACAGGCACGCGAAAGCAAACAATAAATATTTTCTTTTCATATAAAGCAATAAATTACCAGACATTCTCATTATATACTTTTTTTAAAATAATACTTTACCAGGCACGGATTATCATCTTCCTCGCGCAACAAAAGCTTCGAATAATCTTGTTCTGACAGAAAAGGACGCAAATAAGTATAGTCATCAAAATTTAACTTTGAAACAATATAGTCCTCTGTTAACAGAAGTGGATTTATACTTAATTTCTCTGCCAACCTTTCAAATACAAATGTACTACCGTCCTGTTTTCTATAAAACACATTAATATTCTTATTGGCAGTACCTAAACCTTTCTGAAGAGATACATAATAATATAAATCATTTTCCCTATGGAATTTCATGCAAAATGGAAGTGTCCCATCAGACAAATCTTTAATCAGTTCATCATTTCGTTTTCCTTCATTTTCAATTGATAGATATTTTTGCAACATTTCATCATCAATGCCATCTTTACCAAAATCCCAACAATAAACAGGATATACTCCTTTTTCTGTCAACTTATAGACAATATTTTGGTATGCAGTAGTAAAATACACGTTATCATTGTATTCATAAAAAGGATTCAAACTGCCCATATCCAAAATTCGATCGTTCCTCCAAAAACCACTGACCGTATTTAAAGAGTCTTTTCCAACAATTGTAATTCCATCCTCATCTTCTCTCACGCACGACCAGAAAACCCATCTGTCCGTGTCAAACTGAGCAATGGCATAATAATTAGGCTTGACAGGCAACACATCCTGCCTGATAAACCTTCCATATAAATCATACATTCCCATATATCCGTTAGGACTCAACAAGCCAATAGTTTGTTGCTTTTTATCAACTATAAAATCACTTATCAACAAATGCTCTCCCGGACCATCACCCCATCGGGATATTTGCCTGACAAAAGTCCCTTTTTCATCGAACACATATAGTGCAGGACGCCTACCATCAAAAATATACAACAAGCCATCAACATTTACTATCTTATCTATACTCACCAATAAACAACTGTCAGATGTCTCAAGCGGTATTATCTCTACTTTAGAGAACAAGTCTTCTAAAGAGACAGCGGGTGAATGTAAATCCACAGATAGTGTTGGAATTTTATTTTCATCCGTAGGTGTGCATGCAAACAACAACATCATTATAAATATTCCTAACAATTTTTTCATACGCAATTTTTTTATTTTTTGTCTATACTATTTTGTAAAAGAATAATATCCCACCTCATATTCTCCCGTTTCCGGATTCTTGGCTATGGCATAAATACGCCGTTGTTCACTCGCTACAGCTATTGAGATGTTAAGCCTGTCGGTTTCAAGGCTCTTGATTTTCTCTCCACGGTTATTCAAGACCAGAATGTGCGAGGCAAGAAAGGTTTCTTCCGGGAATTGTTTTACTGTACGACCGGAAAACAGCAAATACACAAAATCTTCATCCATGTCGGCCGAACAAATTCCCATCGGTGTATTTTCCGTTACAGCATCCTCCGTATGTTCCGTAGTTATAAATTCCTTGAAGCAAACTTTCCATGCATCCCCTTGCCTAACATACAATTCATAATAATATCCTATCGGGGAATGGTATAACATCAAATTCCGACGGTCGTTTATATGCAGCACCCCCTGATACAGATAAAATGGAGACATATTCATGCCTTCCATTTCGGGATAATTCCCCAAATAAGTGACGGTATCTTTCGACAGGCAGAAATATTTACCATACCTGCTGTCTCCCAATCCAATTTTCTGGCTTTCATCCACATAATATGCATATTGCAGCCCATCTACTTTTTGAGGCTCAACTTCACTATAGAAGAAAGAACGGACGGGACGGAATGTACGTGTCTTCAAAATCGAGTCCAGATTATAGACCATTGTCTTTCTACTCGCAATGTCAACTACCTGAAATTCCTTCTCATTAATCTTGTCAATAAATTGTCCATATAAGATATCATCGGGTCCTGTCCCCTTTTGTCCTCCGGACAACAACGGTGCAGACGCACCGAGGTGAAACAGTGTATAGGTATTATCCTCTACCGGGTCATGAACCAGGACCAGCGAACCAAAGACTTCAATAGCGGTCGGCTTAAAAAGGAAATCACTCTTGACCGGATGAAAACTAACCTGTTCTGTCACGTTAAAACCATATTGTGCCATAGGCGATTTTTCCTGCTGACACCCGCACAAAAAACATAAGGAAACTAAAAAAAGAATCTTATTCATAAATATTCTCTTTATTATGTAAGTGGTAAGTTTAAAAATAAAAATATACCACTTTTGTTAGTTTATAATTTATTGTTAATTTTATATCCGCTACAATAGTATGCTCCATCGTAATAACAAAACTTCATTACTTTTTTTACAATAAAAATAAGTATTCCAACCGGATCGCATTATCCAAAGAATCATCAACCCGTACCCACGTATGATCATCCTTGTAAAACAGGGCATAACCGTTCATTTCATCTCCAGCACCCAGATCATTTATAAGAGATTTCGAAACAGAAACATTTCCCGTTCTTTTATCGAACAGCATCCATGTGATGTCCTTGCTCATCATATCAGACTGATGGAATGTATGGAAGGAAAACAGGATAAAACTATCCGAACAGGCAAACTGATGAACAATCGAACGACCGTCAAGTTCTTGAGGAGTCAAATCACGCATTCCTTTCACTGAAAGAGGAATAGCCTGTTTTACATCAAATGTATACATTGTACGGAGTGTGTCGGCTGTCACAAGGGACAATTCATCCCAGTTCCTGTCATAATAATAGGCGGATGATCCATTCCAGTTATACATTATGGGGAAATAGTGGAACCTGCAGGATTCTGTCACATGCGAAGAAAGGCTCTTTTTAAAATGTCCCATATTATCCAGCCAGACACCTTCAGGCTGTTCGTGACCGGCATAAATAGGGTAAAAACAGACCATACTCTCCTTCTCCAGCTTTACCATGTCCAGAAAGAAATATTCCATCGGGAAAGAGGATATATAATTGCCAGAATAATCATACTCCTTTAACTTCATGTCTCCTTTATCAAAAATGCATATATGCTTCTGATAGGAATCAATACACCAAGCACCGATACGCTTTATCTCCTCCGGTCCCTCACCAAATGCATTCAACCGTGAAAGTAACGTCCTGTTTTTCTCATCAAAAACAAGAATACCTTCCTGTCCGCTGTCCTTTACGAAAAGTTTGCCGTCATCAAAAAACAGACCTGATATACCGTTAATCGGCAAACTGTCACTCAGTTCAAGCGTGACAGTCGCTGTTGAATCCACGAAACTTGAATAATTTATCGCATGTTCCGTCTTTGTCAGGTCAACCTGTATCGGACCTGATGAGTTTTTCTTCTGACAAGCTGCCAGAATACAAAGACAACAAACAATGTAAAAACAATTCTTCATATTCTTACAATTATATATTTATTTATAATGTCATGCAAAAGTGTATTAATAATTATAAACCCAAGAAGATTTAATAAGTATCTTTATGCAACCGACTTATACGCCCAAAGATAAGTATTCACTTGAAACGATGTTCTCCGGTTGTATATTATGGCAGTATTCCAAGTCATCACTTCTCCGAGTTCTTACTTCTTACTAGTTCTATCATTTGAAACTCCAGTATATCATCACTGTAATTGGGATTAATAAAATGGTTATCATAGTATGAAACATTGCATTCTCAAATAAAATTTGAGATCTTACAATCTTCAATAAATAATGCCTCACATTATTTTGTCTGTATTCTAAAATCAAAAATTGAATCTGTTTCAGAGATATTTTCCTTATTTTCAACCTTCATGAGAAATTCCAAAGCAAAATCATGTCCTTGGGCAGAAGCCTGCTGAAACAAACTCTTTGCTTTTGAATAATCCTTATCTACACCTTTACCATAATAGTACATCAACCCTAAATTGAACTGTGCAGCTGGAGAATTCAGTTCTGCCGCTTTTGATAGAAGTTCAGCACCTTTTGAAAAGTCCTTTGGATATCCGTGCCCCTCTATATGAAAGACAGCCAAATTAAACAAAGCATAAACATTATTCCTTGAAGCCGATTTTTCCAGCCAGTATTTGGCATCATCTATACTTGTTGAGGTACCATATCCGAATGTATACATATATCCTAAATTATTCATAGCATCAGTATTATCATGTGCAGCCGCCTTTTTATATAGTCTGAATGCTTCTGCATAGCTTTTGGTTACTCCCCAGCCATGCCTGTAAAGACTCCCTAATCCAACCTGTGCCTGTGAGTGTCCTTGCAAAGCAGCCATACTGAGATATTTTTTTGCTTTAGAATAGTCGATGTCTGTCCCTACACCATAAGCATACATATACCCCAGATTGTTTTGGGAATCTGCATTGCCGTTATCGGCCGATTCAGTAAATAACTTTATAGCCTTATTGTATTCCCTTACACCTGTCCTACCCTGATAGTATATATCACCTAATATAAACTGGCAACGTTTTGCACTGTCTATTTTCGCCAGTTTTGAGTACAATGGTTCGGCTTCCTCATACCTTTTTTGTCTGTACAAGCTATCCGCTTCCAAATAAAGAGCCTGGACATCCCCTAAAAACCATGTATATATATTATTACGATTTTTAAGCCCCAGTACAATCAATGCCAACAAAAGACAGATTCCCAAGGCTATGGTTACATTTCTTATTTTCCCTTCCATAAATTAATAATTATATTTGACTATATGATACCCTTCCGGAAATTGTGGCAAACATAACCTCAATATCTTTTAAATGATTTCTTATAACCATAAATTGATAAGATAATTGAGGAAAATGATTCCAAATTACAATTGTTGTTGTACTACAAAAATACTAAAACTCGCTCAAATCTTTTATTTTATATTCAATTAAAATAGGATTTTTCTCATCTTCCCAATATTATGTATGAATAAAACGACCTTTTTCATCAAATAAAGCTAATGGCCGATGACGAGACTTCACATAAATAAATCCGTCACGTTTGTATTTCATCATAACCTTATTAATTTCAATAAAGTAATCTACAATCCTGAAATTTGATAATATTCAATTACGAGAACATATATAAATCAATCTCTTAGTTAATAATCCTTTTGATTGACACAATAGAATACTAACGAATCTATTATGTTGTATGTAGCAATTTTAAATCAGTCATAATAAATTGATATTTTGGGAAATAAAATTTTACCGTTTAAGCTTATAACATATAATCAAAGGATTATCATCAGACTTTACTTTATTAATATATTGTGAACTCTTTTCAGACAGCAAATTTTCATCAATCAAGTATGGTAACAAATCAGGTTCTGAGAAATAATATAAACAATCGCCAGACACCAAATGCGGTTGCATAAGTTGTCCTTTCCCTCTTGGCTTGTTATAATATACTTTATTGATTCCATTATTGCTATACCCTATACACATTTTCTTGTCGTAAATAAAAAAGCAAAGGACTCCATTTGAATGAATTATTTTATCTGCTACAAAAACATATTCCGGATGGTCAAGAAAATAATTGTTAAGGTTTCCTTTCATACCTTCAATAATAGAAGGGTCCCAATCGTGTCCAGGAAATCTAAATGATATATATGGAGTTATTTCTTGTTTCGAATATTCATATTTATATAAATTCGCATCAGGATACGATGGAGAATAATAAATATTATTTCTATACATCTGAATACTAAAATTTTGACTTATACGTGGTACTTTATGGCTAAGGTTTGATGTATTTATTCTTTTTAATATCTTTTGTTTAAAGCATGAATATAATTTAAAATTGTCGCTACCTTCAAATAATATCAAATCATCGGATAAACGTAAATAATCAACAACAGGTAAAATATCTTTCGGAATCTTCAATTCTTCAATAAACTCCATTTTATTTGAATATCGTTTTAATCCATAACGTAGAGCATCAAAAATCTCAATATCTCCATTTTCCATAACGGTAAATCCTATACATGAAAAATAGTTTTCCGGACCATAGCCTTTTTTTGATTCTGTAGAAAATAAAAAACTACCATCTTCTTTAAAAGCAACTACTCTCTCAGAATTATCATTTATATAAAATATATTATTATGCAATTCTACAGATTTTATATCTTTTATAAGACAAGAATCATTTGTTTCTAAAGGCAGAATATAAATACTATCGATTATTTCTGACAATTTTATAGGATAACTCTTATTTACATCAAAACATACTGTGTTTATATTTTAATTATTATTAGAACTACTACAACCAATAATAAAAAATATAATGCACATACACACAAGTTTATGTAATATAATAATACAAATCTTCATAATTATAATTTAACGAAGTTTGTCTAACGCATATATCTTACCAAATTCTGTACTTATTGCAATCAACGATACATTAGGTAAAACGAATAACAAGCTAAAGGATATCCACTGCGTTTCTTTATAGGATACATATTTTCTCCATCCTTTACGTATATACTATTCTTGCTGTAAGACCAGAAGAAATATTCTCCTTCAACATTTTCTGCAAACTTGCAGAAACTTATGGCTATCCTTTTAAGAGGTATCCAGTCAAGGTAATTACCGTTTGCCGCATCAAATACCACAATGGCAGAGTCAGACAATATCAATATATTTTTGCCGTCATTTACTTCAGTACATCCACATATTGATATGAATATATAGGATATATAAGAATTTATGTTTCATTGTATATTAATTTATAATTATAATTTTGTATAAACTTACAACATCAGGAAGTGGAATAAGGCCGATGTTTCATTAATCCTTAAGATTGTATATCATGTTCAGTCCCCACTTCTTTACATCCAAAACCGGATA
>JAXEBI010000196.1:0-7467 GCA_034094155.1 Phocaeicola sp.
ACAATGTATGTATTATTTATCTTTGTCGGGGTACCAGGATTCGAACCTGGGACCCCCTGCTCCCAAAGCAGGTGCGCTAACCGGACTGCGCTACACCCCGAAAGAATTTACTTACTGTTTCAGTTACAAATGCATGTTTTAATCCATCTTTGTCGGGGTACCAGGATTCGAACCTGGGACCCCCTGCTCCCAAAGCAGGTGCGCTAACCGGACTGCGCTACACCCCGAATAGGATCTAAACATTTGTTTACAATGCAATAAAGAGTTTCAACCTCGTCGGGGTACCAGGATTCGAACCTGGGACCCCCTGCTCCCAAAGCAGGTGCGCTAACCGGACTGCGCTACACCCCGAAGGCGTTTTTCTCAATTGCGATGCAAAGGTATGACTTTATTTTTAATTGTGCAAGCATTGGAGGTAACTTTTTTTCTATAAAAAATTACATAATTTCACAACAATCCAATAATCAAGGACTTAGGAAAACAAAAAAATATGTTATATATCAAATATTAATTCTACTGCAGACAAATCTTAGTAAAATTGGAATACGCCATTAACTTTATAGCCGTTCGACAATAACAAAACAAGCGTACGATTTAAGTAATACAGGCGTCTGACTTGAATGGGACGAGCGCACGACTTATGTGGGACGAGCGTACGACTCGAGTCGTAAGGTATATTTTGACATCGACAAAAAATAAAAGTGTCGCATCATTCCACATAACTTATCGGAACATTTATATCAAAATAAGGCCGCATTTTAATTATTAGTATTGGCAAGCCCACCTTCAATTATACCAATCCATCGTTTTAATATTACTTAATTAAAACATATGCCATTTCACCTCCCCCAAAAAATACAGATATGATATAAAAAAAGAATATAAGAATAAAAAGAGCGGAATCAGTCAAAAAAAAGAATATAAAAAAGGCTGCCGGCTATTCCAACAAACATATCGGAATAACCGGCAGCCCGTATAATATTATTTTCTAAGCATAAGAGTCTTAAACGGTCCTGGATAAGGAGTTTCAAACTCCATACGTTCACCTGTAACAGGATGATAGAAGCATAATTTAAATGCATGAAGCGCAAGACGTCCCAAAGGATCAATTTCACATCCATAACGCTGGTCCCCTACTACAGGATGTCCCAAAGACTGCATGTGAACACGTATCTGGTTCTTTCTGCCTGTTTCAAGCTGAAGCTCAATCAAAGAAAATCCGTTGGCACGCTTAATGGTGCGATAATGTGTAACAGACAACTTTCCTCCGTCATCCACATCCGAAGAACTTACGTATAATTTTCTATCGGTAAGCCATGATCTTACAGTACCCTGATCGGATTCCATGTCACCCATTACAATAGAAACATAACGACGGTCGTACACTATATCATGCCAGTTGTCACGAAGTGTATGCTGAGTTTTCTCATCTTTAGCATACATCATAATTCCCGATGTCTCACGGTCTAGTCTGTGAACCACGAAAACACGGTTTCCTCTATGCTGACGCTTTACATACTCATTCAAGATATGCTGAGCAGTACGTTCTTTCTGACGGTCGGTAGCAACAGACAGCAAGCCCTCTTTCTTTTCTACTACAATAATATAAGCATCCTCATACAGAATTTTCAGAAGCTGATGACGGAATTCATGTTTATTCTTTTCACGGCTTATCTGAACCTTCATACCCGGTTTAAGAGGGAAATTATACTGAGTCTGAATATTATTGTCAACCAATACCACCCTGTTGGTAAGCAAAGCCTTCACACGAGTTCTGCTTATACCTGCCATCTTTGTCATCAGGAACTCCATGAGTTCTGCCGGTTGCGACACATTATATATAGTATATTTTGCAGCGGCACGAGCTATCGGTCGGCCATCTGACTTTTTATTCTTTCTTTCCACTTCAAATATTTTATTAGAATTATATACTACTCATTATACATCCTTATATATTTCCCTTAATATAAAAATGGACATGAGTCATATTATGAGTCAGAAAATGACAAAATCAGTTCTTCCTTTTTTCAAGGAGCACTACATTTTCTACATGATGAGTATGAGGGAACATATCAACCGGCTGAACAGCTGTAACCTTATACATAGAATCGAGCAACTGAAGGTCGCGTGCCTGAGTTGCCGGATTACAACTTACATACACTATTCTTTCAGGTGCTGCAAACATAATCACATCTATCACATCACCGTGCATACCGGCACGAGGAGGGTCGGTTATAATAACATCCGGACGTCCATGTTCGTTAATAAAATCCTGAGTAAGGATATCCTTCATATCACCGGCATAGAACAATGTGTTGTCTATTTCATTAATCTGCGAATTGACTTTAGCATCCTCAATAGCTTCCGGCACATATTCTATACCTATCACCTTCTTAGCCTGACGGGAAACAAAGTTGGCTATTGTACCAGTACCGGTATACAAGTCGTACACAAGTTCGTTACCAGTCAGTCCGGCAAAATTTCTTGCCACTTTATATAAGTTATATGCCTGTTCAGAATTTGTCTGATAGAAAGATTTAGGACCAACCTTGAACTTCAGTCCTTCCATTTCCTCAAAGATATGGTCTTTACCTCTGAAAACTTCCACATCAAGGTCACCTATTGTATCATTGCACTTATTATTTACAACATACATCAATGAAGTTATCTGAGGGAAAGAATCAGAAACAAACTGAAGAATTTCCATCATTTTGGCACGGTCATCATCGTTAACCACCTTACACTGGAGGAGCACCATAAGTTCTCCAGTAGAAGAAGTGCGCACCATCATATTACGCAAAAGGCCTTCCTGAGATCTCAAGTCAAAGAACGAGAAATTATGTTCATAAGCATAGTCGCGGATAGCATTTCTTATCTGATTTGAGATATCATCCTGAAGCCAGCACTTTTCAATAGCCAGTACCTTATCAAAAGCTCCAGGAATATGGAAACCCACAGCATTCATCTGATCATATTTCACATCCTGCTTCACCTCTTCTTCAGTAAGCCAGCGCTTGTTAGAGAAAGTGAACTCAAGTTTGTTTCTATAGAATTTGGTTTTCTCAGATCCGAGAATAGGACTGAATTCCGGCAGTTCAACCTTGCCGATACGAGTCAGGTTGTCGAAAACCTGCTTTTGCTTAAATCTGATCTGGTCTTCATAAGAAAGGCACTGCCACTTGCATCCGCCACAAACGCCGTAATGCTGACAAAAAGGTTCTGCCCTCATAGGCGATTTCTCATGAAATTTTACTGCCACTGCCTCTGCATAATGGTTCTTTTTACGTTTTACCTGAAGGTCAACAACATCACCCGGTACCACGTAAGGCACAAACACCACCAAATCATTCACCTTAGCCAAGGCCTTGCCTTCGGCTGCTACGTCTGTAATTGTTACTTTTTCCAGTAAAGGAAGCTCTTTTTTCTTTCTTGCCACGTTATTTTTCAATAAAACCAATTTGGGGGCGAATTTAATAATTTTTTCCGACATTGCATCATTATTTCAAAAATACTTCATTTTGCTATCTCTACATAGCAAAAACATGTTGTAGAATATTAAATTAATGTTTGATATTATAAAAATAATCTATAGTTTTGCCATCGGATAAACGAAACAGACAATAGTTTCGAGCCGTTTATGGCCCATCAGGTATAAAACAGAGACCTCTTTACATAAATCTACAAAAGAGCTATGTATGAAATTATTAAAGCCTGTATACGTAATCTGAAATTAGAAAAACATAATAATAACAACAACTTAAATCTTTCATTTAATTATGGAAACAAAAAGAGTTTACACCTTCGGTAACGGAAAGGCTGAAGGAAAAGCTGACATGAGAAATCTTCTTGGCGGTAAAGGTGCCAATCTTGCAGAAATGAATCTTATCGGTGTACCAGTTCCTCCCGGATTTACTATAACAACAGATGTTTGCAACGAATATTATTCTGAAGGTAAAGACAAGGTAGTGGCATTGCTTAAAGACGATGTTGAAAAATCCATCAAGGGTGTAGAAGAATTGATGAAATCAAAATTCGGTGATGTAGAAAACCCACTTCTTGTTTCAGTCCGTTCGGGTGCACGCGCATCAATGCCTGGTATGATGGATACTATTCTTAATCTTGGTTTGAACGACGAAGTTGTATTAGGACTTGCAAGAAAAACCGGCAACGAAAGATTTGCATGGGACTCTTACCGCAGATTCGTACAAATGTACGGTGATGTTGTTCTCGGCATGAAACCGACAAACAAAGACGATATAGATCCTTTTGAAGCAATCATAGAAGATGTAAAGAAAGCCAAAGGAGTTAAACTTGACAATGAGCTTGAAGTTGACGACCTTAAGGAATTGGTAAAACGATTCAAAGAAGCTGTCAAATCACAGACTGGAAAAGACTTCCCTTCTGATGCATACGAACAGTTGTGGGGAGCCATCTGCGCTGTTTTCGACTCATGGATGAACGAAAGAGCAATTCTTTACCGCAAGATGGAAGGTATTCCGGCAGAATGGGGTACAGCCGTAAACGTACAGGCAATGGTATTCGGTAATATGGGCGATACTTCGGCTACAGGTGTGGCATTCTCACGCGATGCAGCCACTGGTGAAGACCTGTTCAACGGTGAGTATCTTATCAATGCACAGGGTGAAGATGTTGTAGCCGGCATCCGCACACCTCAACAGATTACAAAAATCGGTTCACAGCGCTGGGCACAGCTTCAAGGTATCTCAGAAGAAGAAAGATTAGCAAAATACCCATCTATGGAAGAAGCTATGCCTGAAATATATAAGGAACTTGATGCCATTCAGACTAAACTTGAAAACCACTATCACGACATGCAGGATATGGAATTCACAGTTCAGGAAGGCAAATTGTGGTTCCTGCAGACACGTAACGGTAAGCGTACCGGTGCAGCAATGGTTCGCATAGCCATGGAGATGCTCGAACAAGGACTGATCGATGAAAAGACAGCAATCAAACGTTGCGAACCGAACAAACTCGATGAACTTCTTCACCCGGTATTCGACAAAGAAGCTCTTCGCAGCGCTAAAACATTGACACGCGGACTTCCAGCTTCACCAGGAGCTGCATGCGGACAAATTGTATTCTTTGCCGAAGACGCTGCAAAATGGCGTGCAGACGGTCACAGAGTAGTTCTTGTACGTATCGAAACATCTCCAGAAGACCTTGCAGGTATGACTGCAGCCGAAGGTATCCTTACAGCACGCGGTGGTATGACTTCTCATGCAGCTGTTGTGGCTCGTGGTATGGGTAAATGTTGTGTATCAGGAGCTGGAGCTATCAATGTAGACTACAAAGCTCGCACACTTGAAATCGATGGTACATTACTTAAAGAAGGAGATTATCTTTCACTCAACGGTAGTACAGGAGAAGTATACATGGGTCAGGTACCTACCAAAGCTGCAGAACTTTCTGGTGATTTTGCCAAACTTATGAACCTATGTGACAAATACACAAAATTGAAAGTCCGCACTAATGCCGACACACCTCATGACGCTGAAGTAGCCCGCAACTTTGGTGCTGTAGGTATAGGTTTGTGCCGTACAGAACACATGTTCTTCGACAATCAAAAGATTGTAGCAATGCGTGAAATGATTCTTGCTACTGATGTAGAAGGCAGAAAGAAAGCATTGGCCAAACTTCTTCCATATCAGAAAGCCGACTTCAAGGGTATCTTCAAGGCAATGGATGGATGTCCAGTTAACGTACGTTTACTTGACCCACCTTTGCACGAGTTCGTTCCACACGATTTAAAAGGACAGGAAGAAATGGCACAGGCTATGGGTGTTACAGTAGAATATATCCGTCAGAGAGTAGACAGTCTTTGCGAACATAACCCAATGCTTGGCCACCGTGGTTGCCGACTTGGAAACACATACCCTGAGATTACTGAAATGCAGACTCAAGCCATCTTAGGTGCAGCCATTGAACTGAAGAAAGAAGGATACGACCCACATCCTGAAATTATGGTTCCACTTACAGGTATTCTGTATGAATTTGAGGCTCAGGAAAAGATCATCCGCTCTACTGCTGCCGAATTGTTCAAACAGGAAGGCGTAGAAATTCCGTTCAAAGTTGGTACTATGATTGAGATTCCTCGTGCTGCACTTACTGCCAACAGAATAGCCTCACGTGCAGAATATTTCTCATTCGGAACAAACGACCTTACTCAGATGACATTCGGATACTCACGCGATGATATTGCTTCATTCTTGCCTGTATATCTCGAAAAGAAGATCCTTAAGGTTGACCCATTCCAGGTTCTCGACCAGAATGGTGTAGGTCAGCTTGTAGAAATGGCTGTAGAAAAAGGTCGCTCTGTACGCCCTGACTTGAAATGTGGTATATGTGGTGAACATGGAGGTGAACCTTCATCTGTTAAATTCTGCCATAAAGTAGGATTGAATTATGTGTCATGCTCTCCATTCCGCGTACCTATTGCAAGATTGGCTGCGGCGCAGGCTGCTATTGAGGAAGCATAAGCAATATAGGATAATATTTGATTTAGGCTGTAACGAACTGTTTATCAGGCGTTACAGCCTAAGTAGTTTTTAGGCGGTTCGTGCATTTGTCCGCGAAAAATGAGCCAAATAAACGGTACTTGCATACACCACGCATACACTTTTGAACAGTGGCGCATACACCAACGCATACACCATTTAATAACTTATAAATCAATCTGATATGGCAACATTTAAAGTAGTCGTAAGAAAAAAGAGAGCTGACGGATTTTATCCAGTGTACATTCGTGTTGTCCACCGTTCAAGAATGGGTTATATTAAAACCGATAAACTCATTACGGACAAGCAAATCACCAAGAATGGCGAAATCAAGGATATTGTGGTCAACGAATATTGTTCACGAGAAATCCTACGTTATAGCGATATGATAAACCGTAAGGATGTCTCAAATTATTCTGTTGCTGAACTAATTGAATTCCTTATCCATTCAGATGAAGAAATATGTTTTAGTGACTATGCTACAAAATTCATTAACCGTATGGCCTCTGAAGGACATGAACGTAATGCTAAAAACTATCGCCTGGCTGTAAACCACCTCGAAAGATATTTGGGAACAACCAGAGTAATGTTTACCCACTTGTCATCTTCTGTTTTGACAAGATGGATTAATAGCCTTTCGTTAACGAACAGGGCGAAAGAAATGTACCCTACTTGTTTAAGACAGATATTCAAAAGGGCACTTATAGAACTGAACGATGAAGAACGTGGTATCATGCGAATCAAATACAATCCTTGGTTAAAAGTATCCATTCCAAAATCTGACAGTACAGTTCAAAGAGCCATCAGTGCAGAGGCGTGTAGAGAGTTTTTCAATCGTCCCCTACCGGAAACCAAAATGATTTCCTCTCTTCCGGAACTGGGCAGAGACGTGGCACTCCTATCCTTGTGTTTGGGCGGAATAAACACCGTAGATATTTTTGAGCTAAAA
>JAXEBI010000197.1:0-5400 GCA_034094155.1 Phocaeicola sp.
TCATCCGTTCTGTGCGCTTGATAGGACTCGAACCTACACGCCTCACGGCACCAGATCCTAAGTCTGGCGCGGCTACCAATTACGCCACAAGCGCAAGGGCTATCGTTACTTTTTCAAACTATCGTTTGTTTCTCGATTGCGATGCAAAGGTACAAATATTTTTATTATATCCAAAACTTTTAATGAAAAAATTTTCAATAAAAAATAACAATACTATACCTGATATAATAGCATTACGAGATATAATATAAATTTGAATGCAGCAAGAAAAACTCAATAAAGCCACTTAAGACCAATAAGAGACCAAATAAGTATAACAAAAGAGTACAACAAAATCAACAAGACATCAAAAGATATCTAAAATAAATATACTGAAAACCTACGAGGAATCAATTCTGTTTCAGTAACCTACAGGCTTCTTCAATTATAGTATCCTTACCACGCTGCATATCTTCTTGTGTCATATCTACCTTGTAATCAGGATCTATACCAAATTCAAGCTGGTTCATCTGAGAATCATACATTGGAGCTGCAGAAAAGCGTATAGACCATCCGTTGGGAATTTCAGAAGAAAAAGGAAGTCCCGAGCCTCCACCGGTCTTATCACCAATTATCGTAACCAGAGGAAGGTGTTTCATGCAGTTTACAAAATCGTTTGTTGCGCTATAAGAACTCCTATTCGACAATACTACGGCCTTTTTCTGCCAGCGAATACCATTTGAAGGTTCTAAATATACAGCCTGTGGCTCAGAAAAATCATTATGTCCGGGACCTGTTTTGTGCGACATGTATCCTACCGGTACCTTCTCGTTGGTAAACCTTGCTGCTACTTTCTGAGCTGTTGTAAGATTTCCTCCACCATTATTTCTCACATCAACAATAATTCCGTCACAAAGTGCCAAAGCATCAAGTGTATAGTCAAGATTTCCGTCGCCTATACCATTTGAGAAGCTCGAAATATAAATATATCCAATATTATTTTCCAGAATCTGATATGTCAGCCCGGATGAGATGATATAATCCTTACCCAAATAGTTTCTCTGTATACTGTCACTGAAATTCTTCGGATATGAATCAAACCACTCTCTATACTGCGATGTAGCCATTCCGCTACTTAAATTTACGTGTCCGTCCCTAAGTTCATTAACCATTTCTGACAATACTTCAAAAAGATTTTTTGATGACATCTCCGATGTTATTCTCTTTGAATATCTTTCATGAACCTCATTCCAATCGAGTCCGTACTCCTGATTCTTGTATTCAAGAAAACAGTACTGTTCATCAATTATTTTCCACAATGATTCAAAGTTGGCCTGAGGAGTATTACCGGAAACATCTTCACGTATACAGGAAACAGTTGAAAATAATAATGTTATACATAATACTATAATACTAACATTCTGTATATACGACTTTAAAATTCTCATAATAAATACTATAAACAAAAATGAATTTTAAAATGGAGTTACCTTTGCAGGCATGCTTATTCTGTTTTTTCCTCTCAACAGGTGGAAATTTCTCACAAATCCCAACATAAAATTATGTGAGTACAAATGACTTTTCAGGTTGTTTACCTTGGCCTGCTGTAAATCACACAGATATCCTGCCCTAAAAATTGTTTTGCCTACAGGAAAATCGAGTGTAAGCATTTGTCTTAAACTTGGCGCATTGTGCAGTGATGTAAACAATATATTCTTACCACCATGTCCCAAAGAGAAAATTTCATAATAAGACTGTCCGTATTCTGGAGAAAACATAAGTCCCATTAACGGTAGATTAGCCTGATATCTCAAAACAAGCGGATAGTTGCCAATCTTAAACTTATATATAGCCATTGCCGATGCGTCTATACTTCCGTATGCCTTTGCCTGGGCAGGATTGTTTGAATTACGAAGATTGTATATAAACCCTCCATTCAAGTCAATCATAGGCCCAAAAAGTATTTTTAATTCAGGAGACACACGAAACTGATAATGCAAAGCATAAGTCCAGTTAACCATGCCGGCCCAGGAATTTGATGTTTGTGATATATTGTCCGTATATGAAAGATTAACCTGAATAATCCTCTGTTTGGAAACATTTCCATCAAGCAATCCTGTCATTCTCATACTTTCATGCAAAAAACGCAACTCCGGTCCTTTATATTCAAGAGGTGACAAATACGTATCGAATACATTTGCCATTCCTGCACCCACCATTGTAGAGCGCATAATATATTGCCTGGCATTCATACTATCCTCCTGAAGGCATATATCATCCACATTACTCTGAGAGTATATGCCACTGCAGGAGAATAGTATCATTATAATCAAAACAAAAGTTTTACTTAAATTCATCATAAAAAGAAATTCAATCAAGAATTACTGTTTTTAGAAAAGTTTCATTTGTCCGTCGTCTTCATTTTCCGGCTCCGGATTTTGAGGGGTTTCCATATCAGTATTTTCGGCACTGTCACTATAATCAGCATCCTCCATTTCTGATGACAGGTTTGATGCATCATCTGAGTCTTCGGCACGCAATACCGGTTCAATCTCAACTATCCTGTCAACATTGAATGTTGTAAGACGCTTTCCCTTGGCTTTAAAACTCTTTACTCCTACAAAATCATTTGCCTCTACTATCAGACTTTCCCTGAAGCTGTCATTTCCACCGAAAATTATCTGTACTCGCGGATATTTCTCTGAAGTAAGTAATATAAGAACAGAATTCTTATTTTCACCAAGGAAACTTTGTCTGCGTGCACTTATTTCAAAGCAGAATCTCTTCAGATAAGGATAGTTCTGCTGGTCGGCATCATAAAGGACAGCGGTCCATACTTTATCCGGATTATATTTTTCTATAAACATTATCTCCGGATCATAATGATTGTTCAAATCAAAGTTGGTAGTATAAAACTCTCCGTTCTTATGTACGATTAGAATCTGGTCATCACTCTGGAACTCTCCAAGGAATTGCCCGCGACCGTCGTAATTCAAACGAAGGACATCATGATCGAACCATACTTTTCTTCCACCTAAAGTTGAGCCGCCTTTCTGCTTAAGACTGATTTTATGTACCTCAAGACGGGTAAGCAAATTACCCATTGACTGACGTCCACGGATACTTATCTCACTGAAATCGCGTTCGAAAACAAGCTTCTTTATTCGCGGATTCGGACGTAATGCAACTTTTACGACTTCTGCCTCGCCATTAGGGTTTGCTGTGAAATACACTATACGGGAACCTGGATTTCCCTGGGTTACATCGTATTCCCTGTCGCGTATCATCGAAGTTATATTAAATCTCTTTATATAATGAGAACCCTCCTTGCCATCGCGGTAAATCACATTATAAATAGTACGCTTGTCATTCTTCTTGAATATATTCACGTATAGAATGTTCTTGCCGACGAATAATTTGTCGCTTACACGTACAATCTTATACTTTCCGTCTTTATAGAATACTATAACATCATCTATATCAGAACAGTTGCATATAAACTCGTCCTTTTTCAATCCGGTACCTATGAAACCTTCTTCTCTGTTGATATACAACTTCTCATTGGCTTCGGCTACCTTAGTTGCGACAATGGTATCAAAACTTCTGATTTCTGTTTTTCGTGGAAATAGTTTTCCATACTTGGTCTTAATAGTCTCGTACCAGCTTATAGTGAAATCTGTAATATGAGCAAGATGATTGTCAATTTCTTCTATTTCAGATTTCAGTCGCGCTATAAGTTCATCGGCCTTATCTTTATTAAATTTCAAGATTCTGGCCATTTTTATTTCCATAAGTCGCAATATATCATCCTTGGTTACCTCTCTTACCATTTGAGGATAGAATGGGGTTAACCGTTCATCAATATGCGCACAGGCTTCGTCCATACTTGCAGCCTGTTCAAAACCTTTGTCCTTATATATTCTTTCTTCAATAAATATCTTTTCGAGAGAAGAGAAATGTAAAGCTTCAAGTTTTTCTTCTTTTTCGATGTTCAACTCTTTTCTCAGCAGTTCAAGTGTATTGTCGGTCGACTTTTTAAGTACAGCGCTGACAGTGAGAAAATGAGGTTTCTTATTATCTATTACGCAACAGTTGGGTGATATATTAACTTCACAGTCGGTAAATGCGTACAGTGCATCGAGTGTTTTATCTGACGACACTCCGGGAGCAAGATGAACAAGTATCTCAACTTTGTCTGCGGTATTGTCTTCTACTTTCTTCACCTTGATTTTACCTTTCTCAACAGCTTTCAGTATTGAATCAATAAGTGAAGAAGTGGTTTTACCGTATGGAATTTCACTTATGCAAAGAGTCTTATTGTCTATTTTTGAGATTTTTGCGCGCACTCTAACCACTCCACCTCTTTCTCCATCATTATATCTCGACACATCTATTGATCCGCCAGTCTGAAAATCGGGATACAACTGGAAAGGTTCATTGCGAAGATAAGAAATTGCGGCATCGCACAATTCATTGAAATTATGAGGAAGAATCTTAGAAGACAATCCTACCGCAATACCTTCAACGCCTTGAGCCAACAATAACGGAAACTTGACAGGAAGTGTAACAGGCTCTCTGTTTCGTCCATCGTACGAAGACTGCCATTCTGTTGTTTTAGGGTTGAATACTACGTCAAGAGCAAATTTAGAAAGACGAGCCTCTATGTATCGTGGCGCAGCAGCACTGTCGCCTGTCAGAATATTACCCCAGTTACCCTGACAGTCTATAAGCAATTCTTTCTGTCCTAA
This sequence comes from Phocaeicola sp., assembly GCA_034094155.1. Classification (GTDB taxonomy): domain Bacteria; phylum Bacteroidota; class Bacteroidia; order Bacteroidales; family Bacteroidaceae; genus Phocaeicola. The sequence goes on from JAXEBI010000197.1 coordinate 4,728, forward strand.
TTGTACCAGAGCATCTCCTATTGATGCGTCACCATGCGGATGGAACTGCATAGTGTGCCCTACGATATTTGCAACTTTATTATATCTTCCGTCATCAAGACGCTTCATAGAATGCAGAATTCGCCTTTGAACAGGTTTTAACCCATCATTAATATGCGGTACCGCACGTTCAAGTATTACATAGGAAGCATAATCAAGAAACCAACTCTGATACATTCCACTCAACTGATGTCGTACTGATTCATCCGACTTATCGGCTGGTATATAATCAGAATGTCCTTCTTTTTCCGGTAAGTTATTTTGCTCTTTATCAAAAGTTTCTTCGCTCATAAAATATATTTTAATCTGAAATAAACAGTCCTTGCAAATTTACAAAAAAAGAGGACACACCATACACTGATTTGTCCTCTAATTGAATATTATTAAGTTATTCTTTGTTTTATGTATTCAATAGAAATGTGATTATAAAAACAACCATAATAAACAAAGCAAGATTATAAAAGGCTATTTTCTATTATAAAGTAAAAGGACAAAAAAAACAAAGCCCCGAAGTATTTCTACCTCGAGGCCTCTTCTCTTAAAACGGCGACTACCTACTCTCCCACTGTTGTGCAGTACCATCGGCGTGACGAAGCTTAACTTCTCTGTTCGGAATGGGAAGAGGTGGAACCTT
>JAXEBI010000198.1:0-4160 GCA_034094155.1 Phocaeicola sp.
GAGTGTCATTATTACATGCTATCGTTCCAATGCTTGATATATCATTAGGACCTTGTCCTATATCACCGAAACTATAAAGCCATTTAAAGTTGTCTTTATCAAAAACGTGTATCAATTTATCCATGGACTTATAGTCTACTATGATAAGATACTTGCCGAATATATATGGTTGGGCTATTGAGCCTATAAGAACTTTATCACAGTCAATATTATATGTAAGTTCTTTGGCTTTGACAACGTTGTCTCTTGTTTTTTGCCTTTTGTTTCGTTCGTCTGTTCCAGTTCCGCATGAAATGAAACATATAATGAAACCTATAAGAAATAATTTATTCATAATTTGTATCATAAGGATTTGTATTAGAGATTCTACGATAATTAGTGTAAGCTAAAACAATTAGATTAGCTTACACTAATATTGTAAAGCTTTGTTAGAAGGAATTCCTTCTAAAAATAAAAGAAACGATTGTTACCAATTATGTTCTTTCCATGTTTCAACATAGATACCATGACAAGCACAACCACTTCCATTGTCTACACAACCGTTAGGGAATAAAGGGTTTTCTTCATCATTAGCCAACGCTTCCACATTAGACAATGCCAAATCAGACTTTTCAGCATTCTGCTGTGAAGCATATACGCTATATCCGGCTGCCAAAACAAATGCTGATGAAAAAACTAATTTAAATATACTCTTTTTCATATAAATTTAAATTTTATTCGTTAATCACTTTTGTTTATTCACACATTAAGCGACCAATCCCGATTTGTAGTGCTTCAAAATAGTCATTACCTTTGCATTGGTAACATCTCCTTACAAGTGTTTTGTCGGATAATATTACTGCTTGTCTGCAATATAGTAAAAACCGTTATCATAGATATGTAAATGTAGATGGCAACGGTTCATAAATCAAAAGAATCCATAATTCTTTTGATAATTCTGCGAACGTCTGAAGAGCTTTGATAATAACTGTCCGAAGTACTTATATTCAAAACATGTACCATACCGTCTTTTTCCGATAAAACATAGATATAACGATAAGCCTTGGTACTTCCGTCCATTTCCTTACTTTTTCTCACAACAGAATATATCTTTTCAGTTTTTGAGTCAGATATAATATCTTTGTCTACATTTATAAATATCAGTTTCTCCATTTCTGATAATGAAACCGGATTTCCATCAGGTCTGGCATACGACTGTATATCTAATCCTATTGTTTTATTACGTTCTTCATAGGTTGAAGGTTTCCACCATGCAAGAAAATGAATTTTAAACCCTTTGGCATTTCGTTCTCCAGGTATCATTTCCGGAGAACCATCACAAGGTCTCCATTCGGGTGGAACCTCAAGAGAATAGAACGAATTGCTTATCTTCTGCCATTCATCTCTGTCTTTGGCATTTACTATTGTAATATTCAGGAATAAAACAAATATTATATAAGAATAAAGTCTTTTCATGTATATCAGTCATTTAAAGGTAAATCATAAACATATAGTTCATCCGGTAAACGTTTATCTAGTGCATAGATTTTACCATATTCTGTACTTATTGCAATCAACGAAACATTACGGTCGAACGAATAACACGCTGACGGATTCCCACTCCAGTCAAAAACATGAAGTTCGCATCTGTCAACCCCTGTATTCTTATTTGCACATAAGGCATATATATGCTTCTCAGTAGCATAAGGCTGACCTATATAATAAACCGGTTGTTTCTCTACAGGCTCATCAAATGATGTTTTACATGGCTCTGTTTTGATATTCACATCATGTATCAGTTTCATGTCTTCATTGTAAATTCTCATTCTTTTAAATCGCCCATAAAAAGAAGCAAACATATTTCCTTCAGGATGAACAACACAACTTTTCAGATATGTAACGAATTTGGGTGGAGCATTTTTCCCTTGAATTTTTGTCCATTCAGGATAACATTCCGATTTTACAGCTTCTTTTGTATGTTTATCAATCAGGCAATATTCATTATCCTCTTCCAGTGCTCCCATAGTAAGCCATTTGTTCTCATTCAGCGAGTATAGACCGTTATGTTTTATGCCCATGTCGAACATCTTTTCTGATTCGAATACTTCCAGTTTTCCATTGTCAAACCTCACACTTTTAAGCATGTTACTACCTGCTTCCAGAACAGAAAACAGACCATTGTTACAAGTGTTAAAACTTCTTGTATCCAAAATATTGAACTCGTTCGGTCCCTGTCCCCTCTTTCCCATATTGTTCACAAACTCCAACTTTGGCAGGCGGAACATGGTAAACAAGAATTCCTCACGTTCCTTATATACAAACAGATACCCGTCTTCTATTCCCATATATCTGGGTAGAAGTATCGGTGATTCAATATGGTGTATGTGTGCATTTAATTCTCCTTTTACAGGAAAATTATTCACTATTATTCCCTGTCCATCATCAGAACATAACAGACAGGAGATAATCAGCAATATAATAAAGATTATTTTCATATAGAATCATTATGTGTTAGTGCCAACATTGTTCTTGTTGCCATACAGATATAGCAGTACTTACGTAACAATCAAAACAACGAATATATGTAAAAAACAAATCACTATCATAATCATCTTTACTAAATCTCCAACAATACCATCCATTCTGATCCCATTCAAAATTTGCCAACGCTTCCACATTAGCCAATGCAAGATCCGACATTGTTTTCTCCTGTTGTGATGCATATACAGTTGCCATTAAAGCGATTGCTGCAACGAATGCACCTCTGATAAAATTCCTTTTCATAAAATTCTTCGATTGGATGGGTTTAACATGGATGGGATATGAAAACAAACATTTTGCATACATAGATTTCATATCTCCACTTTTTTTATCTCTCACTTTCTGACGGTTTCTCTGAAAACCGGTGTAACAGGCTTATATGTAATGCTTTTCGATTTTTTCTTGCGTAAATCCTTGCAAGAACCTTATCAAGGTTGTAATTCCTACATGGAGCATATTACAATACATCATGTAAATTTAAATACCCAAATTGAAATTCGTCATCAAAAGAAAATATCAACCGGTTGTTCTGCTTGTCATAACACATGCCAAGTATTGGATGATTCAAACTCATAGTTTTAATATAATTTCCATCTATATCAAAAACAAGCAACTTATCCGGATATATTGACTTAATGGACTTACCGTCCTCTATAAGACGCCTGTCTCCCAGATAAGACACAACCAATCGGTCTCCACAGAAAAGAACTTTCTCAAAGAATGTCATCTCATTAGACGTTTTATTATCCCATTTTGAACCATAGGAAGTAAACTTCAATTCACCTTCTAATGTACACCAGGTAATCAAGTCATGATGATGATAAACTTCAACATACAGATTATGCTCTTTTGATATTGCTAAAGAAGTGCGCTTGCGTTCAATCTCCGGATGGCCTGTGTATGACATAAAACTTATTTCTCCGGTTTTCATATTCCACCTGGCAGGAACAGGTTTATAATCCCCGATTTCATTGAACTGTGTGAACAAGGCGTATGACACAGAATCATTCAGAAACTCAAAAGACAAAGGCACCTGACGCTTGTTTATTATACCGGCTTTCTGAGGTACATATTTGGAGTTCACAAATATACTGTCAATGGGACATTCAAATACCCCATCCTTACCATAGTCTATTATATAAAATGCGTTCTTATCCTCATTGACCGCAAGACTTACCAGGTTTGAAATCTCTCCCGGTCCGTTACCCTGACTGCCAAAACTACATTTATACTCAAATGTATTCTTGTCAAATACAGATATAAGATTGTCAACCAGTTTGTGGTCACTTATTACCAAATATTGATTAACGATATAAGGTTTTGCCCATGACGAGAAAAAGCAATCCTTAAAATCTATATGAACTATTTTATCCTCAATATTCACAACATCTGATCCTGCATCATAATTTCTGATTCCCTTATCATCAGATTTACAACCTGCTAATAAAAAGAGTATTAATAAACTAAAAAATATATTTTTCATTTCATGTATGTAGTATCAATAGTTCGTTAAAAATTAGCCCAGCCTAAACGGCTCTGGCAGTAAATAAAATGAGTTCTTTGAAAAGTTTGTCAATTAATTGCGTGTTTGGTTCAATCCCAGACACGCAAATAAATCGTTCAAGCATGTAAGTATTGTG
>JAXEBI010000199.1:0-24422 GCA_034094155.1 Phocaeicola sp.
TAAAGGATATACTTACGGAATAGCGGCAGGAATGGTTTCTTATCCGGGGTCAACGCTGATGGTAGTTAGCACTGAAGCTGCAAATGAATACATAGAGCCTGTTATAAAGGAAGTGTATGCCGAAATGGCGCTTCTGCAGAACGAAAAAGTGCCGCAGGAGGAACTGGAAATGGTGAAGAACTATATGCTTGGCGACTTGTGCAGGGCGTATGAGGGGGCTTTCTCTATTCCCGATGCATGGATTTTTGTCCAGACTGCGGGTCTGAAGGAGGATTTCTTCGAAAAATCGGTGGAGTCTGTAAAGAATATTACTGCCGGAAGAATAATGGAACTGGCGCAGAAGTATCTGCTGCCGGAAAAAATGGTTGAGGTGGTGGCCGGTAAGATGGTGTGAAATGCCGCCGTAAGTTTACGATAAGATAAAATAAGAATAAAGTATGATTACAAGGAAATATCAGATAATGCTGTGCATGCTCATGGCAATGAGTGCCGGTGAAGCATGGTCGCAGTTGTCTGTAGGGTATTATGAGTTTAAAGACGGTTCGGAATATACCGGCGAACTTAAAGGTAGAAAGCCTAACGGAAAGGGCAAAACTATCTTTACAAACGGTGACGTGTATGAAGGTGACTATCTGAAAGGCAAACGCCAGGGAGAGGGTACTTATATTTCGCACGACGGCGAGAGATATGTGGGACAATGGTTGGAAGACCAGCAGCACGGACAGGGTACGTATTATTTTACCAATAATAATATGTATAAGGGAGAGTGGTATAAGGACTTCCAGGAAGGTGAAGGTATAATGGATTATTATAACGGCGACAGATATGTGGGACACTGGAGCCGCGACGAGAGAAGCGGACAGGGTACGTATACCTGGGCCGGCGGTGCCATTTATACAGGTGAGTGGAAAAACGACAAGAAGGACGGCAAGGGAAAGATGACCTGGGAGGACGGATCGAACTATGACGGTATGTGGAAAAACGGATATCGTCACGGCAAGGGCGTTTTTGTATATACCAACGGCGACAAGTATACCGGCGACTGGGTGGATGACGTGCAGGAAGGAAAGGGTGTGTATCTTTTCCAGAACGGTGAGAAGTATGAAGGCGACTATGCCAACGGAGAACGTACGGGCGAGGGTATATATACTTATCCGAACGGCGACAGGTATGTGGGACATTTCAAAAACGGACGTCAGGACGGATATGGGGTGTTTACCTGGGCCAATGGTGCTGTGTATGAAGGCAACTGGCTGGAAAACAAGCGCTCGGGCAAGGGTGTGTACAAATGGGCCAACGGTGATGTGTACGAAGGAGAATGGAAAAACAATATGGCTGAAGGCGAGGGCACACTGAAAACCGCAGACGGTAATGTGTATGTGGGACAGTTTGCGAGAGGCAAGGAGAGCGGAAAAGGTGTGCTGACTTCAAAAGACGGTACTGTGTTTGAAGGTACGTTCAAGAACGGAAAAAAGGACGGAAAATTTACAGAGAAGGATGCTACAGGCAAAATAGTGAGAACAGGAACCTTTAGAAACGGACGTCTGCTTGATGAAAATAAGTAAAGTAAAAAAAACTATAATAATTGTTCTTTTTCAAAAAAATATTACTACATTTGTGTGGCGAGAAGGTTTAACTACCTAATAACCATAATTAATTCGTTTATTTTTGAACTTAAGATTTTTATATTATGAGTGAAGTACTGAACATCATTAAGAATGATCCGTGGCTGGAACCGTATTCTGACGCCATTACAGGAAGACATAACTTCGCAATACAAAAGGAAAAGGAACTGGTGGGTAAAAGAACATTGGATGAGTTCGCTACCGGATATCTTTATTTCGGACTGCATCTTACTTCTGAAGGGTGGGTGCTGAGAGAATGGGCTCCTAACGCGACCGCAATATATCTTGTGGGCGATTTCAACAACTGGACTGAAAGTAATGACTACAAGATGAAAAAGCAGAAAAAAGGCGGCGTGTGGGAAATTGTTCTGCCTAAGAATACCATTAAGCATGGCGACCTGTATAAGTTGAAGGTGTACTGGAACGGTTCCTGCGGGGAAAGAATCCCGGCATGGGCTACAAGGGTGGTTCAGGATGAACAGACTAAGATATTTTCTGCTCAGGTATGGAATCCGGCCAAGCCTTATAAGTTCAGAAAGAAGGTGTTTATCCCTAATGTGGGACCGCTGATGATTTATGAGTGTCATATCGGTATGGCTCAGGATGCCGAAAAGGTGGGTACTTATAAGGAATTCAAGGAAAATGTGTTGCCGAGAGTGGCTGCCGACGGATATAACTGTATACAGATTATGGGTATTCAGGAGCATCCTTATTACGGCAGTTTCGGATATCATGTTTCGAGCTTCTTTGCCGCTTCTTCAAGATTCGGTACTCCGGATGAACTTAAGGAACTTATAGATACTGCTCACCAGATGGGTATAGCGGTGATTATGGACCTTGTTCACTCGCATGCTGTGAAGAATGAACTTGAGGGCCTTGGTAATTTTGCCGGTGATCCTTATCAGTATTTCTACAGAGGCGACAGAAGAGAACATCCTGCTTGGGATTCGCTCTGCTTCGATTATGGAAAGAATGAAGTACTGCACTTCCTGTTGTCCAACTGCAAGTTCTGGATGGAAGAATATAAGTTCGACGGCTTCAGATTCGACGGCGTGACTTCGATGTTGTATTACAGCCACGGACTGGGTGAGGCGTTCTGTAATTATGGTGATTATTTCAACGGACATCAGGATGATAACGCTATTTGTTATCTGACTCTTGCCAACAGACTTATACATCAGGTGAATCCGAGGGCTATCACTATTGCCGAAGAGGTTTCTGGTATGCCGGGACTGGCTGCTCCTTTCGTGGACGGCGGTTATGGCTTCGACTACAGAATGGCCATGAATATTCCTGACTACTGGATTAAGACTATAAAGGAAAAGAGAGATGAGGACTGGAAACCTTCGAGCATGTTCTGGGAAGTGACAAACAGAAGACGTGACGAGAAGACTATTTCTTATTGCGAAAGTCATGACCAGGCTCTGGTGGGCGACAAGACTATTATTTTCCGTTTGTGTGATGCCGATATGTACTGGCATTTCAAGAAGGGAGACGAAAACGGTGTGGTACAGAGAGGTATTGCGCTGCATAAGATGATAAGACTGCTCACTGCCTCTACTATAAACGGTGGCTATCTTAACTTTATGGGTAATGAGTATGGTCATCCGGAATGGATTGACTTCCCAAGAGAAGGTAACGGATGGTCGTACAAGTATGCTCGCAGACAGTGGAATTTGGTGGACAACAAGGAGTTGTGTTATCATTATCTGGGTGATTTCGACTGTGATATGGTGGCTGTTATGAAGAGTATCCGCAATATCCAGAAGAGTGATGTGGTGGAAATATGGCATAACGACGGTGATCAGGTTCTGGCTTACAGAAGAAAGGATCTTATCTTTGTGTTCAACTTCAATCCTACACAGTCGTTTACCGATTATGGCTTCCTTGTTCCGAAGGGTGCATACGAGGTTATTCTGAATACTGATGACAAGAAGTATGGTGGATTCGGTTTTAATGATGATTCTGTAACTCACTTTACTTGCGGCGATCCTTTGTATAAGAAAGAAAAGAAGGAGTGGCTTAAACTATATATTCCTGCACGTTCGGCTTTGGTGTTGAGACGTGTGGAAAGAAAGTAAATTATGGATTTCAACAATATTTTTATTAATAACAGTATCTCTGATTTATACAATTCAGGCAATAATTGTAATAATGTTAATATGAAGAAGGCTGCACGGGGGGTAATCCTCCTGTGTGGCCTTATGTTCTCTGTATTCTCGATTACATATCTGTTTGTTTTCCAGAAGGATATACTGGAGGCTCTGCACTTTTCGCTGGCTCACGGAAAGACTGTTTTTGTGCCTTTCGCCTCGGCTTTAGTGATAACGGTAATCCTGCTTCTGCTGAGGTGGGGTGTCAATGCGCTGCTGGGACTCAAGGGTGCTTTCAGGTCGCTTGCGTATTTGCCATCGTTCCTGGTGCTTATGGCTCTTACCGATGTGGGACGCTCTGTGTACAACAGTCATTATCATACCGTGTGGGGATGGCTGCTGCCTCTGCTGATTGTGGCCTTTGCCGGTGTGGGCTTTATGGTGAGGAGGACGGTCCGCTCTGATATGAGTATGGGACTCGGCAGCTTGGGTATGTATATTTCCAATATAATTATTATGCTGGCATTCAGTATGATAACTGTACTTAACGGGACAACCGACAAGAGCATGCACCGTGAACTTGAGATGGAGCATCTGCTGAAGAAGGGAAAGAATATGGAGGCACTGAAGACTGCAGAAAAGGCATACGACCCAACGAGGACGCTTACTGCACTCAGAATGCTGGCTATGTCGAAAGAGGGTGTTGTGGGCGACAGGCTCTTTGATTATCCGCAGTATTATAAGGCCGACGGGCTTTTCTTCGATAATGATTCGACCAAGACATTGAGGTATACAAATGACTCGATTTACAGTCACCTGGGCGACAGACCTAAGTACGGCGAAAGTCCGCAGGATTTCCTGAAAAGAATATGCGACAGTGAGACAGGCAGTTATAAGGCGGCCGAATATTATATGGCGGCCATGCTTCTCAACAAGAGGCTTGACTCCTTCTGTGAGGTGCTGAACGGCTATTTTGTGAAGGGTGATACACTGCCGAAATTCTACAGGGAGGCTGTGGTGCTGTATCTTGACTGTAATCCCGACTGGAAGAGTGATGTGCTGACCGACAGTATCGGACTGAAGGAAACCGAGCTGAGATTCCGTGAATATAAGGAAAAACAGAAGAGCGGTTACGGAAGCAGCAACGAAGAAAAAAACAGAATGAGAAGGGCCTTCGGAAAGACATACTGGTGGTATTACGACTATCAGGAGTAATTAATGAAAATATTAGGTAATGAATTTTTAGCGTGCAGTTTGGGCTGTACGCTATTTTTTTATTAATTTTGCAGGCGGTTGCCGGGGCAATCGTTGAAAACAAAAAATACACATAATAATTACAATAATTATAGATATTAATTATAGTTATGGCAAAAGAACTTAAAGAATTGACCAAAAGAAGCGAGAATTATTCGCAATGGTATAACGACCTTGTAGTGAAGGCTGATCTTGCAGAACAGTCGCCTGTGCGCGGATGTATGGTTATCAAGCCTTACGGTTATGCTATCTGGGAGAAAATGCAGAGAACTCTTGATGATATGTTTAAGGCAACCGGACATGTGAATGCTTATTTCCCGCTGCTTATCCCTAAGTCTTATCTTAGCCGTGAAGCTGAACATGTGGAGGGCTTTGCTAAGGAATGTGCTGTGGTAACTCACTACAGACTTAAGAATGCTGAAGACGGATCGGGTGTAGTAGTTGACCCTAACGCACGTCTTGAAGAGGAACTGATTATCCGTCCTACTTCGGAAACTATAATCTGGAGTACTTACAAGAACTGGATCAATTCTTATAGAGATCTGCCTATCTTGTGCAACCAGTGGGCTAATGTGATGAGATGGGAAATGCGTACCCGCCTGTTCCTGCGTACTGCAGAATTCTTGTGGCAGGAAGGTCATACAGCTCACGCTACAAGAGAAGAAGCTGAAGCTGAAGCTCAGAAAATGCTTCATGTGTATGGCGACTTTGCTGAAAAATATATGGCTGTGCCTGTTATCAAGGGTGTTAAATCGGCCAACGAACGTTTTGCCGGTGCTCTTGATACTTATACTATCGAAGGTTTGATGCAGGATGGAAAGGCTCTTCAGTGCGGCACTTCACACTTCTTAGGACAGAACTTCGCCAAGGCTTTCGACGTTCAGTTCGTAAACAAGGAAAACAAGCTTGATTATGTATGGGCTACTTCTTGGGGTGTTTCTACACGTCTGATGGGTGCTCTTATCATGACTCACTCTGATGATAACGGTCTGGTTCTGCCTCCGCATCTTGCTCCTATACAGGTGGTTATCGTTCCTATCTACAAGAGTGAAGAACAGCTTAAGCAGATTGATGCCAAGGTGGAAGGTATTGCTGCAAAACTTCGTGAAATGGGTATCTCAGTGAAGTATGACAATGCTGACAACAAGCGTCCGGGATTCAAGTTTGCCGATTATGAACTTAAGGGTGTACCTGTAAGACTTGTAATGGGTGGGCGTGACCTCGAAAACAATACAATGGAGATTATGCGCCGTGATACTCTCGAAAAGGAAACTCGTTCTTGCGACGGTATCGAGGAATATGTAAAGAATCTGCTTGAGGAAATTCAGGAAAATATCTATCAGAAGGCTCTTAAGTACAGAAACGAACATATCGTTAAGGTGGATACTTATGATGAGTTCAAGGAACAGATTGAAAAGGGTGGATTTATACTTGCTCACTGGGACGGAACTCCTGAAACTGAGGACCGTATCAAGGAAGAGACAAAGGCTACTATCCGCTGTCTGCCTTTCGAAGCTGATGAGGAAAGCCTTACTCCTGGAGTGGATATGGTTACAGGTAAGCCTTCGGCAAGACGCGTATTGTTTGCAAGAGCTTATTAATGTGGATAATAGTAAAACAGTCTTTTAAATAAAGGTATAATTTTATTGGCAGGAATGGAGAGTGATCTTCGTTCCTGCTTTTTTTGTGCTTTCTGGTGCTTTTTGCGGTGTTTCTTTAGTGTTTCTTTAGTGCTTTTTGTGGGCTTTTTTGGTGCGCTTTTGTGGGCTTTTTCATGGTGTTATCCTTTTTTTGGGGTGTGGTGATGAAAAAATGGCTTATGCTTGTGGTTGTTTCAATGAAAATAACTATCTTTGCATGAAATATTTTCGCAGAATATGAAAATTAAGGAAATTATAAGTGCCCTTGAGATGTTCGCGCCTCTGCCCCTTCAGGACGGATTCGATAATGCCGGATTGCAGGTTGGATTGACAGACGCGGAAGCTACAGGGGCTTTGTTGTGTTTGGACGTCACTGAAGCTGTGGTGGAAGAGGCTGTAGCTTTGGGACTTAACCTGATTATATCGCATCATCCGCTGATGTTCAGAGGGTATAAGTCGATTACCGGAAAGGATTATACTGAGAGATGTATAATGACTGCCATCAAGAATGAGATAGTTATCTACTCGATGCATACCAACCTTGACAATGCTCCGAACGGGGTGAACTTCAAGATAGCCAAAAAAATCGGTCTGAAGAATGTTAAGGTGCTCAACCCTAAGGAGTATATGAGCCAGGGAGAATGGAGCGGAGCTGGTGTAGTGGGTGAACTTGAGGAACCGCAGACCGAACTGGAGTTTCTGAAGATGGTGAAGAAAACTTTCGAGGTGGGATGCGTGAAATATTCAAAACTTACCGGACGACTGATATCGAAGGTTGCTCTTTGTGGTGGAGCCGGTGCGTTTCTGCTTCCTGATGCAGTGAAGGGACATGCCGATGTGTTTATTACAGGTGAGGTGAAATATCATGATTATTTCTATTATGATAATGATATCCTTGTGGCAGAAATAGGACACTACGAGAGTGAACAGTATACAAAAGAGATTTTCAAGGATATACTTGAGAAGAATTTCCCGGGACTGGAAGTGCAGATGACAAGAGTAAATACAAATCCTGTGAAATATCTGTAAAATTAATAATCCGAAATCATGATTTTTCGGGTGTATCGGGAAATGCGGAAGATAAGAGAAACCTGAAATAAAAAAATAAAAATTAGATATTAACTATGGCAAGAGAAGCAAAAAAAGATCCTACAGAATTGAGTGTAGAACAGAAGCTTAAAGCTTTGTATCAATTGCAGACTGTATTGTCTGAAGTGGACAGAATAAAGACTTTGAGAGGTGAATTGCCTTTGGAAGTCAGAGACCTTGAAGACGAAATTACAGGTCTTAATACTCGTATCGGCAACATTCAGAAGGAAATTGAAGAACTGAAACAGAGTGTGGCTTCGAGAAGAATAGATATTGAGTCTGCTAAGGCTTCTATAGAAAAATATAAAGCTCAGCAGGATAATGTACGTAATAACCGTGAGTATGACGTACTTACTAAGGAAATTGAATTCCAGACTCTTGAAGTTGAGCTTAGCGAAAAGAGAATTAAGGAGGCAAATGCTTCTATCAAGGCTAAGGAAGATGAAATAAAGAAGAGCACTGAAACTCTTGAAGAAAGAGAGAAAGACCTCGAAATGAAGAAGTCTGAGCTTGAGGATATTATTTCTGAAACTAAGCAGGAAGAAGAAAAGTTGAGAGAGAAGGCAAAGACTCTTGAAAGTGGTATCGAGCCAAGATTGCTTCAGGCTTTCAAGCGTATCAGAGGTAATTCTCGTAATGGGCTTGCCATTACATATGTGCAGCGTGGTGCTTGTGGTGGTTGCTTTAATAAAATCCCGCCTCAAAAGCAGCTTGACGTACGTATGAGAAAGAAAATCATTGTTTGTGAGTATTGCGGCCGTATCATGGTTGATCAGGAACTTGCCGGTGTAGCTCCTGAAGCGGTTCTTGAAACTAAGATAAAGAGAACAACAAGATCTTCAAAAGAGTAAGCTTGCTTCGTGCATTATTGGATTATAAATAAATATAGTTTGGGCTGAATCTGTATTTGCAGGTTCAGCCTTTTGTTTTTCTGAAGTGACGGTATGATGGTTGTAGGGGTAAGACGGTTGTGACAGTAAGACGGTTGTGACAGATGTGGCGGTTGTTACGGTATTTGTGGTTGGGATAAGCTTTTATATGAGTTCGGAATATTCAGGTATGTCTCTGAGAAAGCTATAGCTGTTGTTTCTGTAGTCGACTTTGCAACAGTAGTGGTTTATGCCGTTGGTTACTATGAGGTAATCTACCTTTAGTACGATATTATATCTTGTTATCTGATTGAACACTTCCTGGGTAATGTTTACAGACGGGGCCTTGTATTCGATTATCATTCTGGCGGTAAGGTTGCGGTTGTATAGAACTGTATCACATCTTTTTCTTGTGGAGTTAAGCGATATCTGTACCTCATTTGCCAATAATCCAACGGGATAATTCTTGTATCTGATTAGAAAGTGTACGAAGTTCTGGCGTACCCATTCTTCGGGAGTGAGGGCTACATACTTTTTTCTCAAAGTATCGAATATATAATCCCTGTTTTCTTTCCTTGTTATTTTAAGCGCAGCTGATGGTAAGTTTAATTGCAACATTTTGTATATTTGCATTTATGGTGAATATTTGTATGATTTTGTCTGGTTGCTATTTGGCATCATTGATGGAATGGTGTAGAGTATGTGTACGCCATATAGCACAGAAAAAGCAAACAAAGGTACTAAAAAAAAGTACTTGAGACCGTATGAATTATGAAAACTTTGACAGTCTTATAATTTTGGAAAATCATAGTGGTATGAAAACTAAAGAAGAAATTGTGGCCAACTGGTTGCCGCGATACACAAAACGCAAACTGGAGGATTTCGGAGAGTATATTCTGCTCACCAATTTCAATAAGTATGTAGAGATATTTGCAGATAGATTCGGAGTTCCTGTAATGGGACGTGATGCCAACATGACTTCAGCTCATGCAGAGGGTATCACCATAATTAACTTCGGAATGGGTAGTCCGAATGCTGCCATTATAATGGATCTGCTGAGTGCGATAAAACCTAAAGCCTGCCTGTTTTTAGGTAAGTGCGGAGGTATAGGAAAGAAGATCAGCATAGGAGATTTTATCTTGCCTATAGCTGCCATAAGGGGCGAGGGAACATCGAATGACTATTACCCGCCGGAGGTTCCGGCACTGCCTGCCTTCATGCTTCAGAGGGCGGTTTCTTCTGCTATCAGAGACTGCCAGCGTGACTATTGGACAGGTACTGTATATACAACAAACAGGCGTATCTGGGAGCATGACGAGAACTTCAAGAACTACCTAAGAACTACCAGGGCAATGGCTGTTGATATGGAAACTGCAACTCTGTTTACATGCGGTTTTGCTAACCATATTCCTACCGGAGCACTGCTTCTTGTGTCCGATCAGCCTATGATTCCAGAAGGCGTAAAAACAGAGCAGAGTGATAATATGGTTACGAAGAACTTCGTGAATGAGCATGTGGAAATAGGTATCGATGCCCTGAAACAGATTAGTGATGAGAAGAAGACAGTAAAGCATCTGAAGTTCGACTGGTGATTAAATTATGCAAGAATACGGTAAAGATTTTTTGTAATATTATAAGGGTAGAAAATGTATTCGTAACCCTGCAAATCGTTTAATTTTGGGAGATGGAAAAATGGCTAAGGAAATAACGTATGAAGATATAGTCAGGAATGTAAAGAACAGGACCTTTTGTCCGGTTTATTTACTGATGGGAGATGAGGATTATTATATAGACAGGGTATCGGAATACATCGTAAGTACGGCACTCACCGAAGAGGAAAAGGAGTTTAATCTGGCAGTTCTTTATGGGCTTGATACTGATGTGGCCGGTATAATAAACAATGCTAAAAGATATCCGATGATGTCGGATTATCAGGTGGTGCTGGTAAAGGAAGCGCAGAATATCAGGAATTGGGACGACCTTTCATATTACCTTCAGAAGCCTCTTGATTCTACAATTCTTATCATCTGTTATAAGCATGGAACTCTCGACCGCAGAAAAAAGGTTGTGGCCGAAATTGGTAAGGTGGGTGTGGTTTTCGAATCTAAAAAATTAAAGGATTCAATGCTTCCGGGATTTATATCGACATATCTCAAGAGAAAGAAAATTGAGATAGAACCCAAAGCTGCGGAGCTGATGGCCGACTTTGTGGGGAACGATCTCAACAGGCTGTCGGGTGAACTTGACAAGCTTGTTATTACTCTGCCTAAAGGTAAGTATAGGATAACTCCCGATGAGATAGAAAGGAATATCGGCATCAGTAAAGACTATAATAACTTCGAACTGAAGAATGCCCTTATAGAAAGAGATATTCTGAAGGCAAATAAGATAGTAAAATATTTTAACAATAATCCTAAAAGCAATCCTTTGCAGCCTACACTGGCAATTCTGTTTAACTACTTCTCGAATCTTATGGTATCATATTATTCGCCGGACAAATCTGAAAATGGAGTGGCTGCTCATCTGGGGTTGAAGTCACAATGGCAGGCAAGAGAGTATCTTGCCGGTATGAGAGCTTATTCGGGTGTTAAGACCATGAATATAATAACAGAAATAAGGAACTGTGATGCCAGGTCGAAAGGTATAGGAAATTCATCACTAAGTCCCGGAGAGTTGTTGAGTGAACTTGTGTTTTTTATTCTTCACTAACTGATGGTGGGGATGTGTATGTGTATGTCGTAAGACAGTAAGATGGATATTGAATAGTATCGTTTATATACTATCAACTCGGAGAAAAGTATTGGATTTTGAAATAAGAGTCAGAGATAAAATTTGGATATGAGTCGGTAATCGTAATGCAATAATGCTTACGGTTGCCGACTGTTTTTTTTCACCAATGAAAATCCAATTATATTGTAATGGGATGTTATAGATAAATAGTAGATGTTGGATATATATAATAGTAGTTGTATCGCAGTTAAGTCCCGATAAAATCATAGCAGGAATTTATAAGACTACATTATGAAGTTCCATTCTAAAGTCTCATTTAAAAATCCATTATAAAATCCCAATTTAATAAAAGATGGAATAAGATGGAGCAATTAAAATATGAGAAAGGGTAAGTCTCTGAAAATTTAAAAATCGGGAGGAAAAAGTAAGTTGGCCGTAAATTTTCAATTTTCGGGAAATATGGTAAATGTGAAATTCTGATAAGATCTGCCTTCAAATGTAAGTTTGTAAGATTGGTTTTGATGGAAGAACAAACAAATAATGTGACAGGCAAATTAAGATTATTTGTTTAGGCGAGTAAGGTTGGCGAGATGGCAAGATTGGCGTAGTAAACTGGTAATTTTACTTATGTAAACGGATATTTGTGTATTATTGTAAATGTACAAATGTAAATTGAATATAAAAGTAAAATTAACAAGTTGTTTTTGTGTGTGAATATACAATTATACATCTGTCAACACAAATGTAATAGGGTAGGATAGAGGACTTTACAAATAAATACAGATACATTTATAAATGTACATGCATAAATATTAATCATATTTATCTTAATGTTATTATATTATAATTCAGACAAATAAGGACAAATGCTGACATCAATAATCAGCTATAACGATAAAATCAGGATAAATAATGAATATTTCCTTAAATATACACTTGTATATATATGTAACGTGTTATATATCAGATATTTAATATGGAATACTAAAGTAAATGTAAGGGCTGTTTACATCTGTAATTTACATTTCTAATTACAATTGTAAATAATATTTATATTGTAATTTACATATGTAATATTTAATTTTGTATATGTAAATTTGCATTTATAAAAACATTTGTGTACATTTGTAATGTTTTAAAATTCATATATTCCAATTGTAAATGAAGGACAGGATCATTCAAATAATGAAATCAGAGGGGATGAGCAATGCAGATTTCGCGGAAAAGATTGGAATCTCCACATCTTCTTTATCACATATATTCAGCGGGCGCAATAATCCAAGTCTGGATGTTGTAACAAGGATACACAGGGCTTATCCCGATATAAATATAATGTGGCTTCTCTACGGTGAAGGCGAGATGAAATCTTCCGTACTCAACTCGGGAGATGTTGCTGGGAGAACCGGAGGGGGTTATGATGATAATGGAAGTTCTGAAGGTCGTCAAGATGATTTCGGTATGCTAAATGGTGATTTTTCAGGCTCTGAAAATCGCGAAAACACGCACCAAGGTATAATTTCTTTCGATTTTCGCACTGATGAAGCCTCAGAAAGGGCAAAAATCTCACCTAATACCACTGTAAAAGAGGAAATTAGATATATTGAAAGACCTCAGCCGAAGATTACTGAAATAAGAATTTTCTTTGATAACGGTACTTTTGAGGTGTTTAAACCGGATAATAGCGGAAAGTGAGCGTATTTATAGGTAAATTAGCTATAATGGTTTAATAGATTATAAAGGGTAAATTCGTATATTTGCATATCTAAACGAATTTACCCTTTTTTTTATGAAGAAATACATTTTAGATTTGACAGTAACAGAGAACGTTAAACTTCACAATCATTACGTTCTGATTAAACTGACTCAAGACAAACCTCTTCCGGAAATGCTGCCGGGACAGTTTGCCGAAATTCGCATTGACGGCTCAAACACAACTTTCCTTCGCCGTCCTATCTCAATCAATTATGTTGACCGTACTACCAACGAACTTTGGTTCTTGGTACAGCTTGTAGGCGACGGAACACGCAAGCTTGCAACCGTACAGAAAGGTGATACCGTAAATGTGGTAATCCCCCTTGGCAACGGTTTCAGTATGCCAGAATCGGCTGACAAGAAAGTACTGCTTGTTGGTGGCGGTGTAGGTACAGCCCCAATGCTTTATTTGGGCGAAGCTCTTAAAAATATGGGCTGCAAACCTGTATTCCTGCTTGGTGCCCGTTCGGCAAACGATTTGCTGCAGCTCGACAAATTTGCGGCCCTTGGTGATGTCTATACCACAACAGAAGATGGTTCGGCCGGTGAGAAAGGTTATGTAACCATGCACAGCATCCTGAAGCAGACCAAGTTTGATATGATTTATACATGCGGTCCTAAGCCTATGATGATGGCTGTAGCTAAGTATGCTAAAGAGAGCGGTATAGATTGCGAGGTTTCTCTCGAAAATACAATGGCTTGTGGTGTAGGTGCATGCTTGTGCTGTGTTGAAAACACCCAGGAAGGCCATGTGTGTGTATGTAAAGAAGGTCCGGTATTTAATTATAAGAAACTATTATGGCAGATTTAAGCGTAAATATAGGTAAGATGAACCTATCTAACCCGGTGATGACTGCTTCGGGTACATTTGGTTATGGTCTTGAATTTCAGGACTTCGTTGACTTGGAAAAGATTGGCGGTATCATAGTAAAAGGTACTACACTTCATCATCGTGAAGGAAATCCTTATCCTCGTATGGCTGAAACTCCTATGGGTATGCTTAATGCCGTGGGACTTCAGAATAAAGGGGTTCACTATTTTGTAGATAACATCTATCCTCAGATTAAGGATATCAATACTAATATGATTGTCAACGTGTCTGGTTCTCAAGTTGAGGATTATGCGGAAACCGCAAGCATAATAAACAACCTTGAGAAGATTCCAGCCATTGAACTCAATATCTCTTGTCCTAATGTCAAGCAGGGAGGTATGGCATTCGGTGTAACAGCCAAAGGTGCTGAAGAAGTTGTTAAGGCTGTAAGACGCGTTTACGACAAGACTCTTATAGTGAAACTGTCGCCTAACGTAACAGATATTACTGAAATAGCACGTGCTGCCGAAGGAGCCGGAGCAGACAGCGTTTCTCTGATTAACACTCTCCTTGGTATGGCTATCGATGCCGAAAAAAGACGCCCTATACTGTCGACTGTTACAGGCGGTATGAGTGGTGCCGCTGTAAAACCTATCGCGCTCAGAATGGTTTGGCAGGTGGCAAAAGCTGTGAAGATTCCGGTAGTGGGACTCGGTGGTATAATGAACTGGAAGGATGCTGTAGAGTTCCTGCTGGCAGGTGCGTCGGCTATTCAGATTGGTACAGCCAACTTCATAGATCCGGCTATTACTGTTAAGGTGGCCGAAGGTATAAACGACTATCTCGACAGACACGGATACTCATCTGTACGTGATATTATAGGCGCTCTTGAAGTGTAAAAATAAAATAAAAAATCAGGACAAACTGACATATACGGCAAAGCCGTAGAACAACTGTCTTCCGATACTTTTTCTGATATGCAACAGATAAGACAGTATGTTCTACGGCTTTGTTTTTTATGTGTATATTATATAAGGAATATAATAAAGATACATGCTGAAATCAGCGGGTCATAATAGGGTTAATCATACATCATCTTTTGATTATATATTATTATATATGACTATATAGTAGACTGTATATTATACTATATAATAACATTTACCATAACAAGATGGCATGATTACTTATCGAGCAAGTCCGGTCTGAGCCTCTTTGTTCTCTCCAGAGACTGCTGGAACTCCCATTCCCTGATTTTTGCCTCATGGCCGGAAAGGAGAATATCAGGAACTTTCCAGCCATTATATTCTGCCGGTCGTGTATATACCGGAGGAGCCAGAAGATTGTCCTGGAAGGAGTCGGAAAGAGCCGACTGTTCATCGGAGATAACGCCCGGTATTATTCTTACTATGGCATCTGTTATAACTGCAGCCGCAAGCTCACCACCTGTAAGGACATAATCGCCAATGCTTATTTCCTTGGTGATGAAATGCTCTCTGATACGATAATCTATCCCTTTGAAATGACCGCAAAGTATCATCAGATTTTCTTTCATCGAAAGTGTATTTGCCATAGGCTGGTCGAATTTCTCTCCGTCGGGAGATGTAAAGATTATTTCATCATACTGGCGCTGTTCTTTCAGTGCCGAAATGCATCGGTCAATAGGTTCGATTTTCATCACCATTCCTGCACATCCGCCAAATGGATAATCGTCTACTCTACGATATCTGTCGTAAGCATAATCGCGAAGATTGTGAATATGAATTTCGGCAATTCCTTTCTTTTGAGCACGGCTCATAATGGAACAGTTGAAGAAGCCCTCTATCATTTCGGGCAGTACGGTAATAATGTCTACTCTCATATATTAATGTTTTTATTAATGACAGGGTTATTATGTCTGTTTTGCAAAATTACAAATTATACACCGTACTTTTGGCAGGCCAAATATTTTTTTTCTATTTTTGCAATATAAACGTGCGATAATATAATCATTTAACTCCTTTATGGAATCAACATAAACATCATGAATCAAGATAAGAACAATAATGTTGCCATCACAGGCAGCAACTCAGTAAGTGAACTGGACAGAATATACCAACTACGTAAAGAATTGCATGAACACAATCATAACTATTATATACTGAACAATCCTGTAATCAGTGACATCGAATTCGACAGGCTTATGAGAGAGTTGCAGGATCTCGAAGCCAAGCATCCCGAAGCATATGATGAAAATTCACCTTCTATGAGAGTAGGGAGTGACATCAACAAGGAATTTGTACAGGTAGTCCATAAATATCCCATGCTCTCACTCGGCAATACATATTCGGAAGAAGAAGTAGCCGATTTCTACGAAAGAACAAGAAAATCACTTAATGAGGATTTCGAGATATGCTGTGAAATGAAATTCGACGGAACTTCTATTTCACTTACATACGAAGACGGAAAACTTATCCGTGCCGTAACCCGGGGTGATGGTGTACAGGGAGACGATGTAACCGATAATGTAAAAACCATCAGGACAATTCCGCTTGTGCTTAAAGGCTACAATTATCCTAAGAATTTCGAGATAAGAGGAGAGATACTTATGCCATGGGACGTTTTCGAACAGCTGAACAGAGAGCGTGAGGCCCGTGAAGAACCTCTGTTTGCCAATCCCAGAAACGCGGCTTCGGGTACCCTGAAACTGCAGAACTCTTCTGTTGTGGCTTCAAGACATCTTGATGCCTACCTCTATTATATCCTCGGAGATAATCTTCCATGCGACGGACATTACGAGAATCTTATGGCAGCTAAGGAGTGGGGCTTCAAGATTTCCGATATCACTAAAAAGACAAGTACCCTTCAGGAAATTTTCGATTTTATAAAATATTGGGATGTTGAAAGAAAGAATCTTCCTGTAGCTACCGATGGAATAGTACTGAAGGTAAACTCTATCAGACAACAGAAAAATCTTGGATACACAGCGAAGTCTCCACGATGGGCCATCGCATATAAGTTTCAGGCAGAAAAAGCACTAACCCGTCTTCAGAAAGTTACATATCAGGTAGGACGTACAGGTGCCGTTACACCTGTGGCAAATCTCGATCCCGTACAACTTTCCGGTACGGTGGTAAAGCGCGCTTCTCTTCATAATGCCGATGTCATAGCCGGACTCGACCTTCATGAGGGAGATATGGTATACGTAGAAAAGGGTGGAGAAATTATTCCCAAGATTACCGGAGTTGAACTAAGCGAACGCCAGGAAGGTACCCAACCCGTGAAATTCATTACTCACTGTCCGGAGTGTGGCTGCAAGCTTACCCGCTTTGATGATGAAGCTGCCCATTACTGTACGAATGAAGATTCCTGCCCTCCGCAGATTAAGGGAAAAATAGAGCACTTTATAAGCAGAAAGGCCATGAATATTGAAGGACTTGGACCTGAGACTGTAGACCAGTTCTATCAGGAAGGACTTATAAACAATGCAGCCGACCTGTATTCATTGAAGGAAGAAGATATAGCCCGTCTGGACCGCCTTGGTGAGAAATCGGCACAAAATATCATAAAAGGACTTGAAGCATCAAAACAGGTAAGTTTCGAAAGGGTTCTTTTTGCTCTCGGAATACGATTCGTGGGCGAGACCGTAGCAAAAAAACTTGCCAGAGCCGTAAAGAATATCGACGGACTGATGAATGCCAGCCGTGACGAACTTATATCTATCGATGAAATAGGAGACAAAATAGCCGAGAGTATTATCCATTACTTCGAAAGCGAGAAAAACCGCACATTAGTCGAACGCCTCAGGAACGCCGGATTAAAGATGGAAATAGATCCTGAGAGTAGCACCGGACAGTCGGACATCCTGAAAGGACAGTCGGTTGTGATAAGCGGAGTTTTCAGCATGCACTCAAGAGACGAGTATAAGGAAATGATAGAAAAGCATGGCGGCAAGAATGTAGGCAGCATATCGAAGAAGACGAGCTTTATTCTTGCAGGTGAAAATATGGGACCAAGCAAACTCGAGAAGGCTGAAAAATTGGGCATAAAGATAATTGACGAAACAGAATTCCTGAATATGATAAATATATCAGGAAATGATTCTGAAGATATAAATTCTGAAAATGTAGATTATGAAGACAACAGCACAGACAAGGTCATGACTGTTGGCGAAAGTACAGATATTATAAGTACAGATATTGAAAATACTGATATTGAAGCTAAGGTAAATGATGAAACAGAGACATCTGGAAAAACTGGCACAACAGATGTTAAAAAATCAGAATCAATTGAAAATAAAAAGAAAGGCAACATACAATTGGAGTTGTTTTGATTCAAAATCGAAGTAAAAAAGCCAAAAAAAGTAATAGATATATAGTTTTAAAAGAAAATATTCGTACTTTTGTAAATATATAATGCGTTTATAATTCATTTATGATACAAAGAAGATTGAAAGGAATGGGAGTTGCACTTATAACACCATTCAAAGAAGACGGAAGTGTAGATTACGATGCACTGCTCAGGCTTGTTGAGTTTCAGGTGCAGAATGGTATAGATTTTCTCTGCGTTTTAGGCACAACAGCAGAAACTCCGACACTGACAGCCGAAGAAAAGAAGAAAATAAAATCACTGGTAATAGAACGTGTTAATGGTAGAGTTCCAATTCTTTTGGGAGTAGGAAGCAACTGCACTCAGACAGTTATAGATACAATTACTAAGGAAGATATGACAGGTGTAGATGCATTGCTTGTAGCTGTGCCATATTACAACAAACCTTCACAGGAAGGAATTTACCAGCACTATAAGGCAATAGCCCAGAGCACAAACCTTCCTATAGTATTATATAACGTTCCGGGCAGAACAGGAGTCAACATGACTGCCGAAACAACTTTAAGGCTTGCACACGATTTCAAGAATATTGTAGCCATTAAGGAAGCATCTGGCAATATTACCCAGATGGATGAAATTATCAAGAAAAAGCCAGAAAACTTCGATGTAATCTCCGGCGATGACGGAATAACTTTCCCTCTGATTACCCTTGGTGCAGTGGGTGTTATTTCTGTTATAGGCAATGCATTCCCTAAGGAATTCAGCCGAATGACAAGACTTGCACTTGCCGGCGATTATAATAATGCCTTGCTTATTCATCATCAGTTTACAGAACTCTTCAAACTGTTGTTTGTTGACGGTAATCCTGCTGGTGTAAAAGCTATGCTCAGTATGATGGGAATGATAGAAAACCGTTTGCGTCTGCCTCTTGTTCCTACCAGAATTACTACATACGAAGAAATGAGAAAGGTTTTAGACGGACTTAGAGTAAAACTATAACTAAGATAAATTATATATTATCTGAATACAAAAAAAATAATCAGGACTATAGAAGCGAAATCCTAATATCACTCCTATAGTCCTGATTATTTTTTTGTATTTTTTTATTTCCTTATAATCGCAATAGATAGTATTTATATATCATTAAATATCAGATATTCTAAATGTGTAGGGGTGGTTTCAATGGCGCTTGTTTCTGTTTTAAAATTTCTAATTAAACATAATACTGATTATATATAAATAAGGGGTAATATAAATAAGATGTAAAAGTATTGATAATTTAATCTAATTACAAGCTATTGAAGCATGTTTTAGCCTGACTGTCCTAATTTGTGTGTTTTCGATTTTTTTTATTCTTAATATAGGGGTTTCAGACAATAATTGCGTTATACAGATGAACGGAAAAATGTAATACATTCAAATCCCTCATATGAAGTCAAACTAAAAAATGATTAAAATGGAAAATGATATTAAGAAGCTAAAGTATTGTAATCTCGTAAGAATTAAGCCTATCAGATTAGAACAAATGAGTAAAAAAAATAATAGATGTTAAGTAAATGTTCAGCAAATTGCATATTATCCGGAAAAATATAAATTTGTAGAAATAAATACTATGCATAAAATCAAAACGGACAGGATTAATGGACAACAGCAGAAAAGAAAAATTCAGATCAAGATTTAACGAACACTATTCGCGATTATGCGCAATAGCATACTCATACGTATCCGACACAGATGATTCTGAAGATATAGTTCAGGAGCTATTTATAAATATCTGGGACAAAGGCAAAGACTCCTTGTCCGACAGTGATTTTGCAGCCTATATTACCACAGCCGTTAAGAATTCATGTATATCTTTTCTCCGTAAGAAATGTTCTTATACAATTTCTATGGATGATAATCCGGCTATCGGTGCCGAAGCTGCCGGAACTCTTGATTATGATACAGCCGACGATGAACGCGAGAGAAAGTCACCCGAAGAACTTCTTAATGAAGTATTGCATATTTTGCCTCCCAAATGTAAGGAAATTTTCTTATTATCAAAACTTAAAGGGTTGAAATATAAGGAAATAGCGGAGAAATTGTCTTTATCGGAGAAAACTATTGAGAATCAGATGGGAAAGGCTCTGAAATTATTGAGAGAATATGCAGCAAAGAACAGCATAATAATTTCCATTATAGTTTTCCTTGCAATATCTTATGAACTCTTTTGGTAATCCCTGTGAGAAAAAACATTATAATTGTAAAAATAAACTACAGAATATAGGATATGAAGATATCAGATTTAGCAGAAAAAAATATAAATGACTTATTGGCGAAATATATTGCTCATGAAAGCATGTCGGAAGACGAAAAAAAGACTGTCCAGTTATGGATTGTACAGAATCCAGAAGAATTCGACAAGCTTCTGAAACTTACAAGTATTCTTGGCAATGATATTCATAATGAGAAAATGAGTGCCGTGAAAAATGCTTTCCACGTAAATGAGGCATGGGAAAAGGTTTCAGAAAAGATTTCCGACAGAGATTTTATAAAAAATAAAGAAAATGATGATGAGAAGATAAAAAGCATCAAGCCATCTATGAAAGTAAAGTCTGTGGCTATGGATAAGAACATTAATCACAGAAATGTATTCCTTGTGGCTGCATCGGTAGCAGTCTTAATGATTATGTCACTCACCTACTTTTTAAATACCTCACGGGTTGGCAGTGATACTGGTCAGGATGATTACATACTGTTTGCTATTAACGATGGCAACACACTGAAAACTACCACCCTACCCGACAGCTCGACAGTTATACTTTACCCCGATGCAAGTATCCGTTACAGGTTTACTGAAAACTCTGCCAGGTATGTGGCACTCAACGGAAAAGCTTTTTTTGATGTCAGAAAAAGAAACGGTACGCCTTTTAAGGTAGAATCGAAGAATTTGTCGGTTGAGGTTCTTGGTACTTCATTTCTTGTAGACGACAGTGCAGATAATAGTGCAGAAAATAATGCAGATAGTAATGTAGATAGTAATGTAGATAGCAATGCTTATGGCAAGGCTTATAACGATGCTTATGGCAAAGTTTATAACGATGCTTATGACAATGTATCTCACAGTGGAAGCAATATTACCAATAACAGTGGTAAAGGTTCCATTACTGCTTCACCGGAAGGAAAATCTTCTGAAAAAGGCAAAGGTGTAAGTAATGAAGTTCATGCTGGGGTATATGTAAAAACAGGTGTAGTGAGTGTTTCAAGCAGCGGACAGAAGGTAGTAATTAAGGCAAGCCAGAAAGCTGAACTTAAAGGAAGCCGCCTTACCACCGACAGCATTACCAATCCGTCTGAAGTTTTTGGCGCGTCTCACGATGAAAAGCTTATTGTTTTTGAGAATACTCCTATAAAGGATGTGGTTAAGAAAATACAGGAAGCTACAGGTGTTGTTATCGAATACGACAAAGAGCTGGGCAATAATTCCATTACCAGTAAAATAAGTTTTCCAAATGAGGCAAATGTGTCTGATATAGAAACTGTTATGAAAGAATTGTCTTTCTTGTGCAAATGCCGTTACCAGACTGTTGAGGAAGGAAAACGCTACAAACTGGTAAGATAATTTAATATGATTAATGATAAAATGTTCCGTTCAGTTATTTTTTCTGTCATATTGAGTATAGTTTCCCCGCCGGGTATTTATGCTTCAGCTGACAGCGGTACCATAGGAAAATATGATGATCAGAATGATCTGCTAACCGGAGAAGTCTTTCATGTAAAGGCTTCTTCGGCTTCTGTGCTTAAATGGTTCGGTTATATTGAAAAAGCATGCAAGGTAAGTATTTCTTATAATGTTACAGCCTTGGATGTCAACAGAATATGTAGTATCGACAAACCGGCAAGCATGACTATAAGCCAGTTGCTTGATATTATACTTAAGGACTATAAATACACCGCAACTGTTGCACCTGGACGTAAAATACTAATCCGCATAGATAATACAGAAGAGTATCCTCTGACTGGAATTATCACAGACAATACTTCTTCCGAAAAGCTCTATGGTGCAGTGGTTACATTCACCGGCCAGAACGGTGAAAAGTCAAACTGTATAACAAACGAGCACGGGGTGTTCAACATCAGACTGAAGGAAGGAAGTTACAGAATGGAGGTATTCTACATAGGATACAAAAATTATTATTCTAATATAAATCTTTGTAAACCAGCACAAATGAATGCCTCACTTCAACCCACTGCTTTTGAGATTGACGAAGTTACGGTAAGGTCATACCGTAATGAGTCTGAATTTTCGGAAGTATCTCCTTCGGGAATGCTAACTTTCAGCGGAAACGACCTTTTCTCGCAAATATGGATATTGCCCGGAGTGACGGGAACTCCTACCGGCAGCAACTTTATGGTGGATGGAGGCAGCTTTGATGAAAATCTTATATTGCTCGATGGTGTGCCGGTTTTTCATCCGGGACATATCAATCCTTTGCAGCCGCAGTTTAACGGCGATGTAATAAAAAATGTAATATTTCATAAGGGATTCTTCCCTACCCGTCTTGAAGGCGGATTGTCTTCTGTTACCGAATTTAATCTGAAGGATGGTAATAAAAAAGAACATATCAGAACATTGTCTATAGATATGCCGGCCGCTTCACTTACACTCGAGGGACCTGTCTTGAAAGGTAAAATGTCGTATGTCCTTGGAGTCCGCCGCAGCTGGCTTGATTTCTTCGACAGGCTTCTGTCTGAGGGCAATCGCCAGAACCATTATTCTTTCGATATAAACGCAAAATTATCGTATTCTCTTTCTGCAAACAGCGGACTGAAGTTTCTTGCCTACAGCACATACGATGAATTTAAGTTCCCCCTGTATACAGAAAAGGCAATTCCTGTTGTGAAATGGAATAATAAAATATTTAAACTATCATATAATGGCCAGTGGGGAAATCTTGGCAATAATACTTCTGTTTATTATTCGTCCCACTCAAATTCGGCAAATGCAGATGTCTTAGGTTTTCAATATGATGATGCGATAAACGATGCACTTATCGATGGTATTACTGATGGTATTACTGATGAAATTGCTGATGTGATCACAGATGGTATTACAGATGGTACCACTGATAGAATTAACAATGAAACTGACAGTGATTTTAACGAAGATACCGGCGACGGCAATTATGAGTATAATGCAGAAGCACCGAAATTTATAAGCAGCGGAATAAAGACAGTGAACATATCTACGGATTTCAGTTTCAGTCCCGAAAACATTTATTCTGCAAGATGGGGATTAAGATACTCGCGTGAATTGTATAATCTCATGGCATCGGGAAACAGTACTGCAACAAAGAATGTGGGTGTTAACCAGTTTTCGTTGTTTTACGATAACAGTCTTCGCATTACCGACAATCTCAATACCAGGATAGGTGTGCATTTTGTAGGATACCTTCCCGAAAAGTCGCGAAACTTCTACAGCATACAGCCCCGTATGTCGGTCAATTATTTTATAAGCAATAACAACCTCCTGTATCTTAATTTCTCCAAGATGGAGCAGTTCTACCACTATCTCAGTATAAACGGACTCTCCTTGCCTACCGATTTCAGGATGCCGAGCATTGACGGATTCAAGCCGCGTTCATCCGAACATTATGAAGCCGGATGGAAATTTAATTTCAATTCAGGGAAAAACAGTTCAGCTGGAAACGGAAGATTGGAACTGTCTGCCTTTTACAAGACCAGAAGGAATGTTGTAGCTGTAAATCCGGAATCAATGTCCGATAACAGCGGCTGGAACAATTATATTATGTCCGGTTCTGGAGAAAGCTATGGGGTAAAGTTATATCTGTTTTATAATCTCAGCAGATGGACAACCCAGTTTTCGTATACGTATTCAAGAAGCCTGGAGTGGTTTGATTCCTGTAAGGAACTCGGCATACTGCCGTCGCTGTACGATATACCGCATTACCTTGCAACCTCAGTTTCTTATAAAACAAGCAAAAGATCGTTACTTTCATTAGGATGTATAATGAAATCGGGAAAAATTATAGCGTCAGACTACTGGTTTGAAAGCGATAGGGAATTAGGTTTCAGGCAACAAAGAGAAGAGTTCAATTATAGAATTGATGCCGGATACACATACAAAAAAGATTTCGGAAACAAGCTTCTTCTTCTTAGATTCGGGTTGTATAATATCTTAGGAAATCCACCCGAAGAAGATGTAATAAACTTCTATTCCGTTAAATGGTCGAGCCACTGCCTGCCATACG
>JAXEBI010000200.1:0-17561 GCA_034094155.1 Phocaeicola sp.
AATACATAGTAAGATACTTTGTATGATAATTTAGCCATTGTTTTAATTATTTTTTGTATTTCAAGTTGTACTTCATGATCATATCAAGCAATGTGATAGAAGAATCTTCCATCTGGCTTGTAATAGCTTCAATCTTAGAAAGAATGTAGTTGTAGAATACCTGAAGAATCAATGCTACAACAAGACCGAAGATAGTAGTGATCAACGCAACTTTCATACCACCTGCAACGACTGTTGGAGAGATATCACCAGCCTGCTGGATTTTATCGAACGCCATAACCATACCGATTACAGTACCCAAGAATCCCAAAGATGGAGACATTGCGATAAACAAAGTAATCCAAGAACATCCTTTTTCAAGGTAACCAGCCTGAACACCACCGTAAGAAACAACTGAGCGTTCTACTACGTCCAAACCTTCATCAACTCTCATCAAGCCCTGATAGCAGATTGAAGCAACAGGACCACGTGTGTTACGACAAATAGTTTTTGCACCTTCTACATCACCTTTTTCCAAAGCTTCTTCAAGTTTTGACATCAATTTCTTAGTGTCAACTTCAGCAAGGCTCAAGTAAATGATACGTTCAATACAGAAAGCCAAACCAAGTACCAATGCGATTGCTACCAATGACATGAAAGCAGCGTCACCTTCGATAAACTTAGTCTTAAGTTCTTTGTGCATACCACCTTCTTCTACTACTACTGTTTCAGTTGCAGCTGGTGCATCCTGTGCCATAACTGTCTGAGTCATACCAAACGACAGACCTCCGATCACTGCAAGAATTGCAAATAACTTTTTCATTGTGTGTCTAATTTTTTAAGATTAATTAATTAATAGTTATTATTGTTTATTCTTAATTTATTTCTACACATTCAAATAGCTTTTAAAAGCGGAGAGAACGGGATTCGAACCCGTGATACGCTTTTGGCGTATACACGCTTTCCAGGCGTGCCTCTTCAACCACTCGAGCACCTCTCCTCTGCACTTCTGAAAAGTCCCTTTCAAGACTCAAAAACGAGACTTTTAATTCAATTACATCCTTATTCGTCCGTTTTCAGTCACAAATGTATTCTTTTTTTTTGTCTTACATAACATTCAAAGCAAAAAAGTTCTCAGAAGGGCGAAAAATTAATAAAATTTAAAGGGTTCAACCCACATTTTCGAAAACTTTTAATGCATTTGTAGTAGTTTGAGCCGAAATTTCATCTATCGGCAAGCCATAAATCTCAGAAAGTTTGTTTGCCGTTGACAATAGATATGCACTTTCGTTTCTGCGTCCTCTATATGGTACCGGAGCCAAATAAGGAGAGTCTGTTTCCAACACTATTTTTTCAATTGGAACCTCCCTCAACACATCTGGCAAGGTACTTTTCTTGAAAGTAACAACTCCATTTATACCCAACATAAAATTGGGGTACTCCATCAAAGCTTGCGCTTCATCTACCGTACCACCAAAACTATGGAATATCCCTCTCAACGATGTACCCTTATACTTCGACAATACCTCGAGCATTTCAGGATATGCCTCCCTGCAATGGATTATCAAAGGTAAATTGAATTCAATAGCCCATTGAGTCTGAATATCGAACACTTTCATCTGTTCTTTGATATAGGTCTTATCCCAATATAAATCCATACCAACCTCTCCTATCCCATAAAATTTATAGCCGGAACGAAGAGTTTTTTCAACGACGGAAAGCCTTTTTTCCCAATCTGCATCAACGGATGTCGGATGGAATCCCATCAACGGATAACAATTGGCATGTTTATCGCATAATGACATAAGTGACTCTATAGTGGTATCGTCAATATTCGGCATAAACATACGAGTTACTCCGGCTTCAACAGCCCTTAATATTGCAAGTTCCCTATCTTCATCAAACTCTTCACAAAACAGGTGTGTATGTGTATCTATCAAACTTATCATCCAAATTTTATTTTTTAATTCTTAAATTCTAAAATTAATCTATAGCTTACTCAATCTTCAAACTATTGTCATGCAATGATTATATAAAAAGACAAAGTTCAGAAAAAGACTACAGTTTTCTGTTCATAAGCTTTTGGGCAAACTCACGCAAGTTTACTTTAAACGCAGATTCAACATTTACTTCATCAAGCAATTTCAGGCCTTCATCATAAAACTCATTTATTTTAGCCTGACAAATTTCAGGCAAGCCTATCTTATTATATATAGATGTTACTGCAGAAATCTTCTCTGCCTGGTTGAATTCCGAAAGACTAATCCATCTTTCAAGTTCATCTTTATCAGAACCGGTACTTTTGTTCAGTGCTGTAATAAGCATAAACGTTTTTTTATTACAACATATATCTCCTCCAATATTCTTACCAAATACTGCTGGATCACCATACACATCGAGATAATCATCCTGCAACTGGAATGCAAGTCCCATCTTTATACCAAAATCGTAAAGTTTATCAGCATCACAGGCAGAAGCACCGCCAAGTATAGCACCTATTTTCAAAGAAGCTGCAAGAAGTACAGATGTCTTTAAACGAATCATTTCTATATACTCCTCTACTGTAACATTATTTCTGGTCTCAAACTCCATATCCCACTGCTGACCTTCACAAACTTCCAAAGCTGTAGTACCGAAAACATCCATTACTTGAGAAACATATTCCAAAGGACAGTTTTGCATCATTAATCTGTAAGAAAGAATAAGCATGGCATCCCCCGAAAGGATAGCTGTATTATCATCCCATTTCTTATGAACTGTAGGCTTGTTTCTTCTCATATCAGCTTTATCCATAAGATCATCATGAAGCAAAGTAAAGTTATGATATGTTTCTATGCCTGCAGCCTGTGAAAATATTGACTCCACATCTTCCTTATAAAGATTGTATGCCAAAAGCATCAGTACCGGACGAAGGCGCTTGCCACCGAATCCTAAAACATACTCTATAGGATCATACAATCCTAACGGCTGACGTGAATATTGTAGGTTTTCTATATAAGCATGTATCTGCTTCAACAATTGTTCGCTGTTCTGCTGTTTCATACTAAACAAAAATTAAAAAGGCTGCCCTTATACAGGACAGCCTTATATGAATACTCAAAAGAATTACTGCAATTTAAATATTACAGGCAATGTGTATTTTACACGTACAGCTTTACCACGCTGCATACCTGGTTTCCATTTAGGCATGGAATTGATAACTCGAAGAGCTTCCTTATCCAAGTATGGGTCTACTGAACGCATAACCACAGGGTCAACGATAGAACCGTCCTGATTTACGACGAACTGTACAATTACACGTCCCTGTACACCGTTTTCCTGAGCGATAGTTGGATACTTGATGTTCTTACTCAAGTATCTCATCAATTCAGCATTACCACCAGGGAATTCAGGCATCTGTTCTACAACCATGAAGATTTCTTCTTCTACAGGTTCTTCTTCTTCAACTACTGGTTCAACGTACTTGATTTCAACTGCAGTGTTGTCATCTTCACTTGACTTAATTGTAGTTTCTTCTACGTTTGCATCATTTTCAGCAATCTGAATAACTTCTTCCACCTTTGGAGCTTCTGGTGGAGGAGGAGCCTGCTGCTGTTCAGGTTCTTCAGTGATAGGAATCATTTCTTCCTCGAAGATAGGCTCTACGATACCAGTATCTACAGTCACCTGCTTGTCGCGTTCTGTCCATTCGAAGCAAACAAACACTGCTGCCAATATCAGCACGTAACCAATAAGCATCCATGTGGTTTTCTTACCCTCGAGATCTGCTTTAGGCGATTTTTTTACTTCCATAAATAATTTGTTTATAGTTAATAATTCTCTGAGTGCAAATGTAGTACTTTTATTTTAGAAAACAACAAAAACAACACAAAAATGCACAAAAGAGGAAATATTTAATTGAATAATTATGGTGTTAGTTGGAAGTTTTACATATCTTTGAAAAAAAATTGTTGTTATATATAATAATGTATAAGAAAGCTATTCGACAAACAACATAATGCCAACAATTTGAATTAATATAATAAAGTCATATAATAAGGTATAATGATATAAAAGAAACAACAATGAAAAGAATCATCATAGCAATAGACGGTTTTTCTTCTTGCGGGAAGAGTACCATGGCTAAAGACTTGGCAAAAGAAATAGGATATATTTATATCGACAGTGGTGCAATGTATCGTGCGGTAACTCTATATTGTATAGAAAACGGAATATTCGATTCCAACAACAATATACAGGAAGAAAAACTAAAAGAAAGAATCGCTGATATAAACATTACCTTCAAATTGAATAAGGATACACAACGTCCGGACACATATCTCAACGGAATTTTGGTGGAAGACAAAATACGCACAATGGAAGTATCATCAAGAGTAAGCCCAGTTGCAGCCCTTGGATTTGTAAGAGAAGCATTAGTCAAACTACAGCAATCAATGGGAAAAGAAAAGGGAATAGTAATGGACGGAAGAGATATAGGCACAGCTGTATTTCCTGATGCCGAACTCAAGATTTTTGTTACAGCCTCCCCAGAAATCCGTGCTCAACGCAGATACGACGAGCTAAAAGCTAAAGGAATGGAAGCTTCATACGAAGAAATTCTGCATAATGTAGAAGAACGTGACAAAATAGACCAGACACGCAAAGTAAGCCCACTACGCAAAGCCGATGATGCTATACTTTTAGACAACAGCAATATGACTATTGCAGAACAAAAAGAATGGTTACGTAACGAATTTGAAAAAGCGATAAATGCATAAAGTAGAAATAGACGAAGGATCAGGATTCTGCTTTGGTGTAACGACAGCCATAAAAAAAGCAGAAGAAGAGCTGGCAAAAGGTACTCCACTTTATTGCCTCGGCGATATTGTGCACAATGACCAGGAATGCGAACGCCTTAAAGAAATGGGACTGATAACAATAAATCATGATGAGTTTTCTAAACTTAAGGATGTAAAAGTGTTATTAAGAGCTCACGGAGAGCCACCAAGTACATACGAAACAGCAAGAAAAAACAGAATAGAGATAATAGACGCAACATGTCCCGTAGTACTGAGACTGCAAAAACGAATCAAGCAGGAATTCGACTCAAAAGAACCTGATAGAGAAAAACAGATAGTAATCTACGGGAAAAACGGCCATGCAGAAGTTATGGGACTTGTAGGACAGACCCAAGGAGAAGCTATTGTTATAGAAAAACTGGATGAAGTTAAAAAATTAGACATGAGCAAGGACATACGCCTGTATTCACAAACCACAAAATCGCTTGATGAATTCAGACAAATTGTCTCTTACATAGAAGAGAATATATCCCCAAATGCCTCTTTCCAATATTTCGACACAATATGCCGACAGGTAGCCAACAGAATGCCTAACATAAGGGAGTTCGCCGCAAACCACGATGTTCTGCTATTTGTATGCGGACACAAAAGTTCAAACGGAAAGATACTATTCCAAGAGTGCAAAAAAATAAATCAAAAAACTTTTCAGGTTGACAAGCCTGAAGAGATAAATCACGAATGGTTTATTGGAGCTGAATCGATAGGAATATGTGGAGCGACATCTACCCCAAAATGGTTAATGGACAAATGCAGGAATGTGATATTATCAAGACTATAAAACAGCAAGATTATATCATATATCACATTTGACTAAAAAGCAGTTATAAATTACACAGAAATTTAATACAAATTAATTGCAGATTTTGTACATTTGCATCATCTAAAACAAACTAATAATATTCAGCAATATGGCAAATATCAGATGTATTGGTATCCTGACTTCAGGAGGTGACGCTCCGGGCATGAACGCAGCAATCCGCGCCGTAACCCGTTCCGCCATCTACAACGGTTTAAAAGTAAAAGGTATCTATAGAGGTTACAAAGGATTAATTACAGGAGAAATCCAAGAGTTCAAAACCCAGAATGTTAGTAATATCATACAATTGGGAGGAACAATTCTTAAAACAGCACGTTGTCAGGAGTTCAAGACTCCGGAAGGACGTCAGATAGCTCATGAAACAATGGTGCGTGAAGGTATAGATGCACTGGTTGTCATCGGCGGTGACGGTTCTTTAACAGGTGCACGTCTGCTTGCTCAAGAATTTGATGTTCCATGTATCGGTTTGCCCGGAACAATTGACAACGACCTTTACGGAACAGATACTACTATCGGATACGACACTGCATTGAATACAATACTTGACGCTGTCGACAAGATACGAGACACAGCAACATCACATGAACGTTTGTTCTTCGTAGAAGTTATGGGACGCGATGCCGGATTCCTTGCTCTTAACGGAGCCATAGCTGCAGGAGCTGAAGCTGCTATTATCCCAGAATTCAACACAGAAGTCGACCAGTTGGAAGAATTTATTAAAAACGGATTCAGAAAATCAAAGAGCAGTTCTATAGTGCTTGTTGCCGAAAGTGAAATCACAGGTGGAGCTATGCATTATGCAGAACGTGTAAAGAATGAATATCCTCAGTATGATGTACGTGTAACTATACTTGGACACTTACAGAGAGGAGGACGTCCAACAGCACACGACCGTATCATTGCAAGCCGTATGGGTGTAGCAAGTATACAGGCTCTTATGGAAGGACAACGTAATGTTATGATTGGTATAGAAAACGACAAGATTGTATATGTACCATTCGCTAAAGCAATCAAAAATGACAAGCCAATAGACAGAGAACTTGTTAATGTTCTAAATGAATTGTCTATCTAACAAACTAAAACATAACCGAAATTCATAATCGGATTATTAAAAGAGTTGATTATCTTATTAGGAAACAAAAGTCCAATAAAAAGATAGTCAACTCTTATTTTTTTCATAAAAGAAAGAGTTATTGCATACCTGTGCCTTTCCTCTACAGAAACACATCTTTGAGCAAATATACTAAATTCGTAGTTTTTTATGTAGTTAAATATACATTATATCGGATTTTCCTACCTTTTACTTGCAGAGTTATTAAAATACATGTATTTTTGCATGAATAAACACCAATAACATTATGGCTAATCTCAACAGAATTAAAAAACTTAAGAAAATACGACTTCATCATGAAGGAACAAATATACTTATCACAAGTGCATTAATATTACTTGTAATCAATGCAGCATTATATTACGGAATAGAATGTAAAGTTCCTTTTTATATTGTTGCAACAATAAGTATTATTTTATATCTGCTTATGGTAAATTTCTTCCGATGCCCTATCAGGCTATTCAAGGGAGAAACAGAAAAGGTTGTGGTTGCACCAGCCGACGGTAGAATAGTAGTAATAGAAGAAGTTGAAGAACATGAATATTTTCATGACCGCAGACTTATGATTTCCATCTTTATGGATATTACCAATGTTCATGCCAACTGGTATCCGGTAGATGGTGTAGTTAAATATGTAGCACATCATAACGGTAGATTCATGAAAGCATGGTTACCCAAAGCAAGTACAGAGAATGAACGTTCTACCATTGTAATAGATACTCCTGAAGGACATACCATTATGGCGCGTCAGATTGCCGGAGCTGTAGCAAGAAGAATTGTCACTTATGCCAATGCCGGTGAAGACTGTTATATTGACGAGCACATGGGATTCATAAAATTCGGATCCAGAGTTGATGTATACCTACCATTAGGAACAGAAGTATGTGTAAGCATGGGACAAAAAACTACAGGAAACGAAACTGTTATAGCAAAACTGAAATAAACAACAAGATTATATAATTATGGCAAACTTCATCACCCAAAATATACCAAACACAATTACAAGCTGTAATCTTTTTTGTGGTTGTATAGCATCTTATATGGCTTTTCAGTCAAATTATGAAATGGCACTGCTGTTTATTGTTTTGGGTGCAGTATTCGATTTCTTCGATGGAATGTCTGCCAGATTATTGCATGTAGTTTCACCCATAGGCAAAGAACTCGATTCTCTGGCCGATGACATTACTTTCGGTCTCGCTCCATCGGCGATTGTTTTTTCTCTATTCAAAGAAGTATATATTCCTGCATTTATACAACCCATTGCAGATATTATTCCATATACGGCTTTCCTTATATCCGTTTTCTCTGCATTACGACTTGCTAAATTCAATATTGACGAACGTCAGACAAGTTCATTTATAGGAATGCCTACACCTGCCAACGCTTTATTCTGGGGTTCATTAGTGGTAGGTTCGCATGATTTTCTTATCTCCGAAAACTTCAATGCCATATACCTTCTAATATTGGTAATAATTATGTCATTAATGCTTGTTGCGGAAATACCTATGTTTTCTTTAAAATTCAAGAATCTTTCATGGACAAGTAATAAGATAAGTTATATCTTCCTTATCATATGTATCCCACTGTTTCTTATATTCAAGCTTAGCGGATTTGCCGCAATCATAGTCTGGTACATCATTTTATCTGTGACAACTCGTAAGAAAAAATAGCTCTATACGCTGTGGCACAGTTATTGTACTACCAGCATTATAAGTAACATTTTAAAGACAATAACTATGTTTCATATTTTAGGATTTCTTATTTTTATAGTAGTCATAATTTTAATTATCGGAGTAGCAATACTGTCAAAAGTTATAAAGACTTTTTTGGGGTTAGGACGAAAAATAACCGGAACAGACAACAGAACAACCGGTTCATACAGTTATGGCCAGCAGAACAGAACTCAATCTGAAAGAAATAATTCCGCAAGCGAAGAATACAGCGAATATGACAGTTCGGACGGTGATTATTCTTCAAAGAAGAATGGTTTCAAGAAAAAAGTATTCGATAACGATGAAGGAGAATATATTGAATTTGAAGAAATAAAAGACTAAACAAGGAGGGGAATATAGATATTACGTGCATTAATATCTATCTTCTCTTTTTAAAGAATGATTTCATCAACTCAGCACATTCTTCTGAAATAACTCCACAAATTACTTCTGTTTTAGGATGTAAGGCTTTTGGAGCAAATTTCATATATCCACGTTTCTCATCATTGGCACCAATAACAAGCCTGCCCAACTGAGCCCAAGCTATAGCTCCGGCGCACATTACACATGGTTCAACAGTTACATATAAAGTACAATCATTCAGATATTTTCCTCCCAAGGCATTAGCAGCAGCCGTTATAGCCTGCATTTCAGCATGCGCTGTAACATCATTTAACGTTTCAGTCAGGTTATGAGCTTTTGCAATAACCCTACCCTTACACACTACTACAGCTCCAACAGGAACCTCTCCCCTTTCAGAAGCTTTGACAGCCTCAGCCAAAGCTTGCTTCATATATAATATATCATCATTCAGATTCATCATCTTCTCATTTCGTGTTCTTTAAAAAGGGTTGGATAGTCGTCATCTAATTGCTGGTGAATATGAGACAAAACAGTTTCACGAAGCCAGCGCGCCTTGTTAGTTATATTATACTTTTTAAGATAACTATCAACAATGCGAACTTCCTCCTCACTCATCAAACAAACCATGCGCTGCTTGCGCGGTGGAGTTGATGCAGGTACTTTTTTTCGTTTTTTGCCTTGATTTACCATATTTCGCGCAAAATTAATCTACTTATTCCAATTTGAAAAGTGAAATTAAGTATTTTTGCAAAAAAAGGCAAAATGGCAGAACATAACATACTTGGAAAAGAAGGAGAAGATATTGCTTGTAAATATCTAATAAACAAAGGTTATAGAATAAGACATACCAACTGGAGATGGAAAAAACTTGAAATTGATATTATAGCCGAAAAAGATAACTGCATTATTATTGTTGAAGTTAAAAGCAGAAGAAATGACAATTTCGGTGATCCAGAGGATGCTGTAACCGATAGTAAGATAAGAAAACTTGTCAGTGCAACTGATGTCTATCTAAAAAAATATGAGATTGATTATCCTGTCAGATTTGATATAATCTCAATAACAGGTACATTGCCAGACATACGTATAAAGCATATCGAAGATGCCTTCCTACCACCTGTTTGGTAATAAATTTCTTATAATAACAATATACTACACTAAAATGAACTATCCTAAACCTATTTATATTAAAGAAACAACTTCAACCAATACAAGTCTGGCAGAAATATGCAATAATGAAAACAACCTGCCCGATCTGACATGTGTATACTCTTCATATCAAAGCGAGGGCAGAGGACAAAGAGGTAACACGTGGGAATCAGAACCGGGAGCAAATCTTCTGTTCAGTGTAGTTGTTTTTCCAACTTTTATTGAAATAAAAAAACATTTCCTACTATCTCAAATCACAGCTTTGGCTCTCTATGACGTATTATCAGAATATACCGAAAACATTTCAATAAAATGGCCTAATGACATATATTGGAAAAACAAAAAACTGTGTGGAACATTAATAGAAAACGATATTTCAGGAATGAGCATAAGCCGTTCCATATCAGGCACAGGTGTAAATCTTAATCAGGAAGAATTCAAGAGCAATGCCCCCAATCCTGTTTCATTAAAGAATATCACAGGCAAGGAATACAATCCAGAAGATATACTCAATAGAATATTAAGCCAAACAGCTACATATTATAATTTGCTTAAGAAGGGGGAATACGAAGAAATAAGAAGAAAATATTTCTCTGCACTTTTCAGAAAAGAAGGTTTTCATAAATACAAAGACGAAAACGGAATATTTTATGCAAGAATCATTGATATTGAAACAAGTGGCAAACTCATACTCGAAGATACATCTGGTTGTATAAGAGGATATATGTTTAAAGAAGTTTCGTATATTATAGACATTGATTAAATTACCTTCTTTAGAAAATCCTAAAATAAAATTTAAGATAGCGGCATTCATGAAAAAGATCAGCAAAGAAATTCTTCATATAGCAATACCATCAATAATTTCGAATATCACTGTACCTCTATTAGGATTAATAGATGTTAGTATAGTAGGACATTTAGGTTCTGCATCATATATTGGAGCCATAGCAGTAGGCGGAATGTTGTTCAGTATGATATACTGGATTTTCGGTTTTTTACGTATGGGTACAGGAGGTCTGACATCACAGGCTTATGGGAGAAAAGACAGTAATGAAAGTACGCGTATTCTGATACGATCACTGTCAATAAGCATTATTCTGGCTGTATTTCTTATTATAATGCAGGTTCCGGCAAGAAGCGGTGCTTTTATGTTTATAGATGCCAGCAGTGAAGTAAAACATTTGGCTACAATCTACTTTCATATTTGCATTTGGGGAGCACCGGCCACATTAGGCCTATACAGCTTTACAGGCTGGTTCATTGGAATGCAAAACTCACGATACCCTATGTATATTGCCATTACACAAAACATCGTAAACATTGCAGCAAGTTTATTCTTTGTTTTATGTATGGATATGAAAGTAGAAGGAGTTGCTTTAGGAACACTTATAGCCCAATATTCAGGTTTTATAATGGCATGTATTTTGGCTTTGAAATATTATAAAAAAGGAAATATCAGAACTATACTAAACAACAGACAGATTTCGGCAAAGCAAATATTCGGAAAAGAAGAAATGCTGGTCTTCTTCAAAATAAACAGAGACATATTTCTACGTACCATTTGCTTAGTATCTGTAACCGTATTCTTCACTTCTACAGGAGCATCATACGGCGATACTGTTTTGGCTGTAAATACATTGCTTATGCAATTATTTACACTATTCTCATATATTATGGACGGGTTTGCATACGCTGGTGAAGCTTTAACAGGTAAATACATAGGAGCAAAGGACACCAAAGCACTTAATAAAACTATCAGGCATCTATTTTATTGGGGAACAGGCTCTGCTATATTATTCACAATTATCTATGGTACAGGAGGAGAAGACTTTCTTAGATTACTAACCAACGACAGTGAAGTAATATCAGCATCAGGAAAATACTTTTACTGGGTGCTTGTAATCCCTGCAGTAGGTTTTTCAGCATTCCTTCTCGATGGGATATGTATCGGTGCAACAGCCACACACATCATGCTACGTTCTATGGTAATTGCCGTAATTTGCTTTTTTGGAATATATTGTGTATCCAACAGTTATATCGGCAACCATGCTCTATGGATGTCATTTATAATATATCTTTTAATAAGAGGACTTGCGCAAGCACTATTAACAAGACGATACCTGAGTAAACATATCAATAATATTCATTAAACATACTTCAGATAAAATACATCCAAGCAGCCAAATAAAAGCTGTACTTTAAAACCACACAGAAAAAGAAAGGATATAAAAAACAGCCTTTAAAATCCCATAGAAATTTACTCATATTCTTTCTTATTCTGTCTGGTTTT
The DNA here is from genome assembly GCA_034094155.1 of Phocaeicola sp. Taxonomy (GTDB): domain Bacteria; phylum Bacteroidota; class Bacteroidia; order Bacteroidales; family Bacteroidaceae; genus Phocaeicola. The sequence continues at coordinate 12,260 of JAXEBI010000200.1, forward strand.
CAGGCCAGTTTACAAGATATAAAGTCTCCGTTGCACGAGTTATCGCAGTATAAAGCCATTTATAATAATCAGGAGTCAGCATATCTTCGGTCATATATCCCTGATCAAGAAATACCCTTTGCCATTGTCCACCCTGAGCTTTATGACAAGTAACAGCATAAGCATATTTCACCTGTAAGGCATTATAGAAAGAATCTTCTTTCATCTTTTTCATACGCTCACGCTTATTGGTTATATCAGCGTAATCTTCCATAATAGTATTAAAAAGTCTATCATTATCTTCTCTCGACAAAGAGGGGTAATCTGTATGCAAGGTATCAAGAAGAACTTTTACTTCAAGCTCTATATCACCGTAGTCGGGAAACGAAAGTACAACATCGGCAAATCTGAAGCCGTACATCTCCCTAACCCTACGTACGCGCCTTACTACAGCAATATCACCATTGGCTATAAAATCCATTTCCTTGCAATCGGCCGACCAGTAGTAATTGTTCTTGGCCACCATCAACAAATCTCCTGAGTTTAATTCATCTTCTCTATATAAAATAGAGTTGCGAATTCCTTTATTATAGAGATTTGCCCTTTTGTTGGAACGGCAGATAATCATTGTTTCATCCATACCGGCATGATCGTATGAATCATTGATAGCCTCAATAAGTTCACTACCCGGTATTACCTTAATATCAGGAAACTGTGAAACACTTATAACAGGCAAAGAATATATATCATCATCAGAAATAAGATGCCTGATATTTGTTGCATTATACAAAATTCCGGAATCATTGACCTGACGAACGACTTCGGTAAGTAAGCATTCATAAACCTCAAGTCCATACCCTTGAAGCATATCTTTACACAAAGCCGGACTTTCCTCTTCTCCTACAGGAGGTAGCTGTGCTGTATCGCCAACAAGAAGCAACTTACACCCTTCTCCACTATATACATATTGAATAAGATCATCCAACAATCTCCCAGTGCCAAAAGACGCTCCAGAAATTCCATCATTAGAAATCATAGAAGCCTCATCCACTATAAACAGTGTATTCTTATGCAAATTTGTATTTATCGAAAAATTATCCATATCATTCGAAAATGATTTCTGTCTATAAATTTTCTTATGAATGGTAAATGCCGAATGTCCTGAATAATGAGAAAAAACTTTAGCTGCGCGACCGGTAGGCGCCATAAGAACACACCCCCATTTAAGTTCTACGAGAGTTCTCACAAAAGCACTGACAAGAGTAGTTTTTCCTGTACCTGCATACCCCTTAAGTAACATAATTGCGTCATTTGAGGGGGAAAATATAAATTCCACAAAAGTTTTCACTGCATTTTCTTGCACTTCTGTTGGTTTATAGGAAAAATTTCGTTTAATTTGCTGCGTTAATTGGTTATTTAACATAAAAGTAGATAAAAGTTTGAGTAATATTTACGTTGTTCAAGTTATTTATTTTATTTTTGCGCTACGAATATAAACTAAAAAAATAATATTATCATGAAAACAGTTATCAATCTTGTATTAGCTGCCTGCGTAGTAGGTTTAGTGTACATCTGCTATGGCAGTGTAATGGGTCCTATCAACTTTGACAAAGAAAAAGCAATTAGAGAAAAAGCAATCATCGCACGTCTTATCGACATCCGTAAAGCTCAGCAGGAATACCGTGGTATGCACCAGGGAGCTTACACTGCAGATTTCGATTCTTTGATTGATTTCGTTAAAACAGCAAAACTTCCTTTCATCAAGAAAGTAGGTGCATTGACAGATGCTCAGCTTGAAGCTGGGATGACAGAAAAGAAAGCGATGGAAATCATCAACAAAGCAAAAAAGACTGGAAAATATGACGAAGTAAAGAAAGAAGGTCTTGAAAACTTTAGCCGTGACACAATGTGGGTAGCAGTAATGGATACTATATTCGGTAAAGGATTCAATCCAGATTCATTGCCATACGTTCCTTACGGAAACGGTGCTAAGTTCGAAATGGCAGTACGCAAAGATACAACTAAAGTTGGTGCTCCTTTGAACTTGTTCCAGGCTCAGACTCCATACGAAACTTACTTGAGCGGTATCAACCCACAGGAACTTGCCAACTTGAAAGACATGCAGAGCAAATTAGGTAAATATTGCGGTTTGAGAGTAGGTGATATTGAACAGCCAAACAATAATGCCGGTAACTGGGAATAATAACCGGTAAACAGGAATAATATAAAAATATGACCGAAAAACTTGATTTAAACAAATCAACACAATATACATTATCCATCCGTCTCAGTACGGATGGATTTTCTTTTTCTATCTATAGCCCTCTTAACGGAAGCGATTTCTATTACCGCACTTATCCGATTAATATTCAAAGATCAATGGCAGCCAATGTAAAAGCGTTTTTATCGGCTACCGATGAGTTAAAATGTCAATTTAAGCAAATCAATATTTTAGTTCATTCTTCCAGATATACAACAGTCCCATTAGAGTTTTTTGAAGATGAACAGATGGAAAAAATTTTCTATCACAATCTTCCTACGCTAAGCAATGAAGTCGTTTTGTGTAATGTACTTGGAAAGAGCAATGCTGTTGTACTCTTCTCGCTCGACAAGCTAACCCATGTCTTTCTTTCAGAACAGTTTCCTGAAGCAAGATTCTTCTCAGCCATAAGTCCGCAAATAGAATACTTTAGCTATAAAAGCAGACAAGGAAACAACTATAAGATATATTCCAATATACATCCATGCAGTCTTGATGTATTAGCTTTCGACAAAGGAAGATTATTATTAGTCAACTCATACACAACTCCCAACACAAGTGACATCAATTACTACCTGCTTAATTTATGGCAACAGTTGAAATTTAATCAGGAAAGAGATGAGTTGCATCTTACAGGAAAAGCAGATACAAGGAAAGAAGTTATTCCTGAGTTGCAAAAATATATTCATCATGTATACAATATTAACCCTCAGGCGGAATTCAACAATTCTGTTACAAGTAAAATAGAAGATATTCCGTTTGATATTCAATCATTAATTTTATGCGAGTAATCAGTGGAATTTATAAAAGAAGACGTTTTGATGTACCACACACATTCAAGGCGCGCCCAACTACAGATTTTGCCAAAGAAAATCTTTTCAATGTATTAAACAAATATATAGACTTTGAAGACGGAATAGTAGCACTCGATTTATTTGCCGGCACAGGAAGCATCAGCATTGAACTGGTTTCAAGAGGATGCGACAGAGTTGTTTCTGTAGAAAAAGACCCTCAGCACCTTTCGTTTATCAACAAGGTTATGAAAGAAGTCAAGACTGATAAATGCATACCTTTACGTGCCGATGCATTCAAATACATGGAAAGATGCAGCGAAAAGTTCGATTTCATATTTGCAGACCCTCCATACGCACTCGAAAAACTTTCTGAAATACCAGATAAAATATTCGAATACGGATTGCTTAAAGAAGACGGGCTATTTGTTCTGGAGCACGGAAAAGATCTGAGTTTCAACAACCATCCCCATTTCATTGAACATCGCTACTACGGAAGTGTAAACTTCTCTTTTTTCGGTTTCAGAGACAAGGACAATGAGAATGAAACAGAAAGAGAAGAACTTGAAATAGAGGAAACGGAGAAAGATAACAACGTGTTATAATAAAGGAGAAAGCAATCTGACAACTGATTCCGAAACTTTATTCTTATCCGACCGAGCTTTCCACATTTTACCGGTAAGCTTAACACAGTTTTTTATATCATTGATAAATATTCTTTTCAAAGCCAATGCTGTCTTTTTATCATAAAAGAAAGCATTGGCTTCAAAATTATGTTCAAAGCTTCTAAAATCCATATTTGTTGAACCAACTGTCGAAAAGTCATCATCACAAACCATAAGTTTAGAATGTATGAATCCCTTTTTATAGAGATATACCTTCACACCAGCCATCAGCATATCATCAATATAAGACATTGTACCCTTATGAATAAGCCATGAGTCTCCCCTCTTTGGAATCATAATTCTTACATCCACACCAGATAAAGCAGCTGACTGCAGTGCAACAAGTACAGGATCTGTAGGAAGGAGATAAGGACTCTGAATATAGATAAAATTCTTTGCACTACTGATAGCCAAAACCAGACCTTGCATAATATCTTTCCATTCACCCACAGGGTCAGAAGTTACAATCTGCGCTATCACATCACCTTTATAGCCAATCTTCGGGAAATAATCAGCAGAAGTCAATAAAGATCTGTCTACAGTATACCAGTCGGTAAGAAAAGTCGTCTGAAGCCCGTATACAGCCCTACCCGACAATTTAACATGGGTATCCCTCCATTCCCCCCACGACATACCTTTAACATATCGTTCGGCAATATTCATCCCTCCTATAAAACCTACTTTCCCATCTATAACAACAATCTTTCTATGATTCCGATAATTCACTTTAGCCGTAAAAAGAGGGAAACGGACCTTAAGAAATCCCTGTACTTCTATTCCTTCGCAAAGCATTCCTTCATAAAAGTCCCGGTCAACTTTCCAGCATCCCACATCATCATACAAGAGCCTTATTTTCACACCTTCTCTTGCCTTGTCTATTAATGCATCTCTAAACAGGCGCCCCACAGAATCATCTTCAATAATATAAAATTCAACATGTATATGATTCTTTGCCTTTCTTATTTCTCGTAATAATGAAATAATCATAGAAGAAGCATCAGTATATATTTCTACATCATTACCTTCAAAAGGCAAAGCATTATTTACATTCCTGAAGAAATGCATTATTCTCGATTTACCGGATAAATTCCGCAATGACTCCTGCGACTGATATTCGGCCATAGGCCTTTTTATAAGACGCGAATATCCTTTCTTACTGATAAATCTTTCCTTCCTTGTACTGCGTCCGAAAAAATAATAAAACACCAGCCCTACTATCGGCAGAAAAAACAAAACCAGGATCCACGCCATTGTCTTCACCGGATTCCTGTTATCAAGAATAACAATAAATACGGTTGAAAGTATTACAATAAAATATAAAGCATAAAATATCGTAGAAAAAGCTTCATTTACAAAAATTACAATAGGCTCAAACATGATGAGATATATAATGATTACAACAAATATACATTATTATTTTTATAAACAAAAACAAAAAATGATGTAATAACAAAACACACATAATGACAATACTTCGGTAAATTTTTACCGATAAATTAAAATTAAACAATAGAATCGGTGTTAGCCGATTCAAAATTATATTAAAGAGATCATTGAAATACTGTCAAGAATGAATCGTTAAGGAGTAAGAATAGGAATGAAAATAT
>JAXEBI010000201.1:0-1585 GCA_034094155.1 Phocaeicola sp.
GTTGTTGGCTTCGTCAATCTGGCTGTCATAAAGCAGATTATATTCACCAGGACCCTGTCCGATGTTTCCTACACGGCCTATAAACTTTCCCTGTCGGGTAAACAGTTTATAGGGGTAGTGTGCAACATTTATTCCCAGATAATTGTCTGTCACGGTTATCATGTGCGCTTCACCTACCAACGCATCTTCATTGCTGTTGTCCAGCTTGATGACCTCCAGCGTGTCAAAGAACTTGCTGAACGGTATGCGTAGTGATTCTTTCACGGCAGACATATTGCATGTTATTACTGTGTCGCTACCTACAGTAACCTTATCGGCTATTACACTACATTTTTCTATCCATTGTGTATTGTCACCATCATTGCCATTGTTTTTGCACGAAGCCATCAGGATGGGTAGAAGTGCGAATGTACATACTGCTATTCGGCATGTGAGTCTACTGTACAAGGCTGATCTTTTCATAAGAATGTTTTGCATAGAGATTAAGATTTGTTATAAATCACTTCTATACAAAATTCGTAAATCCCTTGGAAATATGCAAGCATTCCCCCCCAAAAAAAAACACACAAGACAGAGTCGAGGAAACGTTTATTGGAAAGAAAAGGAAATTTGTTTCATTTGTTTCAAAAATTCCACTTGTCTCACTATAGATATTTTTTGAAACAAACCCTTGAAAAATGCGCTTAATATGTTTAATATGAGGTGTTTATATTAAGCATCCGCAATAAGCCTGCTTGAAGGCAAAGACCTTCAAATGACCTTAAAAAAATAGGAATTTAGTGAGACCTTAAAAAATGATGGTATTTTACTGTCAAATGACTGTCTTTTCAAAAAATTAGTGTTTCGAGACGAAATAATAAAAGTATCAAACAGAAATAAACATTCAGAGAGTAAAACTTTAAATAAAGAAACAGTAAAATAAAAATTATATAAGTCTATTGTAGTGATATAGATAATTAACTGTTGATTAGATAATTATGAAGTGTATACAAAGTGATTTATATATAATATATAAAGTGTCTATAAAGGATTGCTATATTAGAAGTAAATACTTTTTTCAAGATGATAGTATAAAAATATTCACACATAAAACCAAAGAAATTTGATTTGTTTCAAAAAAATATCTATAGTGGAACAGTGAAATTTTTGAAACAAATGAAATAAAATCCATTACGGTAGAGCTTGCATCCAGCCTTTGGATATTATTCTCTGTTTTCTATGGTAACTGTTGGGGTTCTATGATAGCTGTTGGGGCTATAATGATAATTGTTGTTCATCCATGACAACTGCACAAGATTACAAATGGGCGGGCTTAATCAAATCGGAGATTTTGCTTAAAAAAAATGTCGAGTCATTTTGCTTGACTTGATGGGACAGATTAATGAGTTTGCGGCCTCATTTTAAAAAAGTCTCGGAGTTAAAATTCAGGATATAATTGAACAGTGTGAGGTGTACTGAATTTAGTTGACAGGTTAATAATTAAAATCATATATAGGTTTACACCTTTTACATGTTAAGACCATATAAGGTTGTCACAATTGCAAAGTTACACCTAAAAAGGTTTATACCAAATTTTATTTTAAAA
>JAXEBI010000202.1:0-1909 GCA_034094155.1 Phocaeicola sp.
TCTGTTATCAGTACCAGCAATGGCAGGCATCAACTTTTCATTTAGTGTACCGTAGGCTTCTCTCACAGAACCGTCCACCTTTTGAAAGTAGAATTTCACAATCTTGCTTTTCATCTGCAATTTCAATTTCATGTTAGCCCACGCGCATTTTAATGCTTCTGACATCGTGAAACCGTTCTTGCGAACGAACTGCCATGCAAGGCTCATAACTTCATGTAAAAAACTCTTCGTGCTCATAATCGTGTGATTTAATATGTTTATACTATTTATTTGCATCAATCCGTTTTGCATCTTTGTATCGTGATTGATTGGTGATGCAAATGTAATCAAATATATTACAAGTAATACTTTTAGATTACGCTATTACGATTTATTAACACTCTTGATATTACATACAAATTTCTGCTAATAAAAAACCTTTAATAACTTTAGAATATGAAAATCAATAGATTAAACATCGGAGAAGAAGTTCGCAGAAAGGTAGAAGAAAGCGGATTATCAAAGGCTAAATTTGCTGAATTACTGGGTATTGCAAGACAAAATATAGAAAAAACAGTGTTTCAGAAACATAGTCTTGATACAGATTTGCTATGTAATATTAGTGAAGTGTTAAATTGTAATTTTTTCGATTACTACAAGTCCAGCGGTTTGTGTAATAAAACAGATTACATGGGAGAAAAGGAGATTAAAGCAACCTTATCCATAGAAATGGGCAGTGAGAAAAAAGAACAAGTTCTTCGGTTTGTATTTGGTGACAATAATATTGAGATATTAAATAAGTAATGAAAAAACCTTATTTGTTTATAGGATGTTCAGTTGTATCAATTCCACTTGCAAGAGCTATAGCAAATGAATTACAGCATGAATTCAATATCAACGTATGGTATCAAGGTACATTTAATCTAAATCATGCACCATTAGAAGATTTGATTGCGGAACTTGACCGTACAGACTTTGCCTCTTTTATATTTTTTCCTGAGGATGAATTAAAAAAGAAAGATATTGTCAAACTATCAGTAAGAGACAATGTCTTATTTGAATATGGATTGTTTTTAGGGAAGTTAGGACGGAATAGGGTTTCGTTTTGTACTAAATTAGGAGTTGAAATGCACCTTCCAACAGATTTGTTAGGTATAGAGTGTGGCAAGTTTGAGTATCCTTGTGAAAACATTCAATCATCAATGTCATATTATTGCGATGCCATAAGAAAACAAAAGGAAATATTGGGTGAAGAATATTTAATGCACAAATCTGAAAATGAAGTAAAGGACAACATAGACAATACGGATAAATCCGATTTCTACTTAGCTAATTTTGGAGACAAAAGGAGTGATGTTATATCTAAAGCAAAGAAAAGGCCTGATGCTGAACGTGGTAACTATGATATGTATGCTATCAATAAATATGTAGATAGGTATTATTATTACCATTCCGATATTTTCTATAAAGGAGAAACAATAGAATCATATCAATTAGCTCTTTTTCCACAACTTATTCTTTGTTGTTTAGGTGATTATAGAAAACGTATCACAGAATTAACAGACAAATATGGAACTCCCATAAATAGTAATATAGATATTTACTCGTTTAATAACTCCAATGGGGATTATATCAAGAATGACGATTTCATAATTGGGCAAGAGATAATGAATGGATTTAAAGAGTTTTGTTACCAATTCAGATATAACAGAATGATTGTCACTTGTGTTCTTTCTAAGCTAAAGAACAAAACTAAAACATCAATCTACTCATACTCAATAACTACTACCTACGAAAAAGAATAACAACCAATTAAGGAACATAATATATGAATAATACATCAATTGGAATAAGAGTAAAGCCTGATTGCATTATCTACTCTATAATAAAAGAAAATGATGGAAACAAAGAAATTATCTTGATAGATAAA
>JAXEBI010000203.1:0-1050 GCA_034094155.1 Phocaeicola sp.
CACTCATATCATAAACATTTATTTTCTACAAAAATATAATGCGACACTACGTATAAAAAGAAGTTTAGATACACCCGATTGTTTTATCGACAAAATAAAAAAGGGAGGTCAACACCTCCCTTAATATACCTATGAATAGAATGAAATCATCGACGAATATGACGTTTGACTCTTCTTTTTCTTCTGCTTTGATTGCGTCTGTTCCTATATTTCTCTATCTTTTTATACGAAACATAGATAACCAGCACCAACAATGTAAGAAGAATGAATATCACAAGTCCTCCTCCAAGATTATCTCCCTTGACGTGCGACCACATATCCAGAACAGCCTGTGTCCTCTCTCCTGAATCGCGTATGATTGCACAGCGTGCCACTACCGCACTGTCAGGATACTGTATCGGGTCTATCTGTATATGTCTTGCCTCAGGACCGAAGAAATAAGCCAGATTGGAATATGTTTCAAGAGTTGTATCAATCTTTTCCTCAAGAATCTCAGGTGTGGCAACCGCACTGACATAACCTATGGTTTCCATATTTGCCAATGCCACATCAGGACGGCAAAGATAGTTTATGAAATAGCTTGCAGCCTTCCTGTTGCGCGCATATCGAGGGATAACCCATCCGTCGAACCATACATTGCTTCCTTCTTTCGGCACTTCATATCCCAGCTCCACTCCAATAGCTTCGGCTTCGTCTATTGCCCACACAGCATCACCGCTCCATGTCATATTCAGATATGCCTTGCTTTTGGTCATCATTTCCTTACCGAAATCGGCCTCCCATCCGGCTATGTTAGGTTTCAAATCCTTCAGGTATTTTTCAGCTGTGGCAATAGCCTCAGGCGAATAGTTGTTCATCAGGTCATCAACTTTTATATCGCCCTTTGCCAAGGCTTCACGATTGGCATATATCACAGCCGTTCCGTATGCATCACGATAGCTGTCTTTCATCAGCAGCTTGTTGCGGAACTTGCTGTCCCATAAAGAATGCCAGGTAGATGCTTCTTCTGTTGATACATATTTCTTGTTGTAAAGTATTCCTGCCGTACCC
>JAXEBI010000204.1:0-1670 GCA_034094155.1 Phocaeicola sp.
ATCATTTACCTTCATCACACCGGAAACTGAAAAACTGTTCAGACCAGAGAATTATCCGGAACGGTTCTCAAAATGGTTTGAGAAATTTGTAGAACATGTTACCTATAATTTATAAACATCATGAATGAACTGACCCAAAACATACAGAAAATGATGGTGCCGAAAGCTGCTATCATAGCCTACAAATATGAAGACAGAAGAAATTCTGACACCAGGTACTTCATAGAATTGCGTCCCATCGGGAAAAGCGGACAGATGGGGGCAGGTATCCCCGTCACATACAAATTCATGAATACCCTACTGGAATCCTATACGGAGGAAATGAGCGGGATACCGGCAGGCAGAGTCCCCGAAAACATGCTGGCATGCAATCCAAGAAAAGGACAGGAAGAATATATATGGTACAATCCGCCCGGAAAGAGACAGATGTTCTTTCACAAGGATCTCAATATACAGGACGGCATATTCAATCTGCCGGGAATTGTCTACCATGTAAAAAACGGAAGCATGGACGTATTTGCCTTCAAGGGGAAACGTCCGGTGGAGACGACTCCGCTGTTCCGTGCCCCGTTCTTCAACGTGACCGGATCAAGTGTCTGCCTTGGCAGCAGTTCTCTGGAAAAGCCACAGAACCCGACTTTCCTTTCCCTACTGGAATACTGGGAAAAACGGTTCTGGCTGACTGAATTCTCCCATCTGGGAGGAAATGTGAATCCTACTGTTTCAAATCTTGTCATCGTCACCGAGAACATAAGAAACAATCCGTTCGACATGAACGAACTCAAGCCCATGAATAAAAAACTTAAAGACATACTTCCATGAAAAAGATACATTTTACAGACCGCTACCTGCTCAATCCGCGTCATCCGGTAACGGTATTTGTCATCGGAGCCGGAGGTACCGGCTCACAAGTGATAACCAATCTGGCACGCATGAGCATGGCACTTCAGGCATTAGGTCATCCGGGACTGCATGTCACCGTATTCGATCCCGACACAGTAAGCCAGGCCAATATAGGACGCCAGCTTTTCAGTGAGACGGAACTGGGACTGAACAAGGCCGTATCACTTGTCACACGCATCAACCGTTTCTTCGGATACGCATGGACTGCCGAACCGCAATGTTTTCCTATCAGGAATTTTTCTGAAGACAGCACAGCAAATATCATCATTACCTGTACGGACAATATACGTTCACGTCTTACGCTTTGGAAGTTCCTGAAGAAAGTTCGCAAAGAAAACTTCAGTGACCATTCGGCTCCCATATACTGGATGGATTTCGGGAACAGCCAAACAAAAGGACAGATCATCATCGGGACGGTACGTGAGAAAGTTCTCCAACCTTCTTCACAAGAATATATTCCCATGCCTAAAATGAATGTCATCACCGAGGAAGTGGACTATGCTAAAATCAAGGAAAAAGAATCAGGACCAAGCTGTTCTCTAGCGGAAGCCCTGGAAAAACAGGATTTGTTCATTAACTCCACATTGGCACATATCGGATGTGACCTGCTCTGGAAAATGTTCAAGGAAGGAAAGACACTGTATCGCGGTGTCTATGTCAATCTGGATACATTGAAAATGACCGCAATCCCAGTGTAATGCATAAGTGACCGTATCATCTTTCCATCAGAATACGGTCACTTATTCTATTTGCTACTTATTATTTAC
>JAXEBI010000205.1:0-1203 GCA_034094155.1 Phocaeicola sp.
TGCTCACGTGTATGATGATATTATTAAGCCTGCAATAGATAAAACTGAATTCAAAGCAATTCGAGCAGATGAAGTTAAAGAAACAAATCTTATTCATCTTGATATCTTAAAAAAGCTAATTGATGCACCTATTGCTGTTTGCGATTTGAGTACACGCAATCCAAATGTTTTATTTGAACTTGGTATACGTCAAGCTTTTGATAAGCCCGTAGTATTAATTCAAGAAAAAGGTACACAGAAAATTTTTGATATTGCCCCATTAAGATATCTTGAGTACTCAAAAGATATGAAGTATCATGAAGTGATTGAAAGTCAGAAAAAGCTACAAGAAGCTATAGAAGCGACAAAAGCAGCAGAAGGTGATTCTGGAAATGTAAATTCTATCGTGAAGTTAATGGCTTTGAGTACTCCGGCAATTATTCCTAATTTGGATAGTTCAAATAAAGAAGTCTTAACCTTAGATGTTATGCGTTCACAAATGAATGACATAAAAATGATGATGGAAATGTTTATTCATGATGGGAAAAGAGTTTTTTCGAGAAGAAGTAATATTGCTGCAATAGAATATGAACGAATTGTAAATCGATTAGACAAATTGGCTTCTTCTAAATTAGATCTAGAATCGGCAGATCGAGAATACTCAAAATTGATGCGTGATACAGAAGAGGTTATGATGAATTGTAGTACAGAAGTAGATCATCGTATGTTTAAGTATTTGATGGATAAAATATATCGTCAAAGAGAAGAGTATTTCTCTACTCGATAATTTTGGTAGAGGAAAAGAAATATTTGAATGTTATATTTTTCAATACGAGAATCCACTCAGTCGCCCATTTCCTCGCCGTCCATAGAAGTTCGTACAGACTCTATTGAAAGTGAAAAGGTCCGGCGGCTATGCCGTTTCGGGCAGAATCTTCCTCTTTCAGAGCGTATTCAGCCCGAAAACCTTTTCCCTTTCACGTCTGTACAATGGACGCCGACGGCAGCGGAAACAAGCGACTGACGGAAAAGTCAGAAAAAACCAAAACAGCATATAGATTGGGTCAAATAGAGCCTAATTCTATATGCTGTTATTTTATCATTTGGAAAGGCTGTTTTTTAGAAACACAAATAAAATGGGCAGGCGGTCAACTGCGCTCCCTCCAGAAAAATCGAAATCCTTGCGTGTCCTTTTCGGGGACGCTTGGGTTATTAGCTCATTTT
>JAXEBI010000206.1:0-1748 GCA_034094155.1 Phocaeicola sp.
CCAGTCAAATATTGAAATATTATATAGGTTGTTAGGGTCTGAATCACCAATCAATACACTGTAAATCACATCGTCTGTGGCACACATTGCAGAAAATCCATACTTCATATCTGTAGCCGGAACCAAATCTCCTGCTTCAAAAGAAACCAGAGGCTCATAAAACCGATAAATGCCTGACAATGATATGGAAGTTGAAGATAAGTCAAATGTTTCCAATACCCCTCCATACAATGTTCCTGTTGCCACTTTATTTTTAGACGGAGAAAAACATACATTAGGAGAAAGAAACACCTTCTTAATATCCTCATTTTCGACAGGGAAATCATTGTACTGACAAACTACAGAATTTCCATCATATATCTGAAAACGTTTCTGGCCTGTCTTTTCAACTCCCAGTTGTCCATCTACGAGATATTGTCCACCCAAGTCCCATGCTCTACGAACTATACCGTTACAGGAGGAAAAACTGACATTATCAACAAATGATACCTGCAAGCTGTCATCATCATTCTTAACAGAATAATTAAACAGTTTTTTTTGAGACTGGTCATATATTTGCAGATTATCTCCATCAACCATCATAGACAATGCCGTATGAATTTCACCCGGACCTTGCCCTGCAGGAACATTGCTGCCCAAATACCTTCCATCATGTTTGTCATATACATGCAACCATTTGCCTTCCGACAGGGCCAATATATAGACATAGCGGCTGTCAACTGCCATATCGTAAGCATAGCTTATCATCAAGTCATCAGAAAGACATTTACCAGTTAGCTCATGTTCTTCAATAAACTGAGGTTCATTATAGGTATTATCCGATGAACACGAACAAAGTGAAAAAATCAGTACTATTATCAATACATTGCTCCGCATTGGCATCGTCCTTTAAAACCGGTAGATTTACCATAACCATTAACTGCTATATACTCCCTGTAACATGACCAGCAAGTTCTTTTACAAATAACAACTATACTACCACCGTCACAACTAATCATTAGCCCATTCTCATTCCATGCCAATGCCTCCACATTAGCCAAAGCCAAATCTGACATCTCAGCTTTCTGTTGTGTTGAATACACACTGTAAGCGGCTACCAAAGCGAATGTAGCCACAAATAAACTTCTGATAACTTTCATAAAATTTTATTTTTTAATATTGTTATAATTATTATTATAGGAAAATAAACCTCCATTCTCTCAATTATGATTTTATAATTACCTTTGCATCGGAAACACCTCCTTTCTTCGATTGGATGGGTTTAACATGGGGTGGAACATGATATTCATTGTTTGCAGACACGTAATTCATGTTTCCACTCTTTTCCATAACCTACCCGATTTTATATTATTTTTTTATTTATTCTTCCACATTTTTTATCTTCCAATATTTTCTTTACCTCATGTTTCATTTCCCTTATTGCAGTAGAATTCACCTTAGGCTCAGTGTTAAGCACATACTCTGCCTCCCTGATAAGGTTTCCCCTGTCAAAATACTCAGGCTCTGCATAAAGCTTTACCAGCAGATAGTGGGGATATACTCGCTCCGGCAATCTGCTGGTTGAGCGTAGCAGGTACTTCTCTGCTTTTCCATACTCACCGCTTTCCTGTGCATTGCGTCCTAAAATATTCAATATCATCGGATCTCCGCTCACAGTCATGGCTTTCAGCAGAACCTCTTCTGCCTCGCCGAAACTTCCGGCTTTGTATAATGCCCTTCCGTACTCAAAACAGAAATCTTTATTCCAG
>JAXEBI010000207.1:0-1213 GCA_034094155.1 Phocaeicola sp.
TTTGAGTTCTCTAAATTTTAAGACAAAAAACATTTTTTGTTCAGGAGTAAATTTAACTTTATTAGACATACATTACCAACTTTCTTATATTTTTTAATTTGTTGATAATATATATGTGTCCTTTATGGGTATCATATCAAAATAACTGCGATCGCATCTTTTTTATGGTTTGCGTTTTAGTACCTTGTAAAATTTAAGTATGAAAAAATATTTAAAAATTATAGCGAAAAAATCATGGCGTTTTAGTACCTTGTAAAATTTAAGTATGAAAAAATGAATAGAACTCCACTTGAAGTATTTAATCAGTTTTAGTACCTTGTAAAATTTAAGTATGAAAAAATAACTATCAATGAATACAGAAAATTTTTGTCGGTTTTAGTACCTTGTAAAATTTAAGTATGAAAAAATAAAGTAGCTTGGGCAAGATTTATTCTTTGTGTTTTAGTACCTTGTAAAATTTAAGTATGAAAAAATGAAAATTAAAATTGAATAATCAGGAAAAAGGTTTTAGTACCTTGTAAAATTTAAGTATGAAAAAATATGAATTTTATATTCTTGGAAAAGTAGTTTGTTTTAGTACCTTGTAAAATTTAAGTATGAAAAAATAGATAGAAGATTTGAGCAAATACTTTCTTTGTTTTAGTACCTTGTAAAATTTAAGTATGAAAAAATTATTGTAATATATTAAATTGTTGCATAAGTGTTTTAGTACCTTGTAAAATTTAAGTATGAAAAAATTTTAGGAATTAATACTGCTCCCTCTGTAGTGTTTTAGTACCTTGTAAAATTTAAGTATGAAAAAATAAAAATGAAAAAAATAAAATCAGTCGATTTGTTTTAGTACCTTGTAAAATTTAAGTATGAAAAAATATGTTTTATATACTGCCATTGTCGTTCCTCGTTTTAGTACCTTGTAAAATTTAAGTATGAAAAAATTTTTCTTACTGCTGAAATATGTAGAAAAATGTTTTAGTACCTTGTAAAATTTAAGTATGAAAAAATTATAAGTATTTTAGATTATTATAACATTTTGTTTTAGTACCTTGTAAAATTTAAGTATGAAAAAATCAATATGGAGAAAACGGGTATCAATTTATAGTTTTAGTACCTTGTAAAATTTAAGTATGAAAAAATCACGTTTTAAGACGTTCTAATACTTCAATGGTTTTAGTACCTTGTAAAATTTAAGTATGAAAAAATAAAAATTGTATTG
>JAXEBI010000208.1:0-1278 GCA_034094155.1 Phocaeicola sp.
TTGCATTCTGTAACTTTCAGTCAATGAACTGCCTGCGCGTTTGGCTTGTTCTTCCAGTTGTTCATATAAAGAAATGGCGCGTTGTATGCTTTCATCACCACCAAGGGATTTCTCTATGGAATTTCCCAACTGGTCATAAGCGGATTGCATCTCTTTAACTCTCTGTTTACTGCGTTGTATGCTTCTTTCAAGAGATTTATCATGTATTTGCGCTATTCCAGATATGAGGCTTAATGCCGCACCTGCTGCCGCTCCCCAAGGACCTGCTGATTTCCCGAAAAGAGAAGTGGCTATTCCCATTCCTTGCGAAGCACCCTGCAATCCCCCTCCCATAATTCCGGCTATATCTGAAAGCCCGGAGCCTACTCCAAGATTTTCAAATACTCCTCCTAAGAAATCAGCGGCATTGGCAAGCGCGTCAAACTTGCCGATTACGCCTTGTATGGCTGCTGACTGGTCGGAATATGCTGCTTTTAATTCGTTTTCTGCAGCATCAATCTGTTCTTTGGGGGCACCGCTATTTCTAAGTGAGTTTAGCTTATTCCTCGCATCTTTGATAGTATTAAAGGAATCCACTAATGCCTTGAATGGATTACGTTCAGTAAGTTCACCACGTAACTTTCGTAATGCCTCTACCAGTTCTTTGGTGTCTTCTATTGACAATCCTTGTTTTTTAGCAAACTCTTCTACCTTAGAAATCATATCATCCAGCGTGGCAGTAGATACACGGTCAAGGTCATCAAAGATACGTACCCAATCACTGCTTTCTTTGAATTGGTCAAAAAGGACAGAAGATTTCTCTTTTTCGGCCCGTTTATTGACTTCTTTTATAAGGTTGTCAGCCATTTCATTGCCAATGCTCCCTCTATTGTTTTCTAATTCGGAGATTGCCTTTTGCCGTTTACGCTCAATTTCTTCTATTTTAGCTGAATAATCCTTGTAGTCATTTATCATTTGCAATAGATTATCAAAGTTTTCAGCTTTTAGTTTTTTGCTTTCCTCTTTGATAGTCTGATACAGTTTTAAGATTTCATTGTCACCAAATTTGCTTTTTACGGCTTCTTCATCCATTCCCAGAATGTCAGAAAGAGATAGATTACTGCCATTCTTTTTTAATGCTTCCGATAGTTGGTTCTGCAAATCTTCAACGAAACTATTAAAAGATACACTTCCTCCAAAAGCTATATTCATGGAAAGGGACTTATTCCCGGTCGCTTCAAATAGCTTTTTATACAAGTCCCATTTTTCTCCGGCTTGGGAAATATACCTTTCTATTTC
>JAXEBI010000209.1:0-1797 GCA_034094155.1 Phocaeicola sp.
ACGGAACTTGAAAAGGTTCTTGAGCATTATAAAGGAGACACTATGAAATACCGTGCGGCATGTTTCCTGATAGAGAACATGCCACGGTGGTATTCATACGACGGATGGCAGCTGGATACCCTTCATGCTCTTCTGGAAAGGCAGCTGGCAGGCACATTGAGAGAATCGGACAGGATGTGGCACGGGTTTGACTACCACACGCTTGAGAAGGTTTATGATGCAAGGGTGATTACATCGGACTATCTTATCCGTAATATAGAGATGTCATTCAGGGAATGGGAGGAAAGGCCGTGGAACCGTACACTGCCGTTTGAAGATTTCTGTGAGCTTATACTTCCTTATCGTATAGGCAATGAGAGACTGACGGAATGGCGCACGCTGTACAGGTCGTATTACGGCAGTTTATTGGATTCACTGTATACAGGCAGCGATGTGCTTGAGGCATGTAAGATCATAAATGATGAGCTGGCAAGACAGGACTGCAGGTATTGTGTGGACTGGAATGTTCCACACCATGACGCAATCCATCTTTTTCATACAAGAATAGGCTATTGCAGGGAAAACAGCGACCTGATACAGTATGCCATGCGTTCGTGCGGCATACCTGTAGCCGCCGATTTTATGCCATACTCTCCCGATTACCGCTATTCGCACGAATGGAATGTAGTACGCGATACCACAGGAAAATATATCCAGTTCGGCTATGATGGGATTGACCCTTTACGCAACAATACCCAGAGTGACGGACGTAAGAAAGGAAAGGTTTTCCGCTACTGTTTTGCCATGCAGAAAGAGAGGGAGGAAACCTGCAATGCAGCCGGTTGGAATACCGGAGGTATGGAAGGGAAGTACTGGAAGGATGTTACGTCCGGATATTTCGGCGAAAATGAGGCAGTGGTCGGGCTGTCTGCTAATGTGAATTCGCCGGTAGGACTGGCCGTCTTTTCTACCGGAGGATGGAAGGTTATAGGCGAAGGGATACGTAAAAGTGGCAATAGGGTCTGTTTCAGAAATATCGAGCCATCTATAATCTATATGCCTGTTACTTTAGATTCCAACGTACATCCCGCAGGTTATCCTTTCATGCTTTGCAGAGACGGGCATGTGGAGGAGTTTGTGCCCGATACAGTAAACCAAGAGACGGTGGTGCTCAGCAGGAAAATGGCATTGATACCAAGAGTGGCAGCATGGGGATACTCTCAGATCGGGGCACGTATAGAAGGTGATGTAAATGTTGACTTTGGCAATCCTAAGCTGATAGCCGAAATAAAAGATACCATTGATTATACATTCGGAATATTTGAAAGCAGCTGCCATGTTCCTGTCAAATATGTAAGGTATGTTCCGCCTTTTGGACTGACACAGATTGCTGAACTTAGAATGTATGATGATTCTGAGATGGAAAGGGAAATAAAACTCAGTCCGGTCACAGATTTGCCTTATATTGAAAATGTTACAGATGGCAATATATTGTCGCACTTATATCGTAAAACAGATACGGTCTCTTCTCCACTGGTGTTTGAACTTGACAGCCCGTCACGGATAGAGAAGGTATATTACATACCGAGAACCGATGATAATTATGTATGGAAGGGGGATGTCTATGAGCTATTGTACAATGACGGCGTGAACGGATGGAAATCTTTGGGAACGAGGACTGCTTCCGGCAAGAACATTACATTCTCAGCACCGAAGAATGCTTTGCTATGGTTACGTGACAAGACCAAAGGAAAGGAAGAACAGGTATTTATCTACAGGAATAACAGACAATGGTTTAATTCTGATTTCTTATAAGGT
>JAXEBI010000210.1:0-1748 GCA_034094155.1 Phocaeicola sp.
ATGAACTTTATACTCCCATTCTATGCCACCCTCAAAAATAGTAATTCCGGATTTGAGATAAAGAGTTTCGTAAAAGATGTACGATCAGGAAACATCGATTCTTTCATGAAACGTCTGACAACTTTTTTTGCCGACACTCCGTATGAGTTGGCCCGTGACCTGGAACTTCATTACCAGAATGTGATGTTTATCCTGTTCAAGCTGTTGGGGTTCTATACTCATGCAGAGTATCATACATCAGAAGGAAGGATTGACATGGTTGTCAAGACTCAGGACTATATATATGTTATGGAATTCAAACTTGACGGAACAGCCGAAGAAGCAATGCGGCAGATAGAGAGTAAAAACTATGCGCTTCCTTTCGAATGCGACGGCAGGAAGGTGGTGAAGATTGGCGTGAACTTCAGCTATGAGAAGAGAAATGTGGAGAAATGGATTGTGAAGTAAGTATTAATGTTAATATGTGAGGTAAAGTAAAGGTAAATATACAATTAATATAAAGTTAATATACAATGAAATACCCTATAGGAATACAGAATTTTGAGAAAATGCGTAAAGGCGGTTATCTGTATATTGATAAGACCGATTTGATATATGAACTTGTAAAGAATGGTATGTATTACTTTCTTAGCCGTCCTCGCAGGTTCGGAAAAAGTCTGCTGATTTCTACTCTTGAGACTTATTTCTCGGGTAGGAAGGAAATGTTTGAAGGTCTGAAGATATCGGAACTTGAAACAGAATGGGTAGAGTATCCGGTATTGCATCTGGACTTGAATACAGAAAGGTATTCCACACCTGAGGCCTTGGAAAACAAGCTTGACCTGTTTCTTAAAGAGTGTGAGTCCTTGTACGGCAAGAATCCTGATGAGTATTCGCTTGCCACGAGGTTTGAGGGGGTAATACGTAGGGCTGCCGAAAAGACCGGAAGGAACACTGTAATCTTAGTTGACGAATATGACAAGCCTATGCTTCAGGCTATCGGTAACGAGGAGTTGCAGAATGAATATTGGGATATTATAAAGACTTTTTGCAGTGTCTTTAAATCAATGGACAGGTATATCCGTTTCGCTTTGATGACCGGTGTGACAAAATTCGGTAATGTTAGTGCGTTCAGCGACTTGAACAATCTGAGTGATATCTCGATGCTAAAGGATTATGAAAGAATTTGTGGTTTTACTGAAGAGGAACTTCATTCTGTATTTAAGGATGATATAATACGACTTGGAGATGAAAACGGCCTTACAGAGGAGGAGACTAAAGCTAAGCTTAAAGAATTGTACGACGGATACCATTTCAACGAAAGGTGTGTTGGTATCTACAATCCTTTCAGCATCCTTAATACTTTCGCAAAAAAGAAGTTCGGTAATTATTGGTTCTTGACAGGTACACCAACGTTTTTGGTTGAACTGATGAAGGGATGCGGATATAGCCTGAATAAACTGATGAGGGAATATGCCTCGGCCTACTCGCTGGGCAGACTGGAGACGTTCAAAAGAAATCCTGTGCCGGTATTGTATCAGAGCGGGTATCTTACCATTAAGGATTATGATAAGGAATTCAAGATTTATATATTGGGTTTCCCGAACAAGGAGGTGGAAGAAGGTTTTATGAACTTTATACTCCCATTCTATGCCACCCTCAAAAATAGTAATTCCGGATTTGAGATAAAGAGTTTCGTAAAAGATGTACGATCAGGAAACATCGATTCTTTCATGAAACGTCTGACAACTTTTTTTGCCGACACTCCG
>JAXEBI010000211.1:0-1464 GCA_034094155.1 Phocaeicola sp.
GTGCCGCATGGCCTCCTAATACCCCTATAGATAGATATCGTGATTTGCTTCCTGACAGATGGAAGAAAACACAAAGATAGCCACCCAAAAATCTGGGCGGCTATCTTTTTATGTGGTGAACGCTATCGCGGACGGTTGTACGTTTATTTTGAGACAGCCTCTTTTCTTATGGATGTTTATTGTTTATTTATCGTTACTTACTTGACGACCAAACAAGTCTTTGTAGTAAAAAATAACTCCATGTGCGGCCCTATATATTAATCAGTTTAATTTAGTATCTATATATAAAGGAAATAAACCAAACTAAACTGTTTTAAGTTGCTTGAAAAGCGAAAACAAGATCTTGTCTCATTTATTAGACATGCAGATATGCAAGCAGATTATTAATGTATAAATGAAGAGATACAACATCGTTCTTATAGCTTTTTTGTCCTTATGTTTTTTTGCTAAAGGAAATATCAGGCAGTCCAAACTAATTTCCTATATAACGGAGGAAGATTGTTGATGATACTTTCATAGAACAAGATAAAATTCCTGCTTTTATACGTTCACGATGTTGTTACTGTTCATAACTCATGAACTGATAATAATTATGAATGATACATTGTATTGTAAAAATACTCAATCCACTGCGTAAGATGTAGAGATACACAATAACTAAATGAACATTAAATAATTACATACAAAATCAATAAGTTAAAAAGGCTTATAAGATGCATATATGAAGCAATTAAGCAAGAGAATGAGTAATATTGATTAGAAACTATAGTGCCGAAAATTGAGAAGAAATGGATACAGTCTATTCATAACTAGAGTTTGATTATGAATCAATTTGAGAACAGAATCCAGATATAAAAACAAACTTACAGCTGAATCCTGTTTCCATTTACACAAAATTCCGGACAGTGTCTTTATAAAGTTAAAAACGTTAATTTTTAATCCTTCCACAATCCTTAGATTTTCCCTTATCGCTTTTCTACCGTTTAGTTGAAAAATATCGACAACAAGCTATATACAAATTTTGTTTTATTTAATCTATAGAATAGTCCAACTTTATTTCAGCAATTCTTTGATGAGAAGATATAAAGAAGTTATAACTTGCTGCTGTTTAACAATTTACATAATTATTTATTTCGTGTTATCTACTAATTTGTTGCGGTACAAGTAAGCCATAAAAAACAATAAACAAAGAAATACAAAAGCAGAAAAGGCGTGAAATTAGCCTGATTTCCGCACCTTTCCTTATGGATTTTTATCGTCACTTACTTGACTTTTAGAAAATATAGAAAATCAAGGGACTGAAAAACATTACATTCATTCTCCAAAAAAATTATACATTGGTTTGCAACCATAATTTAAACAGCGGGTCTGTAATGGTATATATACCTCCCCGTTGGGTTTGAGATGTCCTATCTATAATTTTCCGGTCAGCCATCAGTTTGAGATATGGGGATATCTTCCCGT
>JAXEBI010000212.1:0-1091 GCA_034094155.1 Phocaeicola sp.
CAGGTAGCATCATAATAGCATTCGAAATTCCATGAGGGATATGATATTTTCCTCCTAAGGGATATGAAAGTGCATGAACTGCTGTAGTTCCAGAAGAAGTAATTGCGATTCCCCCATAAAATGCTCCTATTAACATATTTGTTTTAGCTTCTAAATTTTCTGGATTTAAATATGCTTCTCTTATATTTTTAAATATTAAAACTCCTCCAGCTAAAGCATACAAATCACTAAATATATTCGCTTTTTTCGATGTTAAACATTCTATACAGTGAGCTAAAGCATCTACCCCTGTAGCTGCAATTAACTTTTTAGGTAAATTTTGAACTGTTATTGGATCAAGAATTACATAATCAGGTATTAAATTGTCATTTACTATCCCTACCTTTACTCCCTCTTCTGGAACAGCTACTATTGAGTTACACGTAGCTTCTGAACCAGTTCCACATGTTGTAGGTATCATTAATGTTTTTATTTTTTTTACACCTATACTAGGGTCTTTTAATAAATCTTTGACTGTATAATCAGCTCCTTTTAATATTGAACATAGTTTTGCTATGTCCATTACACTTCCACCACCTATAGCAATGATAAAATCAGTATCATATTTTTGTAATTCTGACATAACTTTATCTACATCTTGATAAGTTGGTTCTGTTGCTAAATTATCTAAAATATTAAATGGCAATTTACTTTTTTCAATTTCATTAATTATTTCTTTAAAAAAATAATTATTTTTTATTCCACCATCTGTAAAAATTGTTAATTTTTTTACATTTTCCTTCTTTAATATTTTTTCAATATTTTTTAAACTTCCGATTCCACTATACACACAATTTGGAATTTTTAAAAAATAATTTTCCATATTTCCTCCCCTTTCGAATGTCGACAATCGTTTTTTTATAATTTGATTATACTCTTTTTTTTCTTAATGTCAATATTTTTTTGATAAAAACGTTCTATTTTTTTATGAAATATTTTATTTTTATCCATAAATCCAAAAAGATACTATTAACTAACTTTTTATTATTAGCTATCACATTTTTTCTTTTTATAAAAAAAGCTGAAGAAATTTTTAATTTCTTCAGCCAATT
>JAXEBI010000213.1:0-1703 GCA_034094155.1 Phocaeicola sp.
AACAAATACATGAACATAGCGGAAAGCGAAACAGACCACTTGTTTGCTCTCACAAACAAGATACTGACCATATCAAAGCTGGAAAGCCATAAACTGGAGATGAACAAAACAGAAGTCGAGCTTACACCGATAATAGAGAAACTGACCGAGAAATTCAAGGCTAAAGCACAGAAACCTGTAAACTTTACCATCAGCATGCAGGCCAAAACAGCTTATGCCGACAACGATTATCTGGGTGAAGTAATAAGTAATTTGATTGATAATGCCATCAAATACTCAAAGGAGAGTGTGGAAATAAACATCACCACTGAAGAAAGCGAGCGCTACACCATACTGAAAGTACGTGACAATGGTCTGGGCATATCCGAAGCCGACCAGAAAATCATTTTCCAGAAGTATGAACGCGCAGCAGCGGCAAAGCGCAGCCGCAGAAACGGAGCTTCAGGATTCGGACTGGGCCTTAACTTTGTTGATCAGGTGATAAAGGCGCATGAGGGAAGAATATTCGTAAACAGCACAGAAGGAGAATTTACGGAATTTACCATCTATCTGCCGCTTGAAACTCCAAACGACAAGCATAATCTGTAAAGCACAAAAAGATTTAAGTACAATTACTGCTTTTCTAAGGAAGCCGTGTGTCAATGCTATGATAACGATTGACATACGGCTTACCTTATTCAGAATTCATCAAACTTACTCTAATTTTAATAACGAATACTCTATCTAACTTTTTTAATATGTTTAAGTAAAAAAATCACTATCAATGAGATAAATGAACCTGCTGAAATCCAAGTGATAGCAGCTAATGCTTTTTCCGGGTTAAAGAAATACCATATAAAGGAATATAAAGCAGCAAAAATTGTAGATATCAACCATCCCCTATAAATATTTTGTTTTTCAAAAATCATTCCTAATAATAAAATAACAGGAACGAAAACAATATAACTTTTATTAGACAGATTGATATTTTTTAATAGGATTCCAATAACCATCAACATAAAAATTGATGCAATTATTTTCCATGTTTTAGTCTTATCCATTGTATGATTTATATTTTTAGGTATATTCATAGAACATGCCAAAATCTTATATATCCCTGATACCCAGAATAAACCATACAGAACATCAGGGATTATAGAGTTAAACTTTTAGAGAGATAAATTGAAGGATTTTATTTGGTAAACTTCTTAGTATCCTTCAATATATAACCGGAATTTCTTTCATCCCACTGATAAGTATTCTTATCGGTAACTTCACCTCTGTGTTATAGATAAAGTTTATCTTATACATACGTTTAAGATATTTGCCATCACTTACAGAATATGCCTCTATATTTGTCACTTTCTTATCATCGGAAGATACATTATAAACTACGTTAGGAGTTGATAAAGACACCGATGCTACTGCTGAAACTATTAATTCTGCTATCATAATATTAAGTAAGACTTCATTTTTTATTTCTTACGCTGCAAAAGTATGCGCAAAGAACAAGAGTTTATGTTATCAGATACGTTATCTTTAGGTTAATGTTTCCTGTTAAGAATATCCTGCTCTATCTCATCAATTGATGCCTGGATATATCTTTTCCGAATGGTATGACCATCCAAGAAATCAATCTCATCACAAAGTTCGTGTAAGGTATTGATAAGATGCGATGATATTATGACAGTCTTCCCTTTGCCTTTCAGCTCACGTATGATTCT
>JAXEBI010000214.1:0-1336 GCA_034094155.1 Phocaeicola sp.
AACGAACTGGGACAGAAGGCGGATGCTCCGTTTGCTGTAGCTTCTGCATTTTACGGTGAGTTTATTATGGCAAAGACTAAACAGGCTTTCCAAATGGCTATGGTTCCTAAGGGTAACAGCTTCAACGAAGGACTGAAGGCTGTCTATCGTGAGGCTCTCCGTGCCAAGAGGGGAGGATTTACCGCCACTGAATATGCGCGTTGCCGTACAGAATATCTTTCTCAGCTTGAAAAGGCATACAACAACCGCAACCAGCAGGAAAACAAGACTCTTGCAGAATCGTATGTACGTAACTTTATAGACAAGAAACCTATACCTGGTATAGAGACAGAATATCAGATGATGAGCATGATTGTAAACCAGATACCAGTGGAAGCTGTAAATCAGGTGTTCTCGCAGATTGTTTCGGACAAAAATCTGGTTGTTCTCGGTATGATGCCTGCACGCGAAGGGGAGTCATGTCCTAAGGATGATGATATACTTGCATTGCTTTCTCAGGTGGAAGCAGAAAACATTGCTCCTTACGTTGACAATGTAAAGGATGAACCTCTGGTAAGCGAATTGCCTGCAGTCGGAAAGGTGGTGAAGGAAAACATGCTTTCTGATTTCGGAGCCAAGGAATGGATTCTTTCAAACGGTGCCAAAGTGATATTGAAGAAAACTGACTTCAAGGCTGACGAAATCAATATGATGGCTGTGGCAAAAGGCGGTACTTCGGTTTATGGAAACGACAAGACTGCGGACTTGATGTTTATGCCTGCTGTATTGGAACAGCATGGATTGGGAAATTTTACTAATTCCGATCTTTCAAAACTACTTGCCGGAAAACAGCTTTCTCTGAAAATTACGTTGGATGACTATGTACGCAGTCTGTCAGGAAACACTACGCCAAAGGACCTGAAGACTTACATGGAAATGATATATATGAACTTCACAGGACTGACAGTAACACCGGATGAATTTGTCGCCATGCAGAATCTTTATAAAGGAATCATTCAGAATCAGGAACAGAATCCGAGCTTCGTATTCCAGAAGAAGGTGCAGGAGTTCCTTTACGCTTCGCCCAACAAGCAGGTGTTCGGTGTAAGTGATATAGAGAAGGCAAACCGTGAGAATATCCTTTCCATCATCCGTGAGCAACTTGCCAATGCAGCCGAATTTACCTTCGTATTCAGTGGAAACTTTGATGAATCGGAATTAAAGGCACTGGTTGAGCAGTACATCGCCACCTTGTCGTCGGTGAAGGGAAAGAAACAGGAATTGAAGCACAACCCTGCGGTTGAAATCAAGTCGGGCAACGAGGAAAAGGAATTTTCCCTGAAGATGGAAGTGCCTC
>JAXEBI010000215.1:0-1304 GCA_034094155.1 Phocaeicola sp.
AATTTATATATATATCATATTTGTTTGAAACTCAGCCGAACCTTTTTTGGGGAAATATATAAGATAAGACATTAAGATGTTATATAAAACATATAAATTTCTTTATTTTCAGATTTTTGAGATAACATCTCAATGCTTATCAAATCAATGTATTATTAAACTACTTAATAAAGTCTTGCTCCTTCAAAACCTTTATCAGATTTTCAGACATAAATTCATTATCAGCCTTTTTATATCTCAAATCAGTAAACACTTGAGCAAGAGTTTCTTTATTATTAATTAAAACGAAATTCTTGTTTTCTGGCAATGCCTCTTTTAAACGGTAAATTTCATCTATATCATTACTATCATAGTCCTTATATGTTTCTTTATGAATTATACCATTTAAAGGCAGTCTGTCAGGCTGTTGTGGCAACTCATCAGGATATCCCACAGTTATTGTTGCAATAGGTATAACAAGTTTTGGAAGATTCAGAACCTCTATAATAGGTCCTGGATTATAAATCGTAGTACCCAAATAACAAATACCTAATCCATTGTCTTCGGCTATAGTGCAGAAATTCTGTGTAACCAACAATGTATCTGAAGCTGCATTTATAAAAGAAAGGAAATTATCATAACCAGGAGTAGCATTTCTTTGAAGACACCATTTGGTAAAACGGTTAAAATCGGCACAAAATGTAAGTACAACCGGAGCCTGAGTTACCATAGGCTGATTAAAGTGTGCAGGCGCAAGCTTTGATTTCATATCATCATCTTTTGTTATGATGACACTGTACAATTGCATATTTCCCATTGTTGATGCTCGGAATGCTTCTTCAAGCATTGACTCCAACAAAGTATCAGGAATATCTTGTTTTTTATACTTACGAATTGTTCTTCTGTTTTTTATTGAATCCATATCATTATTATTTTTAAAGTTTATACTTAGCTAAGTAGCAATAATTCCAGAAACATTAAATAATCCTTATTGGGGCAGGACTTTATTTATCTATTAAGGTTAAAGTATCAGTTTACACCAATAACAACATTTACAAACTTACATAAAAATCTTCGTTTTTTATGCCGGTGCAATAAAAAATCAAGCCCTACGTACTTGATTCATCGTCTATTTCCGTGCTCGAAGCACAAAATGTTGTATATTTGAGGTACATACAATTATAAAAAAAATCCTCATATGAATAGACCTAATAGAATAGTAGCAGGGCTTGATGTCCACAAAGATAGTGTTTTCCTTTGTATAATAGATGATTCGGGCAAGATTTTTGAACATAAATACGGTGTATTAACCCCTGATTTGGACC
>JAXEBI010000216.1:0-1760 GCA_034094155.1 Phocaeicola sp.
AAATATAAAATTTCGTTCTTCATTTTTAATTTATGATTATTAATTACAACTTTTCGTGCTCGAATTCTCCATTAATCCAGAATGTAGCTTCTTTGCCAACAAAATGTAATAATACAAAATTAGGATCTGTAGGACCACCAGGAAAATAATTGACGAGCCAGTCTTGCCACATTTCTTTTCGTATGTTGTCATCGGATATAATCTCAACTGTTCCTCTCAATCCTACGCTGTCACCATAATTTGAATAACAAAGTCCGGCTTTGTTGTTCAGTTTGAAATCTGTAACCTTCACTGAATTGGCAGCTGTTGCCAACCATACCTCATTACATCCTTTAGAACTGATTTTAGACATTGGAACCGGGCGGGGAAATCCTTCTGCATCAATTGAGACAATCGTAATGTCCTTACATTGTGCAAGCAAGCCGGTTGCCTTTTCCAAAAGTGTTCTATTGTCCTTTTCTTTCCATCGTTTAAGATTAGGGAAGAATTGTCTCATCTGTTCCTTGGCTTGCTCAGGAGTAAGATTCCAGCCTGTATCCTTGTTTATTTGCTCCGTAAATTGAGCACAGAATTCAATCATCTGGTTCATGGTAAAATCTTGTGTGAATTGCCCTTTTTGATAACAATACATACAATAATCATCATTCAGACTTCCATCCGAATTTGTGCCTTTATTTGTATCAGTAAGAGGCATACCGCAACTTTGGCAAAATTGTTGTTCCATAATACTTTCTGTTAAAGATTAAATTATGATTTCAAAAATACGGAAATATCATCAATATTCATTGGAGATGTTCAAAAATATATTCATATAATCCCCCAATACTGTGGAATACTTTACCGGGATTATATCTTTCCAATTCCTCTTTGACAGAATTATCCACATTCCATGCTGCTGATAAGCATATCACATTCACTATCTTACATTGCATTATATCAGAAACAGTATCTCCGACATAAATGATTTCTGCAGGGGAAAGATGGTAAATATTCAACAATTCATTCAAAGCTTCATGTTTGGTATTTCGTTCTGCATTACTTGTTATGATTCTGTCGAAATCAGAATTCATCCCCAATTGCTGCAATGTAATCTCACAACTCTTTGCACCTTTGCCTGTGACAAGTGCCGCAATCAGGTTGTTTTGTCTTAATTGAATAATCAGTTCACGCATGCCTGGAAATGGCTTTGGACACATAAAACGATGCAGTTTCATGTAAATAGGATAGAAATCTTGTAGTGCCTGTTTCCAATATTCATCTTTAACCACTTTCCTTATCATACCTTCTTCGTTCAGACCGAAAGTTTTTATGATATCATCTTCTGATAGAGTCTGTGACATATATGGTTGTACGGCCATTCTGAAAGCTTTTATGCATAGCGGAAGCGTATCCGCAATGGTACCGTCCAAATCGAAGGCTACCAACTTAATCCTGTTCATTAGGTACATTGATTTTACGGATGATTTTACAAGGATTACCTGCTGCCAGACAATCAGCCGGGATAGATTTGGTAACTACACTTCCTGCGCCAATTACGCTTCCTTTGCCTATGGTGACACCTGGTAAAATGATAACTCCACCACCAATCCAACATCCATCTTCGATGGTTACAGGAAGTGCATACGTATGGCGTATATATTTTATTCCGTCAGGCGTTTCCACAGGTGTCAGCCGTTTGTTCAACTCAACCGGATGTGTTGCTGTATATATTTGTACGTTCGGTCCTATCAGTACATTGCTCCCGATAGTAATTCTGTTAC
>JAXEBI010000217.1:0-1582 GCA_034094155.1 Phocaeicola sp.
GAATGCTTTTATGGAATTCTGAATGTTCTTTATGCTGTTAGGACTGATTGCTATATCCATCTTCAGCTCCAGGAAAAGATCTATAAGTAATATTTTTTCAGAATAGGTGAAGTTGGAATCATCATTCAATTCCAAAATCTCTTTAATTTCTTTCTCGCTTATTTCCTTGTCCTGTGTACATATTTCTTTAAGTTTCTCAAAGTATTTTTCTTTTATGTCAGTATAGTTTTTCTGTATTGATTTTTTTCTCCTTACATCCCAGAACAGGATATAAAGCAGTATTATAAGGGCCAGACTCGAAATCTGTATGATTGAATAGGAAGTACGCACAGCCCACGGCAATTCTTTGTAGAATCCTGTAACTGAATACAGATAATGCTTCATATAGTCACTGTTTGCTATACGTATTTCCTTTTCCCAAGGCTTGTTTATAACGTATTCGGAAGTATCTACAGTGTGGTTGTTGTTGAATATACTCATTAGTATGAATATAATTACGGCAACTGCCAGGATAAAGAATGTAGTGCGTTGTTTATTGATTTTCATAGTTATAAGTTGTAAACAAATAAGACAAAGGCTGTAAGTTGTCACTCTTAATAGAAGAGGATTACAACTTACAGCCATTAACAAAGATATGGATTTAAATTTATTTTTCCAATATTTTCATAAAGTTTCCTATAATATTCTTATATCAGCAACAGACTTACCGCCATTATTGCCATACCGGAGATTACACCGGTAATTCCCCAATGGTGATGTCCGTACTTTTCTGTGCTTGGCAGCAGCTCATCGAATGATATATATACCATGATTCCTGAAACAAGGGCAAGGAGCAGCGCGTTGATTGAAGGAGTCCAGAAGGGGATGAGGAAAAGTATTCCTATCAGTGCACCGATAGGTTCGGCCATTCCCGACAAGAATGAATACCAGAATGCCTTCCTGCGGCTTCCTGTGGAGTGATAGATAGGAACAGACACAGCCACTCCTTCAGGTATGTTATGTATGGCTATTGCAAACACAATAGGTATGGCTATTTCAAGGTCGGTAAGTGCCGATGTAAATGTTGCAAGTCCTTCCGGAAAATTATGTATTCCTATGGCAAGTGCCATCATCACTCCCGTCCGCTTCAGTTTCTTGTCATTGCCTTGCGACGAATGTATCTCATGCGGATTCTCATCTTCAGGAACCAGAAAGTCTATAAGTGCTATAAGCCCTATACCTATGAAAAAGGCCAGGAGCATATATACCGAAGCTTCGCGTTCGCTGTATATTCCGCTGAGCAGATGCACGGATTCCGGCATAAGTTCCATGAATGATACATAAATCATTACTCCTGCCGACAGTCCCAATGACGCCGACAGAAAACGTGTGTCTGTCTTTTTCGACAGCAATGCTATAAGGCTGCCTATGCCGGTTGACAGTCCGGCTATCAGTGTAAGCCCGAAGGCCAACAGCATGTCGTTGTTGGTTATCATCTTTATTTGGTGTTTAATTATATCCTGCAAATATAATAACCATATATCCCGGAAAAAAGTTTGATGAAATAATAATTTTTTTCACATCACACCATATCTTCACCCGT
>JAXEBI010000218.1:0-1637 GCA_034094155.1 Phocaeicola sp.
TAGTAGACTATAAGTCCATGGATAAATTGATACACGTTTTTGATAAAGACAACTTTAAATGGCTTTATAGTTTCGGTGATATAGGACAAGGTCCTAATGATATATCAAGCATTGGAACGATAGCATGTAATAATGACACTCACGAAATTTATGTTATGGACAATGCCCAGAGAAAGCTGCTCAGCTACAATGCTGACAGTTTGTCTGTAAATCCTCAACATCTACCATCTCTGAAATTAAAATTATCGGGCACAACAATTCCCGATGATCTTTACTATATAAACGATACTTTATCTTACGGCTCCTTTGTAAAGCTGACCGAATCCTCATTCCATCAGACAGCCGGGAAGTGGAATATTGCTACCGGAATCATAGAATTTATAGATTATGTTCATCCTGCCGATAAGAAAAAAAGAGTAGCCTTTTCTGCATCAACGAAATTTAATAGAATAGTTGAGTGTAACAGAAGGTATGATTTAATGAGCCTGTATGATACCGACCTTAAATTACTATGTAATATTTATGGCCCAAATTGGGATGAGAATGGAGACAGAAAAGAACATTTTTCAAATGTAGTGATCTGTGGTGATAAAATTGTTGCCTCATATATAGGAGAAGACTGGCAAAGGAATGAAGGAGCAAAACAACTCCATATATTTACTATTGACGGCGATTACATAAAAACATTAAATTTAGACCGTAAGATAAACAGGTTTTGCTATGATGAAAGCAACAACCGTTTAATAATCAATTTCGACAGTGATATTCAATTTGGATATTTGAATCTTACTCAATTTCTTTAGAAATATGAAGGCTATAAATTGAATCATACAACTTATTGGCTATATACTTTAAGATATCCTTTGAACTTCTTGTCGATATGGATTCTCTGATTCTCTTTTTCCAGTTCCACAAAGCGGTTATATTGCCGGCTTAAGCGTATATTTTGTCATCATGACATCAGAAAAGTTGCAGAATTAAAAAAAATCATCGAAGCAAAATAATCTGTCATACAAAATAATTCTATAACTTTACTCCCGGTGATAATATCGATTATTGTTTGTGAATCTTTGTAATTCAGCATTATAAAGATACAACAATATTACTAATCGCCCAATTTACAAGTACTTATAATTCATCGGATTGTCGTTATATTAGTGATATTGCCTTATGAAAAATAATCTTGCTTTTATCTTGATATATTTCATTGCAACTTTATTTTTTTGTGGATGTAACTTCTTGGCCAGAGAAGTGTATCCTCGTTATGCGGATTTTCCTGAAGTGATAACTCTGTCGCAGGCGAAATCCATCTCTTGTGATAGCGTTTACCTGCGCTATCCTTACCGGGTGGAAATAAATGACAGTCTTGCTGTCATTCTCGATCTGCATCCGGACAGTTGTTTTCTCCATGCATTCACCTATCCTGAGTGGAGGTATGTCACTTCATTCGGCAGTCGTGGAGAAGGACCTGAAGATATACTATCTGCCGAACGCGTCAGAATAAGTTCTCCCGACTCCGTTTGGGTTCTTGACTCTAACCGTTGTCAGATAACACGCTGGCGCATCTCAAATGGTAATGCGGAACGTGTGGAAGAAATACCTTTGGATGACAGACTCATACGTACTCTGGACTTCTG
>JAXEBI010000219.1:0-1222 GCA_034094155.1 Phocaeicola sp.
ATGTTAGACGTAAACCTGAATTTTCACTATTTGTTTCCCGTAGCAAGCAAAGTGAAACTTTACCCATTGCTTGGTCTGACATTTTCCAATTGGATGTTTGACTGGGATGATGACTTAGATGTGGACATACATGGGAATCACGTCCATATAGATGGCGATGACGACAGCGACAATGAATGCCGGTTTGGCATGAATATTGGTGGTGGAGTTGATTTCGCAATAGCCAGAAACTGGATGATGAACTTTGAGTTCCGTTATCAATTAGTCAGTGATTTTGATCAAGCTGTATTCAATCTTGGATTTGCTTATCGTTTTTAAATTAGCCGTACTTGTATAATCAAGAAAGAGCCTTTTGCTGAAATGCAGCAAAAGGCTCTCTTCTTTTATTGGAATTATTACATGAATCTTATTGTTTTAGTGTACCGTCTTCTTTAATTTCAACTTGAACGTCAGGTTTTCCATCCATTTCCAATTCCACAATATAATAGGTACCTGTAGGAGTCACCACCTTTTCTGCTTCTTCATCATCCAGTTCATAGCCGGCATGTTCTTTTACGGTATTTTGAGCAGTAGTCTTTACTACATCAGGCAAAGACTTATACAACACATCCTGCGAAGTAGAGACCCACGCATAGGATGCTGTAACGTCAAAGCAAACCTCCAACTTGGCAGACTGCAAAAGGACATCTACTTCCAGTAGTTTGGAAACAGGATCCACTTCAACCTCCAACAATTTATAACCGACATACTTTTCATTCAGTAACCGAGCTACAGCATCAGGAAGTTTAGAAGGTAAATAGTTGAACGAATCATCGTCTTTATCAGCCACTTCCTTCAACAGATTTCCATTGACATCAAAAAAGAGATCCAATTCCTCCTTGCCTTTTTCGATTTCAATCACATATACTTTCTCCATGCCCTTACGCTCAAGCATATCCACATCGTCACGCTTCCAACCCTCATATTGAGTAAGTGCTTCAAACCTTTGTTTTACCGATGCAGGAAGATCATCATAAACAATGTCCGTTTCTGTCATCAGCCAGACTCCATTTGCCTCAAACCAGGCTTCTTTTTCTGTCTTGTCTTGATTGAAAGATGCAATATGATTAGTCCCCCGCGTAGACCAGTTATGGGCTACGTTGCCAAATTCATTGATAAAGGCTTTCTCCAGTTGTTCTGAAACAGGAGCATCCTCATCGTCATCATCACAACTTTGCATTGC
>JAXEBI010000220.1:0-1852 GCA_034094155.1 Phocaeicola sp.
CATCTGTTTGCTCTCACCAACAAAATACTTACCATCTCCAAACTGGAGAACCATAAACTGGAGATGAACAAAACAGAAGTCGAGCTTACACCGATAATAGAGAAACTGACCGAAAAATTCAAGGCAAAAGCACAGAAACCTGTAAACTTTATCATCAGCTTGCAGGCCAAAACAGCTTATGCAGACAACGATTATCTGGGTGAAGTATTAAGCAATCTGATTGACAATGCCATCAAATACTCAAAGGAGAGTGTGGAAATAAATATCACGACGGAAGAAAGCGAACGCTACACTATTCTGAAAGTACGCGACAATGGTCTGGGTATATCCGAAGCCGACCAGAAAATCATTTTCCAGAAGTATGAACGCGCAGCGGCGGCAAAGCGCAGCCGCAAGAACGGAGCTTCAGGCTTCGGACTGGGCCTGAACTTTGTTGACCAGGTGATAAAGGCGCATGATGGAAGAATATTCGTAAACAGCACAGAAGGAGAATTTACGGAATTTACTATCTATCTTCCGCTTGAAACTATAAACAAAAGACATAATCGGTAAAAAACAAGGCTGCTTATTATTATGGCAATAATATCATATATATCAAAAGTGCCATGAATATGAAAAAGTCCGAGAAACTCGTATGCAATATAGACTATTGCAGCCCCTATTGTATATTGCTTTATCGAATATCTGTTTTCAACACCGCATGAAAATTAATCATCCTCCTTAGAATCAGTTATTTACAGCAGTACATCTTACTTTTATCCGAGTCAATACACACGGATGAAAATCGTTTAAAAAAATCAAGACCGAGAATATTTCTATTCGTTGAAAAAGAGAAAGTAACATTTTCAATATACATATCATTCAGAAGACATTCGCTCTTACTATAGATTTTATACTCTTCCTTGGCATTTGTAAATGAAAAGCATGTATCAGTTTTAGTGAATTCAAGACCTTTCAAACTTTGTCTAAGTTTTTCTTCAAGAACAAAATCACTACGACTGTATCCGGTATCTATCAGGATATCCTTGACACTCAAATTCCCTATCTTCATGTCTGCATAATACAAATTGTTCTTTACAGTATATCCCAACATAAAATCATAATGTTCCGGTATAGTTGAACCAGCCATTATTTTCTTCTCCTTAAAATCAATACACCAGTTCGCTCTATTTATAATATCCGTTCCCAATATACCGCTGGCGTCACCAAACAAATACTGTTGAGGTTTTATCATGCAAGTCTGAAACCTTGTTTCCAACTCACCTAACTTAAAGTGATTTAAAAGATATACCTCTTCACGGGATTTATTGCCATGTATATCTGTAACATTCTTTGATAAAGAAAAAACATAGTTTCTCGGTATTGTATCCGAGCAAATAACAGTAACATTCGCCCCTGTATCAAACACATAATGCTTATTCGATAATTCAATTTGTAAACAATCTGCATCATTTAATGAAACATGAAAATGAAACATTGGTGTATTATAGCATATAAGGAAATACGACATTATAAGTATTCCAATTGCAGCACCAGCCATTAATCCATAATAAAATATACGACCGTATTTATAAGAGCTTTTCTTCATAGGCTATAAATATTACATTATACTTACGCTGCAAAAGTATGCGCAAAGAACAAGAGTTTATGTTATCAGTACGTTATCTTTAGGTTAATGTTTCCTGTTAAGAATATCCTGCTCTATCTCATAAATTGATGCCTGGATATATCTTTTCCGAATGGTATGACCATCCAAGAAATCAATCTCATCACAAAGTTCGTGTAAGGTATTGATAAGATGCGATGATATTATGACAGTCTTCCCTTTGCCTTTCAGCTCACGTATGATTCT
>JAXEBI010000221.1:0-1588 GCA_034094155.1 Phocaeicola sp.
TTTGTTGTCTTATGATTTCAAAGTCATTTTTCAATGCTTCAAATTCAGTTCTTAAAGTCTCTTCAATCATTTCCATTTATTTTGGGTTGCTAATGTTCGGTGGCTAACCGACCTTATCATGGGAGGTTGAGCCGCTTGTTATAAACCCACTTGAAATTTGTCTGTATATCCTCTTTCTCATTAAAAAACAACATTTCCAATGAAAAACATAACCCGAAGCTCCGGGAAACACTGCCAGCGTCCATCCTTAGTATTTGTCTAATATATCATCCATTGGTCGGGACGTTCCGATTGGTTATCCTGCAATGTTGGCATTGGCAATGCCTTTCTTCAAAGAACCATTAATCTCTACGGCATGCCCCCAAAACATATCATCATCGTCATAGTAAGCAGTAAAGCTACCGCTTGGCGTGATGGAAATTTCTGAGAGTGTGATACGCTTCGCAAACTCGTCTTCAGTGATTGGCTTGGCATCCTTGCTCTCCTCATCCTCAGTCAGCCAGTCGTTGGCAAGTGCTGTGAGTTTCTTTGCTGCAAATTTCCGCATGGTTTCATCCCATGTTTCCTGCTCGGCAACCAACTTTTTTGCTGCTGTACGGGCACGGCTCCATGACGATTTGCTCTCCGAGTTAACCTCAAGCATGAAAGGAACCTCATTGCCGTTCCATAAGAAGGTCGCCTCAAACATATCAAGCTCCCGATTTAGCGTCAGCGGCCCCAGCACTTTGTCCTCTATGACCACAGGCTTGTTATATTCCTCCAAAACCGCTTCTAACTCCGGGCAGGAAACTGACTGTTCCAGCACTTCCGTGACTGCCCAACAGTTGAATTTTTCAGGGGTAATATGTTCCGGCACATATTCATCCAACAGCTTCCTGACCTTGACACGGTAGATTTGTTCTCTCTCAAATCGATTCCAACTTTTTTTACTGTTTTTTTCTTCCTCGGTGACGGGCCAGTCCAGTCGCCCCTCTCGAATATTGACTTCTCCAGTGTCGCAAAACACCATGCCCAAAGATATGACGGTCATATCCCAAAAACCTCTATTATCATATCCGGCCCCCAAAGTGCGTTGAATCAAAACGATTACTTCTTTTTCCTCTGGAGCGTACCGCTCATAAAATTTCTCAAACATATCGCTCATACACATTTGTTTTATTGGGTTTATAATGTTATACTATCAGCCGATTTGGCTGTTATTTTCTTCAAGTATCAAGCCTCGTTTTCCTCCAATAGTAGATCGTCCAACGGGCTTTTGATATTGCTTTTGAAAGTGTCTGCTATGTGGACATACCTTTCTGTCGTCTTGATATTGTTATGTCCCATAAGCTCTTTCACTATCTTGATGTCGGTTCCCTGCTCCAGCAGGTGAGTGGCGAACGAATGGCGTAGCAGGTGCGGGTAAATCCGTTTCGTGATTCCCGCTTCCCAAGCCGCGGCCTTCAACCGTTTCGATACGATACTCTCGGTGAAAGGTTCTCCCGGTCTGTGTTCAAAGAGCCACACTTTCGGTTTGTATAGTCTGTTATATTCCGTCAGCTTTTTCATCAACGGTTTTGACAGCAGGGTGTAGCGGTCTTTTTTTCCT
>JAXEBI010000222.1:0-1235 GCA_034094155.1 Phocaeicola sp.
AGAGGGTCGGCGGTTCGAATCCGTCAACGCCCACCGAAAGTATTAAGCCTCGCATTAGCGAGGCTTTTTTTATGTTTTATTCTTATTTTGTTTTATTGAAAAGCTCAGTCGACAGGTATCTTTCTCCGGTATCGGGAAGTAGTACGACTATGTTCTTGTTGGCGTTTTCTTCTTCCTGTGATACTTTTATTGCTGCATGAAGTGCGGCTCCTGATGAAATGCCGCATAATATTCCTTCCTTTATGGCCAGTTCTCTTCCGGTAGACATGGCGTCTTCGTCTTTCACTCTTACAACTCTGTCTATGATTTTTGTGTCTAATGTATTGGGGATAAATCCGGCGCCTATTCCTTGTATCTTATGTGGACCTGCTTTTTCTCCTGATATAACAGCGGATGAATCGGGTTCTACAGCTATGATTTTGATTTTACTGTTTTTTTCTTTGAGTTTTTTGCCTACTCCGCTTATTGTACCTCCTGTTCCTACGCATGCTATGAATATGTCGGTTTGTCCGTCGGTGTCTGTCCATATTTCTTCGGCTGTTGTGTTGTAATGCGCTTCTGGGTTTGCCTTGTTGTTGAATTGTTGTAGTATTATAGAATTGTTGATTTTTTTATTAAGCTGGTTTGCTTTTTCTATGGCTCCTTTCATTCCTTCTTTTCCTGGGGTTAGTATTATCTGCGCGCCATAAGCTTTTAGAAGGAGTTGTCTTTCTTTGCTCATGGTTTCGGGCATGGTGAGGATGAGCTTGTAGTTTTTTGTGCTTGAGATCCATGCGAGTCCCACTCCTGTATTTCCGCTTGTAGGCTCTATTATGGTTGAGCCGGGTTTAAGTTTTCCGGATTTTTCAGCATCTTCTATCATTGAAAGGGCTATTCTGTCTTTTGCGCTTCCTCCTGGGTTGAATGACTCGAGTTTTGCTATTATCCTTGCTTGGGAATTGTGTGACTGGCTTATTCTTGACAGTTCAACCATTGGGGTTTTTCCTATCAGTTCGGTTAGTTGTTTTTTGATGTTTTGCATAATTCTAAGTTATTATGATTTATGCAAACATAGTGAAAAGAAAGGATATAAAAAAAGACAATATCAAAAAAATGATATTGTCTTTCCTTGTTGCGGAGGCCTGACTCGAACAGACGACCTTTGGGTTATGAGCCCAACGAGCTACCAACTGCTCCACTCCGCGATGTTATATGTTTAATTTTTTGTTGCGGAGGCCTGACTCGAACAGACGACC
>JAXEBI010000223.1:0-1613 GCA_034094155.1 Phocaeicola sp.
CTTTGCGGATCGTAACCGACAAGGATTTGCTCTATTTCTCCGCCGCAATGGGGACAATAATTAGGCTGCAACAACTTCCACAGTTCATATTGTCGTGGTGACGGTTTGAACTCGATATGCAGGTTTTTAGGCGGTTTGAGCTTGTTGACCGCCATTCCTTATACGATTTGAATGGTTATATCGACCGCGGACTCAAGTATGGAATATAAATTCTGGAAAGTAGCAAGGGATTCCAACACTTTCCCTCTAACCGTGTTATTCCCCACGATGATACAGCCGACAGAATCAACTTCGGTATTTCCGGAATGAATCAGGATGCCGAGGAAATGGGGCACATCGTGCAGATACGGCATCTTTTTCTTGTACTTGGGGCTGTACTGAAAAGTGATTTTGTATGTTCCAGCGGGAATGGCAGTTCTGGCATAAATCTTTTCCTTACAAGTACAAGAACGGCCATTAGGGGTATTGGGGCAAGCTGCCGGAAGTTTTCTTACGGTGTCTTCGATGGTGTTACAAAAAAAATTGCCATTGATGGACAAGTCGCCTATTGTATAGGTCTGACCTCTGAATTTGCGATTGAGTGTTAGCTTCATACTTTGATACTATTTGTATCGAAAGAGTAGCTCCAACTATCGAATAGAGTTTATTGAGAATGTTTATAAGGTAAGATTTTAGAAAGTGATTATTGCTTTTGTTGTGTTGTAGGTACTCATATCTAATGAAGAGTATCAGAACCTCTTTAATAGACGGGGAAAGTTTTTTTCGTGGATTCTACATTTAAATCTAATTAAAAAGTTGTATGGGATAAATTGTATATAACATCACAGAGGATATCGTCATAATACAATTAGTTATCCATAATATTCCGGCATTTCTCCGCCTAAACGTTTTTATTAGATAGAAAAGGAATAGGATTGGTGTTTTATTCTGATACTTATAGCACTTTATATAAAGCAACGAGGGTTCTGTTTTCTGTTTGAAACAAGAAATGACCGTTACTTAATATGCACTCATGAATGTTGCTGTCAGTCGGATCGAAGTTTAACAAACGCACGGCTTCATCTCTATCTATAACTTGCATTTCCACACCTAGCACTGTTACATAAGTGGCATCTTGGGGAATCTTCATAAGTTCATTCAGTAATGTACTTTTCATAGCACTTTAATTCTTAGCCTGAAGTCCCGTCAAGCATTTTTAGATATCAAAAGAAAACGTGGGACATAACTGTAGCACCGAGGTTCTGGTAAACCTATCCGCAAACAAGTTAAGCCCACGCCAAACATAGGCGAAAACTGTTTGTCTTGCGGATGAATGAAATTTACCAGATTCCGGTGCATGACAAAAGCTAACGCTTTCTATTATTTTTTCTTTTACAAAAAAATATAAATAAAAACTAAATCTGATAAGCAATATAGCCTATCAGACTTTTAATATATACAAAAGAGACTCTGAATTATTTTTATCTTTCATAAATAAAAAAGTAAGCAACCAACAGAACTTATGACAGCTTTATTCTTTACTCAGAAAGAGAACTACTTTTTACTTGCTTCCAAAGATGCTTTACGGAATTCTTTAGCCAGTTTTTCCAATATCAAAGAATCCTTACGAGCAC
>JAXEBI010000224.1:0-1909 GCA_034094155.1 Phocaeicola sp.
GTACAACCGTCCGCGATAGCGTTCACCACATAAAAAGATAGCCGCCCAGATTTTTGGGTGGCTATCTTTGTGTTTTCTTCCATCTGTCAGGAAGCAAATCACGATATCTATCTATAGGGGTATTAGGAGGCCATGCGGCACAACGGTCTATAATGTCGCAGAAGTATTCAAATATGTTTATTCCACATCTATGGCATGTTATGGCTAATGAATGGTACAACACAGCCACTTCGGCTCCGGTATGAGATCCGATTGTCAGACGTCGTCTTGTCAGTGATATATACCTGTTGATCCGTTCAACTTCATTGTTGTCAAGCCTGTATGTAGGAGAAGAGAAGATTGCAGGGATTTCATTCCACTGTTTCAGCGCATGTTCTGCAGCCGCATTCAGAGGGTCATCAGGAGGTATTCCCGGACGGTCTTTAATCTCAATCAGTCCTCTGTGGATTTTTTCAAGCATCACCTTTGAGTAGCGTTGTCTCCACTGAAGGTGGTCCTCGTCAGTCCATCCGTCCTTGCCTATTTTGTGTTTATGCTCGAAGTGATACAACAGGCCGAAGCGTTTGGCTGTTTGCTGGGCAATAGTATTATCCTTTATATCCAGAAACTTCCGTTTTATATGTTGCAGACAGGGAAGTCTTTTAATTCCTTTCAGATTACCGATTCCGATATGGCGGTATCCGGAGTAATAGTCGCATTGGAAGGCACCGTTAAATCCTTTTATTTCATTTTCGAAGACTTCAGCAGAACGTGATCCGTCATCATAAAAGAAGTACACCAGGCCTGTGGTCATACCGACAAACACCCAGATATATCCTTTCTTGATTTTCTTCCCGGATTCAGTGGCTACCTGCAGACGTACTTTCTGATAAGTTTCATCACCACAGATATAATTATCCTCAAGGATTGCCTTTGCAAGGGCCTTATAAAGGTTCTCAAGCTGTACTTTGGTTTTGCTGACAAGTTTCTGGGCGGTACCCTTATCAAGATCGAAACCGTGTGAACGGAAGTATTCGACTGCATTCTCAAGCGGCATGCCGTGCAGATAGCGCAACTCAGCCAGACCTGCGATAAAAGAGGATGTGTACTGTGAGTTCAACAGAGGAGTTGCCGGAACAGGACCTTTGAAGATTATACCGTCCTGAATATATTTCTTTACTTTATAGATTGTCTTGATGAAGCGCATGGGAATCATTGAGTAACGCACGACATCGCATGTACACATATATCTGGCTATTTCCGGATTGAATTCCGGACTGTCAGGCTCTACCTCAACAGTTTCAATCTCACATTCAGGATGTGTCTTTTTCCTTGCCCCGTTGTTTGTGCATTTCTTTTCCTTCTTCTGTTCAGGAGCATCCGGACTTGATATTACCTGTCTGGTCTGTCTTTCCGACGGGGATTCCTGCAGGCGGCGCATAGCCTGACGGGCAGTTTTTTCCTTACTGAGTTCGATGTTCTTTCCTTTGAGAGTTTCCTCCAAAGAGGCTATCTGCCTTCTCAGTTCCTCAACCGTAGCAGTCAGCTTCTCGTTAGCGGAAGTCAGTGAATGGACAGACGTCAAGGCTTCCTCCAGTTTACCCTGTAGGAAGTCATTCTGGCGTTGCAAAAGCTCTATCAGTTCATCCTTTTTCATGCTTTAAAGTTACGAAAAAAGACTGATATATGCAACTTCTCTATACTTTATTTATTTGATTATCAGTATTGTATATACTATTTGGCGGCCATTCTAAAGCGATTCTCGACCGTTACTTTTACAGGTGTGAGCCCCCTCATCAGCATGTAAAAGTCGTCCCATTGAAGCCTACGGACACTGCCATCCTTGTTTTTCAGCACTTCCCGGAAACGTCCTTGAGACAGCCTTTTAGTATACATCAAAAAACCGTCACCGTCCCATTTTAATGCTTTC